>NZ_JAJDJV010000001.1:0-311495 GCF_020567625.1 Enterococcus sp. BWT-B8 | reverse complement strand
GCGACGAGTAACCGCAGGAGCAAAGGTCTTCATGCGACGAGTAACCGCAGGAGCAAAGGTCTTCATGCGACGAGTAACCGCAGGAGCAAAGGTCTTCATGCGACGAGTAACCGCAGGAGCAAAGGTCTTCATGCGACGAGTAACCGCAGGAGCAAAAATATTCTTCCTTAAGAACCAAGTAGGTATCATGGATCATCTACTCTGACAAGTCAATCATAGTGATTTATGTCAATAAGGCGGAATATCTGAAAATTGTCAAGGAACACTATTCATAGAATGAATAGCTGAGAATGGGTACACTACGCTGTGCTTCGATCATATCAACTTCTACGTATGAAACATACCATAGTTTCAGTATCATTCGACTTATTTTCAAGAGAACTGCTACCTTTCAAGAGAACTGCTACCTCTACGAGTCTAACGATTCTTGAGACAAAATATTACGCTGTATCCGTTTTTCTGCGTCTGTGGTTCTCACTACACTACACTTCGTTTCGATCTCATCAATTTCTAAATGGCAGAGCCGCTAAGAATTGAAGGACTTCGTTCCGATCCTCGAAGCGTGGGGGGCTTCGCTCCTACACTTCTTATGAATGCTTGGATTATACAAAGACTGGAACACCATTTATTCGGTTTTAGGAGGTCGGGACAAAAACGATCAGCTCCGAGAATTAAGAAGGAATATCCGAAAATAGCTCCTCATATTTTCAGGATAGTTCGGCTTAATTCCGAAGGAGTTGTTTTTGTACCGCCGTTTATTCGGGTGTAGATATGAAGAGAGTTTGGAACTTTATTTCTGTCCCAAACTCACACATTAAAAGGGCTGTTGGACCGTTAGTGATTCAACAGCCTTTCGTATAGCTGATTAATAATTTTTAGCCAAAAAAGTAAAAGAATGCAGCCATAATCATAATGCAAACGGTCTTATAGCCCTCATTGATTAAAATCAGTGTTAATGACTTTTGTTCAAATATATAGTTTTTCAATGCTGAAAACACTGCAATACTTGAAATTAACAGCCCTGATGTAAAAACAGGTAATTGTAATTTGCTGATTGTGTAGATAACTAAAAATGCTATCATTGTTTCAATTAACAACGACAGTAACATAGGAAAAAATCCGCTGTCGCCCTCTTCAACTTGTTCCTCAGTAATTCCAAGCTCTTTCCTCCAAGTTTTTCCAAAAAGGACTGTGTACCAAAGTGCACCTACCCCAAAAGCTAATATACCTGCACTAATAATTGCTAAAATATTCATTATTTTCCACCAGTCTTATCTTTTAATGCTTCAGTCTTTACTCGTTCCATAAAATCAGTAACCACTTGCTCATTCTTCTTATTTCCCATCATTTTTACCATACAACGTGCAATAAAATTCGTTCCTTTATTTTGACCGCTATATAAGAATTTTGTTTCATTTTCACTTATTTTTATCAGTGTAAAAGAAGTTTCAATTTCAAACATTTTGGCAAGAGTAAATCCTGACTTATTATGCTTTCTTTCAGGGGTATCTTCATGTTCCAAATCAGTTACGATGTATTTTTCTACTCTTTTCCCCTCTTGATAAGTTTGCTCATAGGTACTGCCAACAATCCCATCTGTTTTCTCTAAAACTTTTGTCTCAATCACTTGAGGCATAATACGTTTCATGTTCTCTATATCAAATAAAGTCCAAATAATCTCGATATTTACAGGAATTATTATTTCTTTTTTCCAGGATATCAATTGTCGTCACTCCTTCTTTGTTATTCTTACTAAAGTATTCTTGGTGAATCCTTTTATTCGTTCCATTGGTACCGCTAATTATAACGAGAAAATTACCAAGTTTCCCCAAATTTATCTGTCACTATACCATACAACCCATTTCAAAATATTTGCTGAAGCTCCATTTTTACAATTCTACCACTCTTAAGTTTATTAAACATTCGTCGAAGTTCATTTTGATTGTAAGAACCTATAGGTGGTGCAATGTCATTGTCTCAAATCAAAATACTAGTTGACGGAATATCATTAAACATTACAATGTTTGAACCTATTCTAGGATTCGTGTACATCACTTTTTGTTTATTATTATCAGCTGCTGGAAATTTTTAGTTTTCCAGTAACAGTTCAACTGTTTTAAAATCCTGAACCTCAGCTTTAAAAACAGTTGGGTATAAAGCGAGTGTATTCTTACATTGCCCATCAAAATTCAAAGAAATGTCAAATTTCATTATTTTACCTCTCATTCTCTGTTATTTTTATTTCTTTAAAAGAATAACATCAGAACCTATGTTCGTCAAATGAAAAGAAATATCAAAAAAATGACCATTTTAAACTGTATCAAAATGGCAGTATTTAGTCGAAAACAAAGGTTGTATCCATTTCACGAAAGCTTTCTTTTTCTTCGTGAACTCCATAAAGAAAAATCTGCAAAACCTTGGTAAATTTGAGTTTTTCCTGATAATGGTTAAAGTGAGCAATCTTTTCTTGAATCGAAGTTGGCAACTCTTTTAGAATTATGATTGAAAACCATTTATTTAAATGCTGAATTTGTTCTATACTTATCCATTTGGCAGTCCTTTTTACTGGTCTTGGATAAGTCATCCAAGGTTCAGTATAAAGGACTCTTTTGTTGGGTAAAGAACGTCGGTTATGAGGAATTTAACAAGCTAAAGAAAAGGTGTATATAAAGGAAAACCATCAATGTACTCTACAAATACTAAAAATTCTAAAAACTGTGCTATCTGTTTTCAAATCAAAGGAACATGCTTTTTAGTGGTTTTTAATTACAACTATTAAGGATTTGACCAGTGTAACCCGCTCGACAATTCATCGAAATAAAAATTATGCCATCTAAAATAACAAAATTGGACAGAGCAAACTAAAAGCCTTTGATAAACCATTGCAGGATTCTATTTATGTCAGTTTTCTCATAATCATTGTGAAAAAACATTCAATATAAGCGATTTCCAATAAGTTTTGCTATAATGATAAAGAAATCAAACAAGAGGAGGATAATGAAATGAAAGCATTGATTGTCTACGCTCATCCAAGAGAGGTGAGTTTTAGCAAGGCAGTTTTAGATCGAACGAAATCGACTTTAGAGAAGAATGGTTATCAGGTGGAGGTTCGTGATCTTTACAAAATGAACTTCAATCCGATTTTAAGCAGGGCGGAAACTATTCATGTAGAAAAAGGAAAATTTATTCGTGAAAATAGTAACTATCCTACCGATGTTCTTAAAGAACAACAGCTGATACTTGAGAGTGATTTACTAATTTATATTTTCCCGATTTGGTGGAATGGTATGCCGGCTATAATGAAAGGTTATGTTGATCGTGTATTTGCCCATGGATTTGCTTATAGTTTTGAAGATGATGAACCCAAAAAACGATTTAACGGGAAACGGGCACTATTTTTCACTCCAACTGGTCAGCCTCAAAATGAAAACGGCGAGCTGACTCCAATCGATCAGGCAATTAAGCTTCTCACGTCAGAATGGATGTTCCAGTCCAACGGTGTAGAGGTAATTGATCATGTTTTTTATGGCAGAGTTCCTTATCTTACTGAAGAAGAGCTATCTGTCTACTTAGACGATGTGGAGAGTCGAATGAATCAAATTAATTAAACAGATCTTTCAATACAATAAAGTAAATAATAGGGGTTTGAGAAAAATGAAAAAAGCAGTTAGCAAACTTATTAAAGCGACTATGATCATGGGCATGTTTTTATTATTTTCCGGATGTGGAGGAACAAAAAAGGATTCTCAAAAAGAAAATGAAGCAAGTCCGGATAAAATTATTAATATGATGGAAATCAACGAGATTTCTTCTATGGATTCTGGAAATGCACTGGACGGCGGCAGTTTTATTGCCATCACTCAGGTAATGGAAGGGCTGTTTAATTTGGATGCCGATGATTCAATTATTCCCGGAGTTGCAGAAGAGCTTCCTGAAATCAGTGAAGATGGTCTAACCTATACCTTGAAGCTGAGAAAAAATGCAAAATGGTCCAATGGGATGAACGTAACAGCCCATGATTTTGTATATGCCTGGCAGCGTGTGGTGGATGCCAATTATGCTTCGCCAAGTTCATTTCTACTGATGGATATTAAAAACGCTGAAGCCATTCTGGGAGGTGTGAAACAGCCAGAGGAATTAGGGGTTTCTGCTCCAGACGACTATACACTTATAGTCGAACTTGAAGCGCCGGTTGCCTATTTTACTTCTGTTATGACATTTCCAACATTGTTTCCTTTAAATGAAAGCTATGTGAACGAGCAAGGGGATAATTATGGAATAGATGCCAATCATCTTTTATATAATGGTCCCTATGTTCTCGAAAACTGGGAGCATGGAAATCAAAAATGGACATACAGCAAAAACGACTTGTACTGGAATTCTAAACAGTCAAATGTTGATAAAGTAAATATTCAGGTAGTGAAAGAAACTAATTTGGCTGTCGATCTGTACGAAAATAACGAGCTGGACAGAGCGGTGTTATCCGGTGAGTTTGCGAAACAGTATAAAAATGATCCAGATTATACAACACAACTGGATTCCTGGGTACACTTGATCGAGGTCAATCAAATAAAAGATGGCGAGAAAACTATTTTTGCTGACGAAAATGCCAGAAAAGCCATAATGATTGGGATTGACCGAGATCACATTGTCAATGAAATTTTGGATAATGATTCCAGAGTTGCCGGAGGAGTTGTGGCTGCTGAATTTGTCGGAAATCCTGAATCAGAAGAAGATTTTAGGGAGGAAAGCGGCATTCTGACTTCTTACGATAAAGTAAATGCCCAGAAACTGTGGAAAAAAGCACTCTCTGAATCAGAAACAAAAGAATTTACTATTGATTTACTGGCCTCAGATCAGGATGAAAACAAAAAAATTACAGAATATATCCAATATAGCCTGGAAGAAAATTTTGAAGGCTTGACGGTAAATATATCATTGCTTCCTGAAAAGAGCTTGCTTGATCGTGAAAGTAATCAGGATTTTGATTTGCTGTTAACAAGAATTGGTCCTGACTTTCAAGATCCGACCACTTATTTGAATAATTACGCAGGCGATTCATTTCATAATCATTCAGGCTATAACAGTTCAATTTATAATGAATTACTGCAAAAAGCCGGAGAATTGTCTGCGAAGCCAAAGGAGCGCTGGCAAGTGCTGATTGATGCAGAACATACATTGCTGGAAGAAGCCGGTGTCGTACCGCTTTATCAATCTGCCAACACAGCATTAATGAGACAGGACATTATGGGGATGATCCATCATTTATTTGGTCCCCCTAATTATTATGGAAAAATAATTCTTAAAGATGAGTAACAGCACTTTTGGGAATTGTTTATTAACGTGTAAAAGAGCGGATATTGGCTTTGAATTGTCAATATCTGCTCTTTTTTCAGTATTACTGAATAATCAGCACAAACGATTATAAGTTTGCAAATTTTTCAAGTAACCGAATCATTTGGCAGGTGAAACCATATTCGTTGTCATACCAAGCAACGGTTTTAACCAGTTGAAAATCGCCGGCAGTGGTTACTTCGGTTTGAGTAGGATCGAAGATGGACCCTTCTGTTGTACCAATAACATCCCCTGAAACAATTTCACGGTCATCATAACTAAATGATGGATTATCAACCGTATGTTTCTTAATTGCTTCATTGACTTCATCAGCTGTCACTTTTTTCTTAAGAATAGAAACTAATTCCGTTAATGAACCATCTACAACAGGTACACGTTGTGCATGCCCCTGTAATTTGCCGTTTAATTCCGGAATAACCAAACCGATTGCTTTTGCAGCACCTGTTGAATGGGGAATGGTATTATCAGCAGCTGAACGAGCAGCACGCAAGTTACCGCCTTTTACCGGACCGTCCAATAACATTTGAGTAGACGTGTATGCATGGACTGTGGTCATTGTACCAACTTCAATTCCAAATTCATTATTTAAGAAATAGGCCATTGGAGCTAGACAATTTGTTGTACAGGATCCGGCCGAAATAATTGTATCATCTGGTGTCAATGTATCATCATTGATATTGTAAACGATGGTTTTCATTGCTCCTGCAGGGGCAGAGATAACAACACGTTTTACGCCGGCCTCTAAGTGAGCTTTTGCTTTTTCTTCAGAGGTATAGAAACCAGTACATTCAAGTACGATGTCTACGCTGTTTTCTTTTGCCCATGGGATTTTACTTGCATCAGGTTCTGCGTAAACTCGTGTTTTTTCACCATCTACAACAATGGAATCATCTGTTGCTGTGACTGAGCCTGGATAAGTTCCGTGAGTAGAATCAAATTGAAGCAATTGAGCCAGCATTGTCGGACTCGTTAAATCGTTGATTGCAACCACTTCAATATCATCTGAGACTTCTTTAATACGGCGAAAAGCTAGACGGCCAATTCGTCCAAATCCATTAATTCCTACTTTTACTGTCATAGGGTTATTCCTCCTTCAAATTTATAAAACAAAAGAAATAAAAATTTCTTTTTTTACCTGATGTTACACGTATAATTTTGCGCGCACAGCATCATTTTGTCAAAAGATACCACTTACTATGTCGAGGTTCTTTACTTTCTCCTGTGATGAGCAGCAATAAATAGAAAAATCAGTTTGATTTCAATAAGATACAGAAAAAAACAATCTTCAATAAAATTATGCTGAGAAAAACTGCAATTTTACTGTAAAGAAGTTTTTTATTGAAAGTGATTTATGCTATACTTACACTAGAATTTTGAGTGGCTGGGCCTTATTTTATTTGCAGGATAGGTAGAGGGATTCTTGCATGTTTGACAGAATAATGATAGTGTAAATAATTGTGCCTGTTAATATGAAGAAGCGTTCATGGAATGTCTCAGCAATCAAAAGATAACAGATAATTAATTGAATTAGGAGGACAATCGTATGTCCATGTTTTTAGATCAAGTAGTCATTGATGTCAAAGCCGGTAAAGGCGGAGATGGGATGGTTGCTTTCAGAAGAGAAAAGTATGTACCTGATGGGGGACCCGCCGGCGGAGACGGAGGTAATGGTGGTAATGTAGTTCTTGTGGTGGATGAAGGGCTGCGTACTTTAATGGATTTTCGTTTTAACCGTCATTTTAAAGCTCCTTTAGGTGAAAATGGAATGAGTAAAAGTATGCATGGAAGAGGTGCAGAAGATCTTTATGTCAAAGTACCTCAGGGAACAACAGTACGGGATGCTGATACAGGCGTCTTGATTGGTGATTTAATTGAAAATGGTCAGGAGCTGATTATTGCCAGAGGCGGTCGCGGCGGTCGTGGAAATACCCGTTTTGCTTCTGCCAGAAATCCGGCTCCGGAAATCGCTGAAAATGGTGAACCAGGTCAGGAAAGAAGAATTGAACTGGAATTAAAAGTTTTGGCAGATGTCGGTTTAGTCGGCTTTCCTTCTGTCGGGAAATCTACCTTGCTGTCTGTTATATCAGCAGCCAGACCGAAGATTGGTGCCTATCACTTTACAACTTTGGTTCCCAATCTCGGTATGGTGACCACTAGCGATGGTCGAAGCTTTGCAGCGGCGGATTTGCCCGGTCTGATCGAAGGGGCCTCTCAGGGAGTCGGACTCGGCACACAGTTTCTGAGACATATTGAGCGGACAAGAGTCATTCTCCATGTAATTGACATGAGCGGAATGGAAGGCAGAGATCCATACGAGGATTATAAAGCTATTAATAAAGAGCTGGCTTCTCATAATCTTCGTTTAATGGAACGTCCTCAAATTATTGTAGCGAATAAAATGGATATGCCCGAAGCAGAAGAAAATCTGAAGAAATTCAAAGAAGAAATTGCCAAAGAGCGCACAGATGAGTATGCAGATGAACTACCTATTTTTCCGGTTTCAGGTGTGTCTAAAAAAGGACTGGAACCATTGTTAAATGCTACTGCTGATTTGCTGGATGTGACTCCTGAATTTCCTCTTTACACAGATGAGGTTGAGGAAGAAACAGTCCGTTACGGCTTCCAGTCAGAGGGTCCGGAATTTACAATTGACCGTGATTCAGATGCAGCTTGGGTGTTGTCTGGAGAATCTCTGGAAAAACTATTCCAAATGACTAATTTTGATCATGATGAAACGGTTATGCGTTTTGCTCGACAGCTGCGGGGAATGGGCGTTGATGAAGCGCTGCGTGCCCGTGGAGCAAAAGATGGTGATATCGTTCGAATCGGCGGCTTTGAATTTGAATTTGTTGAATAATTTCTGAATTTGAAAGAAATTTAATTTTCGCAAGTTCAGTTTAGCAAAAAAATAAATGTATGAAACGCTTCACAGTCACAGAGACCTTCTCTGTTGCTGCGGCGTTTTTTTTAAGCTTATTTTATGCTGGCTCACCTATACTTTGAACTGTAAGGGAGGGATTGCATTGAAATGAAAGAATGCAGCCGGAGGAAGCGACGGCAACGCTGGTACATTTGTCGGGAACAGATTTGGCGACCCTATCGGCGATTATAACAGCAGCAAGTATCTGGAAATAAACGGCAGCACAATTTATGTTGAAGTCGAAGGAGACAGGGGTGACAATGACGACAGACTGCACGTTGATTATTGATAGTCCGTTCAACGGCGAGAATAGTGTCCCTGATTATGAAGGGGCATTTAATGACTTTGATTGCCAGCGGAAACTCAGGGATGGCTATTGGATTGGTATTAGTGATACTTCTGATCAGACAGCAGCAGTCATCTATTTTAATTCTACACAACAGGCTGATACACTTATTCATTTACAGGCTGCTGATGGAAATGAAGTAGCTGCTTTCAAGACTTCCAAGAACTTTGATTATGTTGTTGTTAACATGTCTGAAATAGTTTCGAGAAAAACTCTTGCGTTATATTCAGGCGGTGAAAGTACAGGAACATCAAGCTTTGGATTCTATCAAAACGGCAGTTACAGCAGAGGCTCAGAATTGGGTACACTGAACGAACAGACGACTTCTGTTTCTCAGGATGGGCTTAGCAGCTTTCGACAGACAGACGGGCGGCCAAGGAGGAAGATAACAAAATGCAGGTTATTTTATTGTTCTTACACAGGTTTTGCTGATAGAATAAAGGAATAAACTAAATGAGGTGATCAAATGTCAAGACGTGTAATCATCATGAATTTTAAAGTTGAAAGTCAGGCGTACCAAGCATTTTCTGAATTGAAGAGGTTATATGCAGAACGGCAGATTAAGGGGGAACAGATGGCGGTTGTGACACATGTTAATACTGGAGTACACCAATTCAAAATCAATGACTTCCTTGATTTTACAGGGAATGACCGTACTGCTAAAAGTAGTTTTATCGGGATGGTCATTGGAATTTTGGGCGGTCCTCTGGGTATTTTGCTGGGCTGGTTTGCGGGAAGTATGATCGGAGCAACACAAGACGCCAAAGAGCTTCGAAATGCGCAATCAGTTTTCGAACATATGTCGAATAAAATTACGGAAGGACATACCGGTTTAGTCTTAATTGCAGATGAAGATGATAACCGTCCCTTAAATCAGTTAGTGATGAACGAACTGGGAGGAGAGATTACTCGCCTTGTTTATGAGGATGTCGAGCAGGAACTGGATAAAGCAAAAACTGTTGAAAAGAAAGTCAAAGATGCGGCAAATAATGCGTGGACAGAAAACGCAAAAGATAATAATTCAGACGATCAATAAGCAATAAGTGTGAATGTGTCAGAATCTTTGTTGTTGAATGAACCAATGAGCAACGAATTAAAAACTAGTTTGAAAGGGTGGGACAATCCGGTAGACCAGATTAGTCGTACCCTTCTATTGTTGATTTAGGAGTCTTTAATTTGAGTAATAGAGAGGGGAGAGTAGGTTGAAGATACTTTTAGTGGAAGATGACGAAATATTGTCAGATAGTATCAGTGAGATATTATCTGAAATCGGTGAAGTTGAGCAGGTTTACGATGGGGAAGAGGGACTTTATGAAGGAGAAAGAGAAGTCTACGATTTAATCGTACTTGATTTAATGCTTCCAAGTCTTTCAGGAGAACAGATACTGACTAAACTAAGAGAAAAAAAGATCTATACACCGGTTTTGATTTTAACTGCGAAAGACGGTCTGGAGGATAAAGTGAATGGCTTTAAGAATGGGGGAGATGATTATTTAACAAAACCGTTCCATAGAGAAGAGCTGTTAATGAGAGTGCAGGCACTGCTTCGCAGATCTCTCGGACTAAATCCGAAAAACGAATTGAGAATAGGCCAGCTGTGTATTGAAATCAACAATCGGCAAGTACACTATCAACAACAGGATATTCAGCTTCAGGGAAAAGAATTTGATTTACTTTTATATCTCATGCAGAATAAAGGGAGAATTATTACAAAAGATCAGTTGTTTGATCGTATTTGGGGCTTTCAGTCAGATACGACCCTGACGGTTGTCGAAGTGTACATGAGTAACCTGAGAAAACATTTAAAACCGTTTGAACTGGATAAATGGATTAAAACATTGAGAAATGTCGGCTATTTATTCCAGCCGGAAGAGGAAGGTCAGTGAGACAATGAAGGAACAACGAACTAAAAATCAACGAATTCGTTATTTTGTAGTGAACATGATTTCATTTTCCAGTATTTTTCTAATCCTCGGAATCATTGTCTTTCAACTTCTTCAAACCTCTATTTATCAATCTGTTGACACAGAGCTTACGAGGATGTCTGAAAATGATCAGTTCCTAAATATGCAAATAAAAATGGCTCATTTCGATCGCTTTGGTCAATTGCCGCAAAATGATCCGATTATAGGAAATGGAAATAATAGTGAAGATAAAATACCGCCTAAAAACAGTTTCCAGCAGCAGGTAATCTTATGGACAGCTGAGGGTGAAATTATAAATGAGGACAGTCTAGGCTCACGATATGATGACCTTCAGAATGTAAAATTATCTACTGAGAGTTTGAATACCATCAATAGCATTACAGTGAAGGACAGCAACGAAAGAGTGCTGCAGTTTCGCTCCATTACGGTGCCGATTATTGGCGATGAAACTTCCGATGTTGCCTATGTCCAGATTTTGACTAATACTGATCCTATTAAAGGAACCATTGAGCGGGTAAAACAGATACTTATTGTTTGTATGGTTGTATTTGGAGTTCTTTCGATTATTTTAAGCTATTTCCTGTCGAAATGGTCGATGAAGCCGATTATGGTTTCCTGGGCAAAACAGCTGGAATTTGTAGAAAATGCTTCTCATGAATTACGAACGCCGTTAACCATTATTCAGGCTAAGCTTGAAAAGCTGTTTACAAAGCCGAATCATACGATTCTTGAGGAATCAGAAACTATTGCTGCCTCATTGACAGAAGTTCAGCGACTTAGCGAATTAACAAGCGACCTGCTGCTGCTGGCACGTTCTGATTCAAACGCTGTTATTCTCGATAAAGAAACGGTCAATATAAAAGACTTTTTATTAACTTCTCTGACTCCGTATCAGGAGCTTGCAGAAGCAGAAAATAAAGAACTTAAGATTAATATCGAAAAAGAAGGACAGGCAGCGATTGACCGCCAAAAAATCAAGCAGCTGCTGATTATTCTTTTGGACAACGCATTAAAATATACAAATGAAGGGGATCAGGTCTTGTTAAGTTCTAAAGTAGAGAGAAATGAATGGATTATTAATGTGGTTGATCAGGGGATCGGAATTGAAGACGAACAGAAAAAAGAGATCTTTGATCGCTTTTACAGAGGCGATCAGTCACGTAACAGAAAAACCGGCGGCTACGGAATTGGACTGGCCATTGCTAAATGGATTGCTGAAAGTCATCATGGTAAAATATCAGTATCAGATACAACACCGAAAGGAACAACTTTTACGGTTATTTTACCGATAAAATAATTTTATTTGCCAATGAGGCTGCTTTCTTCTAAAATGAAGAAGAAATCTAATGGAAAGTAAGGGAACCAATGGAATTACAATTTTTAGGTACAGGTGCTGGAGTACCAGCGAAACACCGTAATGTAAGCAGTATCGCTTTGAAATTGCTGGATGAGCGAAATGCTGTCTGGTTGTTTGACTGCGGTGAAGGAACACAGCTTCAAATTTTAAAAAGTACCATTCGTCCAAGAAAAATCGAAAAAATTTTTATTACCCATTTACACGGAGACCATATTTTTGGTTTGCCGGGACTGCTGAGCAGCCGTTCATTTCAAGGTGGGGATGAACAGTTGGATATCTATGGACCGGAAGGGATTCGAAAATTTATTGAAACCTCTTTAAATGTGTCAAAGACACGTCTGTCTTATCCTATTGTTTTTCATGAGCTGACGGATGGCGGTATCGTTTTTCAAGATAAACAGTTTAAGGTTGAGTGTCTGCCTTTAGAGCATGGAATCTTGAGTTTTGGTTACCGGATTGTTGAATCCGATCATGAAGGTGAACTTCAAGTAGAAAAGCTTCAGGCATTGGGTCTCCCATCAGGTCCTTTATATGGTAAGATAAAACGTGGAGAAACAGTGGAGCTTGAGGATGGACAGGTGATCAATGGAAAAGACTTTGTCGGAGAAAAGAGAGCCGGAAGAATCGTTACTATTTTAGGAGATACCAGAAAAACAGCGAATAGTGTTATACTTGGTAAAAATGCAGATGTCTTAGTGCACGAAAGTACCTTTAATAAGGATGAATCAAAAATGGCAAAGAACTATTATCATTCCACCAGTCATCAGGCTGCCGAGATAGCCAAAGAAGCACAGGTTAAGCAGCTGGTTTTAACACACATCAGTGCCCGGTATTTAACAAGAGATATTATTCAGCTTGAAGATGAAGCAAAAGAATTATTCCCATTTGTAACAGCGGTTAAGGATATGGATATCCTGGATGTTCCATTCCGAAAATAGAAGCAGGAGGAGAAAAAATGAGGTTTTGGCAGGATTTAAATGATAAGGTGGTTGTAGTAACTGGCGGTTCAGCTGGTTTGGGTGAACAAGTATGCTACGAAGCAGCTTGCAGAGGAGCTGTTGTAGTAGTATGTGCCAGACGTATTAATCTAATCGGTAAGGTTAAAGAGCGCTGTGAAGAGCTAAGCGGCAAAAAAGCGTTTTCTTTCCAGCTGGATATATCTGATCCTGAAAATGTGGATTATGTGATTGGCCGAATAACTGAAGAAGTGGGTGCTGTGGATATTCTTGTAAATAATGCCGGTTTTGGTATTTTCGATAACTTTCTCGATACAGATTTAGATGTTGCACGAAATATGTTTAATGTTAATGTTCTGGGGATGATGGTCTTTACTCAGAAAATTGCAGTGGGGATGGCAGAACGTCAGAGTGGACATATTATTAATGTTGCTTCAATGGCTGGGAAAATGGCAACGCCTAAAACAAGTATTTATTCTGCAACAAAATTTGCCGTTTTAGGTTTTTCAAATGCGCTTCGTCTTGAACTGAGACCTTTAGGAATTGCTGTAACAACAGTGAATCCCGGACCGATCGCAACAAACTTTTTTGATCAGGCGGATCCTTCAGGAGATTATTTGGAATCATTAGGACTCTTCGTCTTAGATCCTCAGCAGCTTGCCAATGAAATAGTGCAGAGTATGGGCACCTATAAACGTGAAATAAATCGACCAAGAATCATGGAAGGTGCAGCACGACTCTACACTCTTCTGCCGCATTTGGGTGATCTTTTGGCGGTAAGTATCTTTAACAAAAAATAGATGGTGGGGGAATTGAGATGAAGAATCAGTGGCGTGTTATAGTAGGGTTTCTTCTTATGTTGGTTATTGTGATTTTTGCTGTGCTGAACAGTCAAAGTGTTCCTGTAAGTTTTGGTTTCGCTAAAATTTCCGGACCGCTTATATTAATTATACTGGGCTCTGCCATTATTGGAGCAATAGTAGGGCTGATTACTTCAGTTACAACAATTTTGGATCAAAAAAAGCGGATTAAGAACCTGATTGAAGAAAGAGATTCATACAAAGATGAGTCTGACAAGCTTGTCAAGGAAGCTGTTGAACGAACAGAGAGAAGCAATGAAAATAAACTGGCTGAAATTCAGCAAAAGTATGATCACTTACTTGAGGAAAAAGGTTTGCCAGTAGAATTAAAAGAGAAGGAAGAGCCTTTTTCAGAGTAAATAAATTAGAATAGGCTAGAGCAACAGCTTGAAGCATGTCATGTTTGTTTTACTGTTGCTTCGCTCATTGGAACAAGAAAGGTCTGGTATTTTTAGTAATACTTGGACTTTTTTTGTGCATAAAAAGGCGGACCAAAGATTTTGATTGATTAACATAAGGATTATTGTAGAAATCAATTCTCCTAATTTCAAATGATGGACTTATCTTTAGTTTTGATCCTGATTTTGTTATAATTACTTGGTTAGGAGTGACGATGTGAAAAAATCTAAGTATATATGGAAATATCCTGAAAATCCAGTCTTTTCAGAAGAATTTACAGAATTACTGAATGAAAAAAATATTAGTCCGCTGGTTGGCAAGCTGCTGTGGCAAAGAGGCATACAAACATCTGAACAGCTGGCCCTTTTTTTAACTCCCTCAATTGAAGCACTTCATGATCCTTTTTTAATTTACGAAATGGATAAGGCAATTGAACGAATCCAGCAGGCCGTTGAACAGGGAGAAAGGATTCTGGTATACGGTGATTATGATGCAGATGGTATTACCAGTACTACGGTGATGAAGGAAGCTGTTGAGCTGATTGGCGGAGAAGTAGATTATTTTTTACCCAATCGATTTATTCACGGGTATGGCCCGAATTTGTCTGTTTTTAAAGAAAAGATTGAAAGCGGCATTCAGCTGATCATTACTGTGGACAACGGTGTAGCCGGACATGAAGCTGTAAACTATGCAAAAGAACAGGGAATTGATGTAATTATTACAGATCACCATGAATTGCCCGAAATTTTACCGGATGCCCTCGCTGTGATTCATCCTAAACATCCCAAGGGAGACTATCCTTTTGGTGATTTAGCTGGAGTCGGCGTGGCGTTCAAAGTTGCTTCAGCTTTACTTGGAGAGACTCCCACTGAGTTTTTTGATCTGGTTGCTATTGGGACGATTGCCGATTTGGTTTCATTAACCGGGGAAAATCGGATGTTGGTTCAGATGGGGCTCAAGATGATTCAATCGGGAGATCGTATCGGATTAGATGCGTTGATTCACTCAGCCGGCTTAAAAAAAGAAGAAATTTCTGAAGAAAATATTGGCTTTGCGATTGGTCCTCGTTTAAATGCACTTGGAAGACTGGGAGAAGCAGCTCCAGGAGTTGAATTAATGACGACCTTTGATGAAGACGAAGCATTGAGTATTGCAAAATTTATCGAAGAAAAAAATACTGAACGTAAAAAGATTGTCGAAACAATCACGGAAGAGGCTTTTACTTTACTTGATTTGAAATCTTCTATCCATGTTTTAGCTCAAAAAGGTTGGCATGAAGGTGTTTTGGGGATTGTAGCAGGCCGCATCATGCAGGAAACAGGGAAACCGACAATCGTTTTGACGATTGATGAGAACGGATCAACCGCTAAAGGCTCAGGAAGAAGTGTGTCTGCGTTGAATATGTATGATGCATTAAATGAAAAGAGAGAGCTCTTTACTCATTTTGGCGGGCACCATATGGCTGCCGGAATGACACTGCCTGTGGAAAATATTGATGTACTGAAAGAGCAGCTGATTCATTATATTGAGAAAAATGCAATTGACCTTTCACAGGGACAGGAATTGCAGATCGATGAAGTTCTTACAATAGAAGAGACAACACTCTCTTTTATCAACCAGTTAAAGCTGCTCGCTCCTTTTGGAACAGATAATCCGATGCCGAATTTCTCTTATAAAAAGGTGGATGCTATTCAGGTTCGACAAATCGGGGCGCAGCAAGATCATTTGAAGCTGCAGATAACTGACGGCTCTGCTTCGCTGGATGTCATTGCATTCCAAATGGGTAAAGACGCCAAAGAATTTGCTGAAAACCGTTGTAATATTGCAGGGAAGCTCTCTATAAATGAATGGAATGGTAATAAAAAGCCTCAGTTAATGGCAGAAGACTATTCCATAGAAGATATCCAATTGTTTGATTTAAGAGGGAAAGCGAACCAGCAGCAAGACATTCCAGAGAAGAATACGTTATTTGTTTATTTTCAAAAGGAAAGTGTCAAACTTTTAAAAACTGATATAGGAAATATGCTCTACTATGAGTCGTCTGGACAGCTTTTATCTGAAACAAACGGGATGACAATTGAACAATTAGTTATTGTCGATTGTCCTGATGAATTGGATGATATTAAACAGTTGATTGAAGGCGTCAATGTCAATCGTATTTATCTTTTAGGTCTTTCCACTGATGAAGCTTATTTGAATGGAACTGGATCAAGGGAGCAGTTTTCAAAGCTTTATTCATTGATTCGTAAACAGGGAACATTGGATGTTCGTTATAAATTGGATACTGTTTCAAATTATCTGCAAATCCAGGAAAAACTATTAATTTTCATGATTCAGGTGTTTTTTGATTTGGGATTTGTTACAATAGAAGACGGCATTTTAAGAAATGTTGATACCCCTGAAAATCATCCGTTGACAGAAAGTGAAGTCTATCAAAAACGATTGAAGAAAATTAAGGTAGAAGAATTTTTACTATACAGCGATCGTAAAGTATTGCTGAGCTGGCTGTTGAACGAGGAGGAAGAATAAGTATGAATTTGAAAGATTATATTGCAAGTATCCCTGATTATCCCGAAGAAGGAATTATCTTTAGAGATATCTCTCCTTTGATGGCAAATGGAGATGCTTATCGTGAAGCAACGAAGCAAATCGTTGATTACGCAAAAGAAAAAAGGATTGATATGGTTGTGGGGCCTGAAGCCAGAGGATTTATTGTTGGCTGTCCGGTTGCCTATGAGCTTGGTGTAGGCTTTGCTCCAGTTCGCAAGAAAGGTAAACTGCCTCGTGAAACGATTGAAGTGACGTACGATTTAGAATATGGTACAGATACTTTAACTATCCATAAAGATGCAATTCTGCCTGGACAAAGAGTGCTGATTTGCGATGATTTACTTGCTACAGGCGGTACAATTAAAGCAACAACTGAATTAATCGAACAATTAGGCGGTATCGTTGTCGGCTGTGCCTTCCTGATTGAGCTGAAGGAGCTGCATGGGAGAGATAAAATCTCTAATTATGAAATTGTAACCTTAATGGATTATTAAACAGTAAAACGGTGTGAGGAATTTTCCTTCACACCGTTTTTTTATGATAGGATCTGCTCGATCTTAATGATATTTTCGGTAGACAGAATATTGCTGGCTTTCCTGTCTTCTGCGTTCTTCAGAATAACGTTTTTCATCCCAAAGCATGAACCAGATGATAAAGAGAGGACTGACGATTAGCAATGCAGCTGGTAAGCCCAATGTACCCAAAAAAATACCAATCAACAAAACAAAAAATATAAAGCCGCCACGACGTACTGCTTTCATTATTATCACCTCACGAGAAATTCGAACCTGTGTTCGTATTTATATTATACGAATGTTTGTTCGTTTTGTAAAGTACAAATACTCATTTTTTTATTCTTTTTTTCTGCTGCTGGTGAAACGATCACTAAAAAGAAAGAGGCAAAGGTTATTGAAAAGAAATCTGCTGATACAAGCAGCACTATAGAGGAAGAGCTGTTTGGAAAGTTCTGGTTTAGTGTTGGCAAAGAATATGCGAATGATATAATTTATGGTTATGAACTGGAATTTTAATTTCAGTATAAACGAATAGAAAGGACGGACGTATCGTATACAGGTAAAAAATGGAACTAAAATATTAGAATGAAATAGCAGAAACAATGGGAGCCTACGGATGGAGAAATAATGAAAGCCTATTCTAAAATAAATTTTGAACGAGATCTGTTAAACTTATGGGGAATAAACTCTTAATATATTCAGAATACTGAGTTTGACCTCGAAAATATTGATTTTAAAGACACATTATGAGATGAAAATTACTAAACGGATAGAGAAGCAGCTTCAAAAGCTATGGGTAGCGATGATGGAGAAGTAGAAAAGGGACTACTTCAAAACTAACGGGAAGAACTTATCGAAAGTGGAAAAATAGAGACAAGGTAGTATGGAGATCTATATTTTAGTTTTACAGATAGAAAAATAATGATAAAAAATAAAATGTAATTCTGTATAGAGTTAATTCTTAAGAAAAACAAAAAGACAGCGGCGGAATAATAAAAATAATCCGCGCTATCTTATTTAAGTGAAAAATAAAACTGAAAAAAACATAAAACCTGCTCCAGCCATCACGAATAGATGCCAGACAACATGCATAAACCGTACATTTTTTAAGCTGTAGAATAGTGCTCCCAGCGTGTATGAAACGCCTCCGGAAACTAAAAGTGCCAGACCCGTAAAACTCAAGCTTTCATACAACGGCTTTGCTGCAATCAGACACAACCAGCCCATAATTATATAAATAACAGTTGAAGCATATTTTACAGTATCCTGTTTATGCAGAGTGACCGATTTATAAACAACTCCTGCAATAGCCAATGACCAAATCAATCCAAACAGTGTCCAGCCTAACCACCCCTGCACGCTTAACAGGCAAAATGGTGTATAGCTCCCTGCAATCAATAAAAAGATGGAGCTGTGATCAAATACCTGAAAAACTTTCTTCGCCTTAGTGAAAATCAGACTGTGGAACAGCGTGGAAGAGAGAAACAGCAAAATCAGTGTTGAACCATATAGAGCATAAGAGACAACATAAAGCGCCGAGTCCAAATTTGTTCCTTTTACCAGTAATATGACCAGGCCTGCAATACTCAGACCAAAGCCGATTCCATGGGTAACAGCATTGAGTACTTCATTGACAATTAGATATTTGCGGGAAAATCCAGCTTTTTCCAAGAAATCAACTTCCTTCATTTTAATTTGATGAAAAATTATTTTCGGTCTGTTATACTATATCCATAACTGAAACCATATAATCATTCTATCATGAATGAAGGTTGTTTTTAAAGAAAGAGTGGTTAATTTTATGACAAATGTAAAAATTGTGACTGATTCCTCCTGTACGATGAGAAAGGAAGTACGGGACAATTTAAATATCCACATGATTCCTTTATCCGTTATGATAGACGGTGTTGTCTATCCTGATGATGACCATTTAGAAGGCGAACGGTTTATGCATATGATGGAGGAAGCAAAGGCTTTACCCAAAACCAGTCAGCCGCCAATTGGAGAATTTGTCGAACTGTATGATGAACTTGGAAAAGACGGCAGTGAGATTATCTCTATCCATATGACAAAAGGGTTGAGCGGAACAGTTGAGGCTGCCAGACAGGCAAGCAATCTGACTTCCAGCAAGGTAACGGTCATCGACAGCGATTTTGTAGATCAAGGGCTCTCTTTCCAAGTGATTGAAGCTGCGAAGCTGGCTCAAAATGGTGCAGATACTCCTGAAATTTTGGCTAAAGTAGAGCATGTTAAAGAAAATACAAAACTGTTTATAGGTATTTCTACACTGGACAATCTGGTTAAAGGCGGAAGAATCAGCCGTGCAACTGGATTGATGTCAAATATATTTAATATGAAAGTGGTCATGGACTTTGATCATTCAGAATTAATTCCAGTTATAAAGGGACGCGGCGTTAAAACCTTTAATAAATGGTTTGATGAACTAAAGACTGAACTGGAAAAACTTTCTAATATCCGTCAGATTGGGATTTCTCATGCGGATGGTTTAGAGCTGGCAAACTATTTCAAAGATGGGCTGCAAAAACTGTTCCCTGATATGGATATTCCTGTTTTGCATACAAATCCGGTGATTGCTACACATACTGGTAAAGGCGCCTTTGCAATAATGTACTATACAAAATAAGAACGTTTAAATTGGATGTTTCAGAAGCCAAGCAGAGACGATGAGTCATCGAGTTGCTTGGCTTTTCGTATCAAGCTGTGAAATGTATCTGTTTTATCACATATTGAGATTGAAGAGCAGGAGGATATCCGAGCTGATAGAGCTCCTGCTCTCTTTTTGAGAATGAAAGAGGGGCTGAAGATGAAAGACTTTTTTCAAAAAAATTGGCTGATGCTTGTAGTTCCTTTTGGAGCGGCTCTGCTTACCTTGCTGTTGCTTTTTTTTATAGTACCTAAAGCTCAGCCTTATTTTAATACACAAAAAACAAGTGTCCCCAATGAGAACAACAAGGATATTATTAAATATGTTGCTATTGGTGACTCCTTAACAGAAGGAGTCGGTGATCTGACAAATTCCGGCGGCTTTGTACCAATTTTGGCTAATGAAATTAAAGATCGATATAATGTAAATGCAGTTGATGTTGAAAACTTTGGTAAAAATGGTGATCGAAGTGATCAAATTTTGAAGCGGATAAAAAAGAGTGAAGATATTCAGAAACAGTTGGGTGAAGCTGATTTAATTACTTTGACAGTTGGGGGTAATGACCTGATGAAAGTAATAAAAGGGGATGTCTTCAATTTAACAGTGGAGTCTTTCAAAAAACCTCTGAAAAACTATCAGGGGCAAATCAGCTCACTCTTGAATGAAATTCGAAAATATAATGAAGCTGCACCTGTATACATATTAGGCATTTACAATCCATTTTATCTTTATTTTCCGGAAATCATTGAGATGCAGCAGATTGTGAACAATTGGAATGATGGAACAGAAGAAACTGTGTCTGAGCAGAATAACATGTATTTTATTCCGATTAATGACTTGTTGTATAAAGGTGTAGATGGCGATGTCGGTATAACCGGAGCGGAAGAAGACACAAGCTCTAAAGCGATCACGAATAATGCTATTTATGAGGAGGACCATTTCCATCCGAATAATATTGGTTATCAGTTAATGGCAAATGCAGTGAGAGAAATAATGATAAAAACTAAAGACGAATGGCTGTTCAAGGAGAGTGAATGAAGCCTATGGCAGGATCAGACGAAATAAAATCAAAAAAAACAAAGAAGAAAACCAAAAAGATGAAAAAGACGAATAGTCATCAGAATAGCCAGCCTAAAAAAAAGCTGAACCCATGGAAAATTGCCTGTCTGACAATTATCGGGATTTTAACCGGAATCATTTTGTTTATAGGAATTAGAGTTACCCAGGTGAGAGAACCAAACATTAATTCATCCCAAACAACCAGTATAGAGGGAACCCCGGTTCTGAGTATCCAGTCCAACAAACAGCAAATCAATTCATTAATTGAATTTTTTTTTAATGAGTTCCAAAAAGACACTGATATTACGTATGACTTTTATCTTGAAAATGAAGCCATGCTGACAGGAACGTTTAAAGTTCTGGGTTATCCGATTCAGTTTAATCTCTATTTTGATCCCTATGTTGTTGACGGAGGCAATGTTCAGCTAAAAGCCAAAAGTCTCTCTATAGGAACACTAGGGCTTCCTATAAAGGATATTCTGAATTTTGTGAAAAGGGACTACAATTTGCCGGGGTGGGTTGAAGTTAATCCCAGTGAAAAATATATATTATTAAAACTAGATGAATTTAGAATGCAAAACGGATTATTTATTCGTGCAGAAAAAATTAATCTGATTGATGATGATATACGGGTGAATCTCTATCTGCCATCAGATAATGAGAAGAACACTGAAACTTCAAACACTTCAGAAGAATAGCAGGAAAGGGGAAGTATTATGACAGAAAAAGCAATTTTTGCAGGGGGCTGCTTCTGGTGTATGATTCAACCGTTTGATCAGCAGCCTGGGATTATATCGGTGACATCAGGCTATACAGGCGGTCACACAGCAAACCCAACCTATGAACAGGTAAAAAGTCATAGGACTGGTCACACGGAAGCTGTGGAAATTATTTTTGATGACCAGATTATTTCCTACGAGAAATTAGTGGAGATTTATTGGCAGCAGACCGATCCGACAGATGCATTAGGGCAGTTTGAAGATCGTGGAGATAACTATCGACCAGTAATCTTTTATCTGAATGAACAACAAAAAGAAATTGCTGAAAAAAGTAAACAGGAGCTGCAGAACAGCGGGCGCTTCAAAGAAAAAATTGTAACAACAATTGAACCGGCGGCTGTCTTTTATCCTGCAGAAGACTATCATCAGGACTTTTATAAAAAAGAGCCGAAGAGATATGAAAAAGCCCATGAGCTAAGAGGCGAATTTTTAGAAAAAAAATGGGAGAAAGAAATAAAATGAGAAGAAGTTTTTATCATTACCTGATCACTTTAAAAGGACCGGCAGCAGATGCTGAAACTAAATTTGCCAATGCAGCAGCGAAAGATATTCGTTTCCCAAAGCATTCAGAAGACTATAACGAACTTTCCTCCTATTTAGAAATGGAAGTAAACTATCTGTCCACAATGACTATTTTTGACGAATTATGGGAAAAGTATTTGGAGAATAACAAATAAGGAACCTGACTAGAAAGAGGATGTACCAAAGTTGCTCCATACGACAAGAAGCTGCGCCCAGCTTCAAGCAGCAGATAACATGCATCATCTACTCTGACAAGTGAATCGCAGTGATTTATGACACCAAGAAGGAATTCAAGAAAATGATAAGAAAACTTGCAGGATAACTGGTAGGATGCCTTGTAGGAACTAGACGGCATGTATCGAGGAACGGAAAGAAGCGAGTACCGCAGATACATCGCTTAAAAAGCATGTATCGAGGAACGGAAAGAAGTGAGTACCGCAGATACACTGCTTAAATGGCATGTATCGAGGATTGAAGTATATAAAGACTGGAACACCGTTTATTTGGTTTTTTGGGGGCTGTAACATAGGTTTGTTGCACTCCCTTTTTCTGTTTTGTTAAAAATGTAAAAATCAAGAACGATTCCTTGCAAGCAACAAATGAATTTCGTTTAATTTACTGTGAAACAGCTTTTTTCATTATCTTTTTCATGGTAAACTAGACTAATCGGTCAATACAGGAGCGAGCAATAAGGAGAGAACAAAAGCAATGAGAAAAAATCATCGTCAAGTACCCTATTATCAATATGTTGTTTCCATTATTTGTACAGCAATTATTGCAGTGGGCGGTTGTTATATTTATTTTAGCAGTCTGTTCAGCAGTTATATTTCTCAGCAGACAAGTGATGCAGGAGACTTGAAAGAGGTTCACGGACTTTATAATAATATTCTGGAAAATTATGTTGGATCAGTAGATGAATCAGAATTGGTTGAAGGAGCTTTAAAGGGAATGATGGAATCGTTGGATGATCCTTATTCTTCTTATCTGGGTGATGAAGAATCATCTGAGCTGAGCGATGAGGTTTCCGGGAGCTTCGAAGGGATTGGAGCTTCAATGGGACTGGTTGATAAAGTACCTACAGTCACTCAGGCCCCTATTGAAGGTTCACCTGCTGAAAAAAATGGATTGAAGGTAAATGATGCGATCCTGCAAATAGACGGTGAGCCTACAGAAGGTCTGACACTGTCTGAATCAGTGAGTAAAATTCGAGGAGAAAAAGGGACGGAAGTTCAGCTGACAATCTTAAGAGAAGGCGAAACCTTTGATGTCATTATTGAGCGAGATACAATTCCGATTGAGACAGTCAGCAGTGAAATTGATGCAAAAAACAGTAAAATTGGTAATATTCGTGTCTCATCCTTTGGCGGAAATACATTTAAGGAATTGAAAACAGCTATTAAAGATCTGCGGAAAGAAGGGGCAGAATCATTTGTACTGGATTTCCGGCAAAATCCCGGCGGTTTGTTGAATCAGGTGGAAATGATGAGCAGCATGTTTTTAGAGGATGGTAAAGTAATTGTCCAATTCGAAGATAAGGATGGTAATATTACAGAGCATACAGCTTCTTCTGAACTGGACGGCGGTTTTAAAGTAAAAGAACCAGTTGTGGTACTTGTCGATGGTGGAAGCGCCAGTGCAGCTGAAATTTTTGCAGCAGCTTTAAAAGAATCCGGCAATGTTGATGTCATCGGAACGACGACTTATGGAAAAGGAACTGTTCAGACTGTAAAAGGAATTACTGATCACAGCAGCTTGAAACTGTCTATTTTGAAATGGCTGACCCCGGAAGGAAACTGGATTCATGAAGAAGGGTTGGAACCGACCATTGAAGCAGATTATCCGGAGTATGCTTATCTTTCTCCCATTTCAAGGAGTGAGGTTCTGGAAGAAGGGAGTCAGTCTGACTCCGTGATGAACGTAAATAAAATGCTAAAAGCACTGGATTATGATGTAAATGAATCAAATGAATTCAACAGCAGTACGAAGACAGCAATTGAGACTCTGCAGTCTGAAAAAGGACTTTCTGTTACTGGTCAGGTAAATCAGGAGACAGCTGATAAGATTGAAGAATTGTTAAAAATCAAAATTCAGATAAACGATACGGCTTATAATAAGGCTGTTGAAAAGCTGGGGAAATAACTGTCTGCTTTAAAATTGTATAAAAGCAGCTGCTTTTGTTATATTACAATGGAGGAAGGTAGAAATTTATGAGAGGGAAAAATAAATATATCGCATGTTTTATTTCTTTTATGAAATTACTGATACCTTCTTTGGTCATATTATTTATTTTGAGAGGTTTTCTATTAATTCCTGTTCCCATTGATGGAAATTCCATGGAGAAGAACTTGAGTCAGGGTGACATGGTTCTAATGGAAAAGTTTACAGATGTCAATCGTTTTGATGTTATTGTTTTCCAATTGCCGAATGGAGAAATTTATGTAAAGAGAGTCATTGGTCTTCCTGGAGATACTGTGCGTTATGAAAACGATCAATTGTATATTAATAATGAAAAAATAGCAGAGCCTTTTTTGGAAGAAAATAAAAGCAAGAAAAACGAAGATGATGTGAAGCCGTATACAACGGACTTTGAACTTTCCAGTCTTCTCAATCAAGATCAGCTGAGCAATGAAAGTTATTTTGTATTGGGGGACAATCGTCGGATGTCAAAGGACAGCCGTTCTTTTGGTGCAGTGGACAGTAAATACATCTTAGGTAAAGCACGCTTTGTCTATTATCCATTAAGACATATTAAAATCATTAGTTAGGTAGGTGATAAGCATGAATATTCAATGGTTTCCAGGGCATATGGCCAAAGCCCGTCGAGAAGTATCAGAAAAAATAAAATTTGTTGACATTGTTTTTGAGCTGGTTGATGCTCGGCTGCCTCTGTCTTCAAGAAATCCAATGATGGATCAAATTGTTCAGCAGAAACCACGACTGGTTTTATTGAATAAAGGCGATCTCGCAGATAGTGAACAAAGTAAAAAATGGCAGAATTATTTTCAGGAAAAAGGGTTTCATACTTTAGTCATCAACGCACAGCAAAATATCGGAATAAACAAGATCATTCAAGAAGCAAAAAAGGCATTGAAGGATAAAATTGAACGGGATCGAAGCAGGGGATTAAAACCTCGTGCGATTCGTGCAATCTGTATTGGTATTCCAAACGTCGGAAAATCTACGCTGATGAATCGGCTCGTGGGAAAGAAGATCGCTCAGACTGGGAATAAGCCAGGAGTAACCAAGGGACAACAATGGTTGAAATCAGGGAAAGATCTGGAGCTTCTTGATACTCCTGGGATTTTATGGCCAAAGTTCGAAGATCCTGAAATCGGGAAAAAACTGGCTTTGACAGGTGCCATCAAAGATCAGCTGCTTCATTTTGATGATCTGGCTATTTATGGGTTAGAGTTTTTCAGCCGTTTTTATCCAGATCGTATTAAAGAACGCTATGGGATCACAGATGACGAACTATTTTTACCGCCAGCAGAGCTGTTAATGCTGATTACAAAAAAACGCGGCTTTAAAGAGGACTATGATCGATCAAGCGAAATGATTGTTCAGGAAATCCGCAGCGGAAAGTTAGGTACATTTACACTAGATCGTTGGGAAGAGTTAGGAGCAGCAAGGGATGAAGAATGAATCAATCAAGGAAATAAAAATAGCATTAAAGTCTGTTCATTCCAGAGAAGACGAAAGACTGTTAATCTGGCAGCAGGATCAGCGTCTTGGTGTTCAGCAGGCACTGGGACAATGGGAGAGAAACCTGTTAAAAAAGGAAAAGGAAGCAGCAAAGTTTCAGGAGCTTTCCATCTTTGAAAAGGAAGCAAAACAGGAAGGATACCGCCTGATTGCCGGAATTGATGAGGTTGGCAGAGGACCGCTTGCAGGTCCGGTCGTCGCAGCAGCAGTCATCCTGCCGGAGGATTGTAAACTGTTAGGGCTAAATGATTCAAAACAGCTTTCCGCAAAAAAGAGAGAAGAGCTGTATGATCTAATTCAAAATCAGGCGATTTCTATTGGTATTGGGATGGTTGACCACATAGAGATTGATCATATAAATATCTATCAGGCCAGTAAAAAGGCTATGGGGATGGCAATTGAGGATTTGGATTTTATTCCCGACTATCTTTTGATTGATGCTATGGAATTGGATACAAAAATTCCTCAAAAAAGCTTAATCAAAGGAGATGCCCGTTCAATTTCCATTGCTGCCGCAAGTATTGTAGCTAAAGTCTGCCGAGATCGTTTGATGGAAGACTACGCGAAACTGTTTCCGGGATATGCATTTGAAAAAAATGCCGGATATGGAACAAAGGAACACATTGAAGGGATTAAGCATCGGGGAATTTGTCCGATTCATCGAAAAACGTTTGCTCCCGTAAAAAATTATTGCGAATAAAATAAAATAAGTCTTCTTCTGCAAATACTATTTAAGACATAGTATTTGAAAGGAAGGTTTTTTTTATGGAAAAAGAAATCAGGGCATTATTATTTAAGCTTGTCAATTGTCGGGGAATCGGAAATCTGGGACGACTAAAAATTTTATCCTTCATCCTGGAAAATGAATCGATCGAAATAAAAAAAGAAGAAATGCTTCGTATTGGTCAAGTAAAAAGGTACGAATCTTTATTTTTAGAATCCTGGAATGCTCTCTCAGAAAATCCAGAAAAATTACAGGAATTTCAGGCTGAACATCAGTTTTTGACCATTCTGGATGAGCGATTTCCTCCTCTGCTGAAGGAAATCTATAATTGCCCGGCAGTCTTATTCTATCAAGGGAATATAGAGCTGTTAAAGCATAAATCCATTGCGTTTGTCGGAGCAAGAGAAGCCTCTTCCTATGGAGTAAAAATCGTTCGGGAATTTGTTCCTGCCATTTCAGGGGCCGGTTGGGTCATTGTCAGCGGATTGGCTAAAGGAATTGACAGCCGCTCACATGAAGCTGCGATCAAAAGTCAGGGGCAAACAATTGGAGTTGTTGGAACAGGGCTGGATATTTGCTATCCCAAAGAAAATACTTACCTGCATCGATTAATAGCTAAGGAACATCTGCTGATCAGTGAACATCCCAATGGTACGCCTCCCAGAAAACATCATTTTCCCATGAGGAACCGAATCATTGCAGGACTCTGTCAGGCAACTTGCTTGATAGAAGCCAGACGAAACAGCGGCTCCTTAATAACAGCTCAATCAGCATTGGAATATGGCAGGGAAGTCTTCGTTGTACCAGGAAATATTTTTCTACCTCATTCAGAAGGCTGTCACACCCTGATATATGAGGGTGCTAAAGCCATTTTTTCGCCACAAAATATTATAGAGGAGCTCAATTTTTTTCGCTAGTTCACTATATCAATCCTTGACAAACACAAAATGAATAGATATGATGAACTACGATTTGTGAGTTTTTATTCTATATATATAGTAGGAAATAGTAAAAAAGGGAACCCTGAAAGGAGCCGCACGTTTAATGGCGTATAAATATCTAGTAATTGTAGAATCACCTGCAAAAGCCAAAACGATTGAAAAATATTTAGGAAGAAATTACAAAGTGGTTGCCAGCGTAGGTCATATTCGCGACTTGCCTAAGAGTAAAATGGGCATCGATTTTGAAAATAATTACGAACCGCATTATATCTCAATCCGAGGAAAAGGCGATGTAATCAAGGGATTGAAAGCTGCAGCAAAAAAAGCCGAAAAAGTCTATCTCGCAGCCGATCCGGATAGAGAAGGGGAGGCCATTGCCTGGCACCTTTCTCACTTACTGGGATTGAACATCAATGATAAAAACCGGGTTGTGTTTAACGAGATCACAAAGGAAGCTGTAAAAGCAGCCTTTAAGGAGCCTCGGGCAATTGATCTGGATTTAGTGGATGCACAGCAGGCACGTCGCGTATTGGACAGAATTGTCGGCTACTCCATCAGTCCAATTTTATGGCGCAAAGTAAAAAAAGGGTTAAGTGCAGGACGTGTTCAGTCAGTAGCTTTAAAAATTATTATTGACAGGGAACATGAAATCCGGAAATTTGTTCCAGAAGAATACTGGAGCATAGACGGTAATTTCCAAAAGGGTCGAAAGAAGTTTAAGGCAAATTTCTGGGGACTGGACGGAAAGAAGAAGAAACTCCCTAATCCTGAAGCTGTTAAAGAAGTAACAGACCGAATGAATGGAAAAGAGTACAATGTCGACAAAGTTGAAAAGAAAGAACGAAAACGCAATCCTGCGTTGCCGTTTACAACCAGCAGTCTTCAACAGGAAGCTGCCAGAAAACTGAACTTCCGTACTCGCAAAACCATGATGGTTGCTCAACAACTCTATGAGGGGATCGCACTTGGAAAACAGGGGACTGTCGGGCTGATTACGTACATGCGTACAGATTCTACCAGATTGGCTGATTCTGCAAAAGCTGAAGCCGCAACATTTATTGAAGAAAAGTACGGCAAAGAATATTCTGCACACGGCGGACGAAAAAGCAAGAATGCTCAGGGAGCACAGGATGCCCATGAAGCTATCCGTCCTTCCAGTGTACTCAGGACACCGGATGAAATTAAACAATACCTTGATAAAGACCAATTAAAGCTGTATACATTGATTTGGTCACGAATGGTTGCCAGCCAGATGACACCGGCTATTTTGGATACAATGAAAGTAACATTGAATCAAAATGGCGTTATCTTTATTGCAAATGGATCAAAGATAAAATTCAAAGGATTCATGCAGGTCTACGTTGAAGGACGTGATGACGGAAAAGAGGATAAAGAAAATATTCTTCCTGACATGGAAGAAGGAGATATCGTACTAGCTGTGGACATTGAACCAAAACAGCACTTTACTCAGCCTCCTGCACGATTCAGTGAAGCGACTCTGATTCGTACACTGGAAGAAAATGGTGTGGGGCGTCCTTCGACTTACGCTCCGACTTTGGAAACTATTCAGCGTCGATATTATGTTAAATTGACCAATAAACGGTTTGAGCCTACTGAACTCGGAGAAATTGTCAATAGTCTGATTGTCGAATTCTTTCCTAAAATTGTTGATGTCCACTTCACCGCTTCAATGGAAGGCAACCTTGATCATGTCGAAGAAGGAACTGAAAAATGGATTGAGGTGATCGATCAGTTCTACAAGCCGTTTGAAAAAGAACTGACAATTGCGGAAGAAAAAATCGAGAAAATCCAGATAAAAGATGAACCTGCAGGATTTGACTGTGACTTATGTGGTCACCCAATGGTCATTAAGCTAGGGAAATACGGAAAGTTTTATGCCTGCAGTAATTTTCCGGATTGTCGCAATACAAAACCAATAGTCAAAGAAATAGGTGTTACCTGTCCGGTTTGCCATGAGGGACAGGTTATCGAAAGAAAATCGAAAAAGAATCGTTTGTTCTACGGCTGCAGCCGTTATCCAGACTGTGATTTCACTTCATGGGATAAACCAGTTGGACGAAACTGTCCGAAGTGTGATCAGTATCTTGTTGAAAAGAAAGTTAAAGGCGGCAAACAGGTCGTTTGTATTAATGGTGATTACGAAGAAAATGTTCAAAAATAATCCTATTAGTTGTTAAGCTTATCGATATAACTCGAAATTTTCTTATAATCGGTTTTTCGCCAAGTCAGGTAAAGCATCTAATTAAAGAATTTAACCCCTTTATATTATAGATTGAAAAACAAAGAACGAAAGAGACCGTGACAAAGTACTTCATGCGACGAATAACTGCAGGAGCACATGCACGAACTTAACTGCGATGAGTAATCGCAGGAGCAAAGCCCTTCATGCGACGAGTAACCGCAGGAGTAAAAGTGTTTACTTTCGAGAACTAGGGGGTAGGGATGCTCACTACTTGCAGACTCTAAACTGTGACGAGCGTTTATGCAAGAAAACATTGAGTCACTTTGTTCTTTGTGATTTAATCCAACAAACCGAAAATTGTCAAGGAAGCTTATGGAATCGTGTCGCTTTGTATCTGCGGTTTTTGCTTCGTTCCAATTCTCAATGCATCTAAAGGCTGAAATGCCGTTTATTCAGTTTTAGGGGTTCGAGACATACGAATGTCACAGCCCCTTGTTCTTTTCCAAAAAAGCAATAACAATACAGAAACGAGGAAGTAAATGACAAAAACAGTCACAGTTATAGGAGCGGGTCTTGCAGGAAGCGAGGCTGCATGGCAGGTTGCACAGGCAGGAGTACCCGTTACTTTATATGAAATGAGACCAGTTAAAAAAACACCAGCTCATCAAACAGAAGAATTTGCAGAATTAGTTTGTTCTAATTCTCTGAGAGGAAACAGTCTGACAAATGCGGTAGGCGTACTAAAAGAAGAAATGCGGCGAATGGATTCCATCATTATCGGCTCTGCTGACAAAACAGCGGTACCGGCAGGCGGAGCACTTGCTGTGGATCGTGACAGTTTTTCTCAAACAGTGACTGAACAAATTAAGAATCATCCCCTGATCACTGTTAAGAATGAAGAAATTACCGAAATTCCAGAAGGGATCACGATTATTGCAACTGGTCCGCTGACTTCCGAAAAGCTTTCAGAAGAAGTAAAAGCTTTTAATGGTTCAGAAGGTTTTTATTTTTATGATGCTGCTGCTCCAATTATTGATTATGCAACAATAGATATGGATAAAGTGTATTTGAAATCCCGCTACGATAAGGGAGAAGCTGCTTATTTGAATTGTCCAATGACAGAAGAAGAATTTAATCATTTCCATGCAGCATTAGTGGAAGCCGAAGTGGTTCCTCTAAAAACCTTTGAAAAAGAAAAGTTTTTTGAAGGCTGTATGCCAATTGAGGTAATGGCAAAACGCGGCATTAAAACCATGTTATTCGGACCGATGAAGCCTGTTGGACTGGAAGATCCGAAAACGGGAAAGCGCCCTTATGCAGTTATTCAATTGAGACAAGATAATGCTGCTGCTTCACTTTACAATATTGTCGGTTTTCAGACCCATTTAAAATGGGGGGAGCAAAAGCGTGTCTTTCAAATGATTCCGGGACTGGAAAACGCTGAATTTGTCCGTTATGGTGTTATGCATCGAAACAGTTTTATGAATTCGCCTGAGCTGCTTTTGCCTACTTATCAGTCAAAACAAAGAGAAGATCTTTTCTTTGCCGGACAGATGACTGGTGTAGAAGGCTATGTGGAAAGTGCGGCAAGCGGACTTTTGGCAGGAAGAAATGCGGCACGATTGGCTAAGGGAGAAGAACCTGTTATCTTGCCGAGAGAAACAGCAATGGGTAGTATGGCTTATTATATTACGCATGCAGAAGGCAAGCATTTCCAGCCGATGAATGCCAACTTTGGTTTATTTCCGGAGCTTCCGGCTCGTATAAGAGACAAAAAAGAACGTTACGAAGCACTTGCAAACAGAGCACTGGAGGTTCAAAAAGAAGTGCTGGAAAATATAGAATAAAACTAATGGAACTTTCTTCTATTACCAAAAAGCAAATTATTTAAAGTTTGCTTTTTGGTGTTTTTTCATTGCAGCCGGAAATTGAGAAGTTAAATCCGAGTATTTATTTTTTGTATCGGAACGTCAGTATGAATAGGGTTTGCTTGTCTGGTTTTTTATGTCTTTTCTCCAGTGCAAAGCAAAGATAATCTGGAGTAATTTAAGAAAATACTTCTCCTCTGAAATGGATCTTTTAAGATAAGTCCTGTAGATGATGCGCATGACATTTCCAGCTATACTTTCATTGCTTGCCGAAGGGGAAGAAGGAACCGGTTATGGGTCCGAAGAATATTCCGCAAAAGGAATCCCTTCGTTCTTTGCTGGGCGGAAGAAACTGATATTATTTGGGTTTCCAGGGGAGATATTGGAACGTTCTACTGGATTTAGGAAGAACATTCATGGAATAAATATTTGTTTAATGAGTATTAGCAGAAAGAATTGGAACCGCTTTTAAAATTAGAGCAGTAATTTGAAAAGAGTCATTCTGATGTTATTAAGGAAAGGATTAGAATTGTGAAAAAATTTAGAAATATTGATTAAATTCTGACAATTTATTTGTCTTTTAAAATTCGTTATGCTAAAGTAACAGTGTAATTATTGGAGGGGGTTTCATGACAGAGAAAAACTGGCCGGAACTTTTTTTAAACTATTTGATTGTTGAGAAAGGGTATTCCGAAAAAACGAAGATTGCTTATGAGAGTGATTTGAACCACTTCATGCACTTTTTGAAAGAAACAGGGAATGAAAATTACTTTTCTGTTGATCATCTGGATGTTCGCGTTTATCTTGGGAAACTCTATGATGAGCAGTACAGCAGAAATTCTGTAGGTCGAAAAGTAGCTAGTCTGCGTTCTTTTTACCAATTTTTGTTAAAAAATGAACAACTGACTGAAAACCCGTTTTCCTATGTCCATTTAAGAAGGAAGCAGCAGCGTCTGCCTCGTTTTTTTTATGAGAAAGAAATGACGGCTCTGTTCGACAGTGCGCAGGGAGATAAACCGCTTGAATTAAGGAACCAGAGCTTGCTTGAGGTTTTATATGGTACTGGAATTCGTTTAAGCGAATGTGCTTCACTGACTTTGCAAAGAATAGATTTCCCGATGAGTACTCTGTTTATTACAGGGAAGGGTAATAAAGACCGTTATGTACCGTTTGGATCGTTTGCTGCTGACACTCTGACAAACTATCTGGAAAATGGACGGAAACCCTTGATGGAAAAATACGGGAAAGAACATGACTTTGTATTTGTCAATCACCATGGTGATCCGATTACGCCAACAGGGATTGAGTATGTTCTGAATCAGCTGATGAAAAAAAGCAGCTTGAATACAGACATTCATCCGCATATGCTGCGGCATACATTTGCCACTCATCTATTGAACAACGGTGCAGATATGCGGACAGTCCAAGAATTACTTGGACATGCGAACCTGTCTACCACACAAATATATGCTCATGTTACACGGGAAAGCCTGCAAAAGAATTATCGAAACTTTCATCCTCGTGCTTAGGATGTCGGTTAAGGAGGAAATAGAATGGTAGAATCACAGTTTCATTCAACAACAATCTGTGCAGTAGAAAAAGATGGAAAATTTGCCATGGCCGGAGATGGTCAGGTAACCATGGGAGAGTCCGTAGTTATGAAAGGCAGCGCAAAGAAAGTAAGACGAATCTATAATGATGAAGTCATTGTGGGGTTTGCCGGAAGCGTTGCGGACGCATTTACTCTTGAAGAAAAATTTGAAGGAAAATTAAATGAATATAACGGCAATCTGACTCGTGCTGCAGTAGAGCTGGCTCAGGAATGGCGAACACAGCAATCCATGCAGAAGCTGGAAGCTATGCTGATTGTCATGAATAAAAAGGAAATGCTCCTTGTATCCGGAACAGGGGAAGTTATTACACCTGATGACGGAATACTGGCAATTGGCTCCGGCGGAAATTTTGCTTTATCCGCTGCTCGGGCGATGAAAACCTATGGGAACGATAAAATGACCGCAAAAGAAATTGCTGAAAATGCCTTGAATATTGCAGCAGACATTTGTGTATTTACGAACCATAATATCATTGTAGAAGAAATATAAAATGAGGGATAACGAATGACTGAATTAAATAAAACGCCAAGAGAAATTGTTAAAGAACTTGATGAATATATTATTGGTCAGAATAAAGCGAAAAAATCGGTAGCGGTTGCATTAAGAAACCGATATCGTCGGTTGCAGCTGGATGAAAAAATGCAGCAGGATGTGACACCAAAAAATCTTTTAATGATTGGTCCGACGGGTGTGGGGAAGACAGAAATCGCTCGCCGTCTGGCAACAATTGTTAATGCGCCATTTATTAAGGTGGAGGCAACAAAATTTACCGAAGTCGGTTATGTGGGTCGTGATGTAGAATCCATGGTTAGAGATTTGGTGGAAAATGCAATAAAAATTGTCGAAAAACAACAATACAGTAATGTTTATTCACAGGCATTGAAACGGGCAAACGCGCGTCTGGTAAAAGTTCTTGTGCCGGGAATTAAAAAGGAACAAAAACAATCAGGCAATCAGTTCGATCAGATGATGAAAATGTTCAGTGCACCTCAGCAGCCGGAAGAGCCTCAGGAGGAAGTAACAGAAGAAATCAAGATAAATCGTAAAACTATTTTGGAGCAGTTGGAAAAAGGGCTGTTGGATAAACGCGAAGTAACCATTGAAATGAATGAACCAAAGAAAACTATGCCGATGATGAATGCTGGAATGGAACAAATGGGGATAGATTTGAATGAGACATTAGGTGCTTTATCTCCAAGAAAAAAAGTTGAGCGGACCGTCACAGTAAAGGAAGCGCAGGAGCTGCTGATAAAAGAAGAATCAGCAAAAATTGTCAATGATGCAGATATTCACAGTGCAGCAATTAAGCTTGCTGAATCAAGCGGAATTATCTTTATTGATGAGTTTGACAAGATTACTACGAAAAATCAGCAAAATTCCGGAGAAGTCTCCCGTGAAGGTGTTCAAAGAGATATTTTACCAATTGTGGAGGGATCGCAGGTTAATACAAAATATGGCGTCATACAAACAGATCATATTCTCTTTATCGCTTCAGGGGCCTTTCATTTGTCAAAACCAAGTGATTTGATTCCTGAACTTCAAGGGCGGTTCCCGATTCGAGTGGAGCTGGAGGATTTAACCTCTGAAGATTTTATTCGTATTCTGACTGAACCCAACAATGCGCTGATTAAACAATATATGGCATTGATTGGTACAGAAAATGTTAAAGTGACGTTTACACAAGAGGCGGTTGAACGCATTGCTCATATCGCTTTTAACGTGAATCGTGAAACAGATAACATTGGTGCCAGAAGACTTCATACAATTTTAGAACGTTTGCTGGAAGATCTGCTCTTTGAGGCTCCTGATATGCAGATGGGTGAAATCACCATTACAGAAAGTTATGTGAATGATAAGCTGGAAGATATAGCTAAAAATGAAGATTTAAGTCGTTATATTTTATAAATAAAAAAGGAAATGGGGTAGGAAAATGGATACATTATTGGATAGAACACGCCAGATTAACCGTTTGCTGCAACAAAAAAATACCTTTGATTCGGAAACCGATTTGCCCTATGATAAAATGGCTATCAGCTTGGGGGATGTTTTAATAAGTAATGTTTATATTATCAGCAGCAGTGGGGAATTGTTAGGCTATACAGAAAAGCTTGATGTGAATAATGCGAGAGTAAAGCATATGTTTGAAGAGAAGAAATTTCCTCAAAGTTATACAGATGCAGTAGCTATCCTGCAGAAAACAGAAGCGAATATTCAAATAGACAGTGATCTGACTGCTTTCCCTGTTGAATTACGGGATAAATACCCTCAAGGCTGGACAACAGTTGTTCCTGTGTTCGGAGCAGGAGAACGACTGGGAACAATGATCCTTGCAAGAGTGGAAGAATCATTCGCTGATGACGATTTGGTGCTGGCAGAATACAGTGCAACTGTTGTCGGTATGCAGATTCTTTATCAGCAGTCACGAAATATTGAGGCAGAAGTACGAAGTGCAACAGCCGTTCAAATGGCAATAAACACCCTTTCCTACAGTGAATTAAAAGCAGTTCAAGCTATTTTTCAGGCATTGGATGGGGAAGAAGGACGCTTAACTGCTTCCAGTGTTGCAGATGAAATCGGTATTACTCGTTCAGTTATTGTAAATGCTTTGAGAAAATTGGAATCTGCTGGTATTATTGAATCACGTTCTTTGGGAATGAAAGGAACATACCTCAAGATTTTAAACAAACAGTTTAGTAAAGAATTAGACAAAAAACGGAAGTAGGGACAAATAATGACCGTTATTATCGAAAATGAGAAGCTTACTGCAGTAATTGCCGAAGAAGGGGCAGAGCTAGTTAGTCTGAAGGATAGAGATTCAGGAATTGAATATATTTGGCAGGGGAATCCTGCATTTTGGGGCAGACATGCGCCTGTACTGTTCCCTTTTGTCGGGCGACTGAAAAACGATCAGTACAGCTACAAAAATAAGTCTTATTCCCTGGGACAGCATGGTTTTGCTCGTGATCAGGTTTTTGATGTGATTGAAAAAGGAGAAGGCTCAGTTTCACTTTCATTGAAAAGTACGAAAGAAACAAAGAAAGTGTATCCCTTTGATTTTGAACTGGTACTGTCCTATGCAATAGAGGGAACAGAACTGGTTGTCAGCTATCAAGTAATCAATACTGGAAAAGAAGAGATGTTATTTTCGATTGGCGGACATCCTGCATTTAACATTCCATTGGAAAAGCATCTGACTTTTAATGATTACTATTTATCATTGGCACCTAAAATGAATCGTATTCAAATTCCTTTGTCAGGACCGTTTGCTGATTTAGAACATAAAACATTAGGTCAGACAGTCGCTGATTTAGACTTGAACCGGGAGCTTTTTGTTGATGATGCGCTGATCTATGAAACTCCGGGAAAAACGGCTGTTACAATTAAAAGTGATGGAAGTGAACACAGTGTTACGTTGAAATACGAGGATATTCCGTTTGTTGGTATCTGGTCTCCCTATGAGAAAGAAGCTCCGTTTGTCTGTATTGAACCTTGGTGGGGAATCGCTGATACGGTGAACAGTGATGGACAGTTGGAAGATAAATCTGCTGTAAATCAGTTGAAACCTGCAGAAGAATTCAAAACGAATTACGTCATTTCTGTAAAATAACAAAAACAGTGAGTACGCTGCTCTCCAAGGATGACAGATGTATTGTCTGCTTCCGGAGAACAGCAGTATCTCACTGTTCTTTTTCCTTATTTAAACCAAAGGGTACTTTGCTTTCAGTTCCATTTTTTATTCGGCTGATATTCGCTTTATGACGAATAAAAATAAAAATTGTCAAGCTAGCAGCAATTATTGTCAGAAGCCAGTCGAAATGGGGCAGTATAGCCGGGCAGACATATGGCAGGAAAATAGTCGAAAGTGTAATTAAAACTGCACTGATCATACTTGTAAGACTAACCATGCTGCAAGTAAACAGCAAGACAACAAAAATAGCTGCTGAATAAATAAAAAAGAGCGGATTATAAGCCAAAATCATCCCTGCGCTAGTAGCGACAGCTTTTCCACCTTTAAACTTGGCAAATATCGGAAATGTGTGTCCAAGTACTGCTGCAACACCAAAGATCAGCGGATTCACTGACAGTGAAAAAATAATTGGAAGACTTGTTGCCAAGGTTCCTTTTAAAATATCCATTAAGAGCACCACGGTTCCTGCAACTTTTCCCAATACACGAAAAGTATTCGTGGTTCCCATATTTCCACTTCCAAAATTACGAATGTCTTTTTTAAAAAAGATTTTTCCGATCCAGACTCCTGATGGAATGGACCCTAATAGATAGGCGATGAACAGTAATAATACCAGTTTCATACCTTTGCCCCTTTCTTTACTCAAACTAAGGTTCATTTTATCATGAAAGAATTTCAGGAACAATCCTGAATTTATTTAAACGAATTCGATTAGTAAAAGTCGAGTGATTCAAGTAATTTTATAAAAACGATCAGGAAACAACAGGTAGGTAAAATCAGGTTTTTGACTAAATAAAAGAGAAAGACAATACCAAAAACTGCAAAACGGCTGCCGATAGTAGGTATTTTCATCTTTTTGAAGCCCAAAATATTCCAAATTTGCTGAAAAAATGCTATGTTATATATGTTGAATTAATAAATGTGTATACATAAAAAAATAAAACAAGAGAAGGTTGATCAAACATGGTTTTTCATAATCCGAAGCAGGAACAGATAGTTGCTTATTTGAAGGATGCGAAAAGAATTGCGGTTGTAGGTTTAAGCAATAAAGAAGAACGGACGAGTTACCAAATTGCAAAACTGCTGCAGGAAAATGGTTATGAAATAATTCCTGTAAATCCCGTCCTTGAAGGTCAGGAAATTCTGGGAGAGAAAGTATACAAGGATCTACTGTCAGTTCCAGGCAAAATTGATATCGTTGATGTTTTCAGAAGAAGCGAATTTTTACCGGAAGTTGCTGAGGAGTTTATTCAGACGGATGCAAGCGTCTTTTGGGCACAATTGGGACTCGAAAGTGAAGAAGCTGCTGAATTGTTGAAAAATGCCGGTCGAAATGATATTATCATGAATCGGTGTATAAAGATCGAACTGTCAAAAATGTTTTCTTAATTGTTAGTGTATATTATTAAGAAAGAGCCCCCATTTCGGAAAGCTCTTTTTTTTTGAGAGCTTTTAGAGTATTATTGTAATGATATGGCTTTAGAGCCGTGATAATTCAAGTATAAGGAGTTTTTTCTTTGGTGAAGAAAGTAAATAATGAATATAATGATTCATCGATTCAGGTTTTGGAAGGGCTTGAAGCAGTTCGGAAACGTCCTGGGATGTACATCGGGTCTACAGATAGCAGAGGCTTGCATCACTTAGTCTACGAGATTGTTGACAATGCAGTGGATGAAGTTCTATCCGGATTTGGAGATGTAATTAAAGTAACGCTTAACAAGGACGGCAGTATTACTGTAGAAGATTCAGGACGGGGAATGCCTGTCGGAATGCATGCATCCGGAATACCAACAGTTCAGGTTATCTTCACTGTACTTCATGCCGGCGGTAAATTTGGACAAGGAGGCTACAAGACCTCCGGAGGACTCCACGGAGTGGGGGCAAGTGTTGTTAATGCACTATCTGAATGGCTGGAAGTTCGAATTAACCGTGACGGAATTGAATACGCTGCGCGATTTAAAGATGGCGGAAAACCAGTCGGAAAATTAAAAAAAGTCGGAAAAACCAAGAAAAAGAATGGAACGACAGTTACCTTCCTTCCGGATACAGGTATTTTTTCAACTATCAAATTTTCTTATGAAACCTTGGCCGGACGTTTACGCGAATCTGCTTTTCTTTTAAAAGGAGTTAAGATTATTCTGACCGATTTAAGAGAAGATGAAGTGAGAGAAGAGACGTTCTATTATGAGGAAGGGATCAAAGAGTTTGTTGAATATCTAAATGATGAGAAAGATCCGCTGACACCGGTTGTCTATTTTTCCGGCGAAAAAGATGGGATTGAAGTTGAGCTTGCTTATCAATATAATGATGGATTTTCTGAAAATGTACTTTCATTTGTTAATAATGTGCGAACTAAAGATGGCGGAACACATGAAGTCGGGATGAAGACATCAATGACGAAATCCTACAACGAATATGCCAGAAAAGTCGGGCTTTTAAAAGAAAAAGATAAAAATCTGGAGGGCAGTGATTTTAGAGAAGGTTTGGCAGCAGTGCTGTCTATACGTGTCCCCGAAAATCTGCTTCAGTTTGAAGGTCAGACAAAAGAAAAGCTGGGAACTCCCGCAGCACGTAATGCAGTGGACACAGTGATTAGCGAGCAGATGGTTTTTTATCTGCAGGAAAACAACGATTTAAGTCAGATGCTGATTCGTAAGGCAATCAAAGCTAGAGAAGCCAGAGAAGCTGCCAGAAAAGCCAGAGAAGAGAGTCGAAACGGCAAGAAAAAGAAGAAAGAATCTCTTCTTTCCGGAAAACTAACGCCTGCTCAGTCACGCAATCCAAAACGGAATGAACTTTATCTGGTGGAGGGGGATTCTGCCGGAGGCTCTGCGAAACAGGGACGAGACCGGAAATTTCAGGCAATCCTGCCATTACGAGGTAAAGTTTTAAATACAGAAAAAGCTAAAATGCAGGATATTTTAAAGAATGAAGAAATTAATACAATGATTTATACGATTGGCGCAGGAGTTGGCGCAGAATTCTCAGTTGAAGACTGCAACTATGATAAAGTAATTATCATGACTGATGCGGATACAGATGGTGCACATATTCAGGTATTGCTTCTGACGTTTTTCTATCGCTATATGAAACAGCTGATTAAAGCCGGTAAAGTTTATATTGCATTACCGCCTCTATATAAAGTTTCAAAAGGTACTGGAAAAAAAGAAGTAATCGAATATGCCTGGACAGATGATGAGTTGGAAGACGCAATCAAAAAAGTTGGAAAAGGCTATATGCTGCAACGCTACAAAGGTCTTGGTGAAATGAATGCTGACCAGCTTTGGGAAACAACAATGGATCCTGAGACTAGAACCTTAATTCGTGTAAATATTGATGAAGATGATAAGGCCGAACGACGTGTTTCTACATTGATGGGTGATAAAGTGGCCCCCCGTAGAGAATGGATTGAAAAGCATGTACAGTTTACACTGGAAGAAGAAGGCAGCATATTGGATAAGCAAGATGAAGAAATACCAGTAGTTGTTGAACGAGGAAATACATCTGAAGAGCCAGAGGAAGCAGAAGCAGCTGTAGGAGAAGAAATTACGCTGTTTGATTTAGATTAATCAAAGCTTCTATATCATATATTGATAAAAATGGAAGCAGAAAATAATGCTGATGGAGTCATAACGAATAGTGACTATTCTTATATCTGAACTGTATTAGAATGTTCAGTAAAACTACATGCAGTGCTCAAAATAAAGGTACTATGTCAAGATATGTATCAGTGTATCCAGTCTTTTTTGCTACATTGCAATCCTTGATAGAAACGTACTATGTTAAGTGCGAATAACATGTGTTATGATTGAATGTTCAGCTGAGACTACCGTCGAACAATCTACTGAATTAAAATACACTATTATGTTGCCTTTGCGGCTACTCGAGGCATAGCACTATGTTCCTACAAGCTGCTGCTCTACGGTTCTCGTTTCACTGCGCTCCTCGATCAGAATGAAGGAGCGCAGTGACGTAGAAGAAATCGACATCGGACCATAAAAGAGAATTAAACGATTAAAATCATTTGATGTCAAAAACTAAAAGGAGTGCCGCAGTCCTTGCCGATTTATCGGCTTAGGAATGGGGACATCGGACCGTGAAAGAGAAGCAAACGATTAAAATTGTTTAATGTCAAAAACTAAAAGGAGTGCGATTGATCTAGGAGCGCAGTGACGTAGAAGAAATCGACATCGGACCGTGAAAGAGAAGCAAATGATTAAAATCATTTGATGTCAAAAACTAAAAGGAGTGCCGCAGTCCTTGCCGATTTATCGGCTTAGGAATGGGGACATCGGACCATGAAAGAGAAGCAGATGATTAAAATCATTTGATGTCAAAAACTAAAAGGAGTGCCGCAGTCCTTGCCAATTTATTGGCCTAGGAATGGGGACATCGGACCACCAGAATGAAAGCAATCGACCATTAGGAAAAAACAGTCGATTACTCTCAACAAATAAAAGGAGTGACCTTTTTGGAAAAACGCCAGGAAATTCAGGAATTAACCCTTGAAGAAGTGATGGGCGACCGCTTTGGACGCTATTCCAAATATATTATTCAAGAACGTGCCCTTCCGGATATCAGGGATGGTTTAAAACCTGTACAACGAAGAATCCTTTTTTCAATGAATAAAGATGGAAACACCTTTGATAAAGGCTTTAGAAAATCAGCCAAGTCTGTCGGAAATATCATGGGGAATTACCATCCTCATGGCGACAGCAGTATTTATGAAGCAATGGTACGTCTCAGTCAGGACTGGAAACTGCGGGAAGTACTGATTGAAATGCACGGAAACAATGGGAGTATGGATGGTGATCCGCCTGCTGCCATGCGTTATACGGAAGCAAGATTATCAAAACTCAGTGGTGAAATGCTGCAGGATATTGAAAAGGAAACAGTGGATTTTGTCTGGAACTTTGATGATACAGAAAAAGAGCCCACTGTTCTGCCTGCCAGATATCCCAATCTGCTGGTAAATGGCTCTACAGGTATTTCAGCTGGGTATGCTACAGAAATCCCTCCGCATAATTTAACTGAAGTTATTGACGGAACAATCTATTTGATTGATCATCCAAAAGCTTCGCTGGAAAAAATGATGGAATACATCCCCGGACCGGATTTTCCAACTGGTGGGATTTTGCAGGGGAAAGATGAAATCAAAAAAGCCTACGAAACTGGTAAAGGAAAAGTGATCCTTCGATCTAAAACCAGGATTGAAGAATTAAAGGGCGGTAAACAGCAGATCGTTATTTCTGAAATTCCTTATGAAGTAAACAAGGCAGTTTTAGTGAAAAAAATGGATGAAATTCGTTTAAGTAAAAAAATAGACGGTATTGCTGAAGTAAGAGATGAATCAGACCGTACAGGATTACAAATTGTCGTTGAGTTGAAGAAGGATACAAATGCAGAGGGAATCCTAAACTATCTGTTTAAAAACACGGAGCTTCAAATCAATTACAACTTCAATATGGTTGCTATTGACAAGATGACTCCTCATCAGGTGGGGCTTTTACGTATTTTAGAGAGCTACATCACTCACCGAAAGGAAGTTATTACCAATCGAAGCCGTTTTGAGCTTGAAAAAGCGAAGAAGCGACAACATATAGTTGATGGACTGATTAAGGCCTTATCAATTCTCGATCAGGTGATTGAAACGATTCGGGCCAGTAAAGATAAAAAAAATGCAAAGGATAACTTGGTAAAGGCATTTGACTTTTCTGAAGCGCAGGCTGAGGCAATTGTGACATTGCAGCTGTACCGCTTGACTAATACAGACATCACTCAGCTGCAGTCAGAAGCAAAAGAATTGAATGAGCAAATAGAAGAGTTGTCTACAATCTTAAAAGATGAAAAAATGTTGCTGAACGTGATGAAAAAAGAATTACGCGAGGTGAAGAAGCAGTACAGCTCAGATCGTTTCACTCGAATAGAGGATGAAATAGAAGAGATTAAAATTGAGACAGAAGTACTGGTTTCACAAGAGGATGTTGTTGTCTCCGTGACAAAGGAAGGCTATATTAAGCGCAGCAGCCTGCGCTCATACGCAGCTTCTAAACCAGAAGAGCTTGGAATGAAGGAAGGGGACTTTCCAATATTTGTCGGTGAAGTGAATACACTTGACCACCTTCTTTTGATTACCAATAAGGCAAATGTCATTTATCGGCCAATTCATGAGCTGCCTGATCTGAGATGGAAGGATATCGGAGAGCATATTTCTCAAACAATCGCAGGCATGGCAATTGATGAATCCATTATATCTGTATATCCGTATAAAGCACTGGATGAAAACTCTTCATTTGTTTTCATCACAAAAGAAGGAATGATTAAGCAAACCAAAATGACAGACTTCGAGCCTTGGAGAACCTATCGAAGTCGGCCGGCTTCATGTATGAAACTTAAATCAGCTGAAGACGAAGTAGTTAACGTTTGTCATACCGATAATCAGGCCGTATGGGATGTCTTCCTAGTCAGTCATCGGGGATTTGGTCTGCGTTATTCTTTATCTGAAGTACCAATTGTGGGGGCAAAGGCTGCCGGTGTCAAATCAATGAATCTCAAAGAAAATGATTTTGTGGTTAATGGATTACTCGTATACAGAGAAGGAGATACATCGATTACAATACTGACTCAACGAGGTAGTTTGAAGCGAATGCTGGCGCAGGAATTAAATCAGCTGGGCAGAGCCAAAAGAGGTCTTATGGTATTGCGTGAGTTGAAAAGCAATCCTCACAGGGTTGTTTATATGGGTGAAAGCATTCCAGATAAACAACTGTTGATTGAAACACAAAAAGGAACCAGAATAATTATTGATTCTGAGAAAGCACCAATTAATGACCGAAATTCAAACGGTTCATTTATTATCAATGAAAAAGATGAGCTGGGTATTCATTCAGTCCATCCATTGGTTAATCTAACAATAGAAGACGATTCTGTTCTATAAAAATAAAAAACACCCCTATCTGTATTAGTACAGATAGGGGTGTTTTTTAGGACAGAAAAAGACAGTTGTAATTTAATATCAATCTAATAAGTGAAAGAAATCACAGAAAAACATCCGTATGAAACCCAGTGTAATCAATGTTTTTTGAGGATTTTATTTAGTTTAGCTAAAATTATAACAAGTAAAGGCTTGCATAAATCCAGTTATGTGTTATACTTATCACATAAAGCTGTTATAGTTTATTAACAGCATATTATAAGGAGGCACAACATGGAGCAATGGAAAGGCTTTAAAGGCGACAAGTGGAAAAATTCAGTAGACACGCGTGATTTTATCCAAAGAAACTATACAGAATATAAAGGTGATGACAGTTTCCTAGAACCAATCGCACCAAGTACTGATAAACTATGGACAAAGCTACAGGAACTATTTGAAGTACAGCATGATAAAAATGGTGTTTACGATATGGACACAAACATTCCTGCAACAATTACCTCACATGCACCAGGTTATTTGATTGAGGAAGAAGAAAAAATCGTAGGACTTCAAACAGATATTCCATTAAAACAAGCGTTCATGCCATTTGGCGGAATTAATATGGCCAACAATTCTTTGACTTCAAACGGTTACGAAGTTGATGATGAAATGACTAAGATTTTTACTGAGTGGAGAAAAACACATAACCAAGGTGTATTCGATGCTTACACTCCAGAAATGAGAGCTGCACGTAAAAATAAAATCATTACTGGTCTTCCTGATGCCTATGGTCGCGGACGTATCATCGGCGACTACCGTCGTATTGCACTTTATGGTATGGATCGTCTGATTGAAGAAAAAATGAAAGACTTGAGCAATACCGGCAACAAAGTAATGACTGACGATGTAATCCGTCTAAGAGAAGAAATTTCTGAACAAATCAGAGCAATGGCTGACTTGAAGAAAATGGCATCTACTTATGGATGTGATATTTCTAAACCGGCAGCAAACGCACAAGAAGCAATCCAATGGTTATACTTTGGATATCTTGGTGCAATCAAATCTCAAAATGGAGCAGCAATGTCTATTGGACGTATCTCTGCTTTCCTTGATGTTTATATCCAACGCGATTTGGACAATGGTGCAATTACTGAGTTCGACGCACAGGAAATGATTGATCATTTGATTATGAAGCTTCGTATGGTGAAATTTGCACGTACACCTGAATACAACCAGTTGTTCTCAGGCTACCCAATCTGGGCAACACTATCTATTGCAGGTATGGGCTTGGATGGACGTTCATTGGTTACTAAAAATGACTTCCGTATTCTTCATACACTAACAAACATGGGACCATCTCCGGAACCAAACCTGACAGTATTGTATTCTTCTCATTTACCAGAAGGATTCAGAACATATGCATCTAAGATCGCAAAACAAAGTTCTTCAATCCAATTTGAAAATGATGATTTATTGCGTGCCAACTGGGGTTCTGATGACTGTGCAATCGCATGTTGTGTTTCTGCAACTGTAATGGGTAAAGACATGCAATTCTTTGGTGCTCGTGCCAACTTGGCTAAAGCTGTTCTTTACGCAATCAACGGTGGTGTAGATGAAAAGACTAAGATGCAGGTAGCTCCTAAATTCCGTCCGATGACTGGTGAAACACTGGATTTTGACGAATTTATCGATAAGTTTAAAGATATCATGGACTGGTTGGCCGAACTGTATGTAAATACATTAAATGTTATCCACTTCATGCATGATAAATATGCATATGAAGCACCACAGTTAGCCTTTATGGAAAGTGATTTAAAACGCACGTTTGCTACAGGTATTGCGGGTATTTCACATGCTGCTGACTCAGTAATGGCGATTAAACATGGGAATGTTCAAGTTATCCGCGATGAAAATGGATTAGCTGTAGACTATGTTCCGCAAAATGAATTCCCAACATACGGAAACGACAATGAAGAAGCCGATGAGATGGCTAACTGGATTCTTGAGTACTTCATGACTCAAATTAAACGCCAGCACACGTATCGCAATGCACGCCCAACAACTTCATTACTGACTATTACGTCTAATGTTGTTTATGGGAAAGCAACAGGTAACACACCTGATGGACGTCGTGCAGGCAAGCCTCTTGCACCAGGAGCAAACCCAAGCTATCGTGACGGTAAATTCCTGGGAGAACAAAATGGTCTGTTGGCTTCATTGAACTCAACTGCAAGATTAGAATATACATGTGCATTAGATGGTATTTCCAATACACAAACAATCAATCCTAACGGTTTAGGTAAAGATGATTCTACACGTATCGACAACTTACGTAATGTAATGGACGGCTACTTTGACAAAGGCGGCTATCACTTGAACGTTAACGTATTCACAAATGAATTGTTGTTGGATGCTCAAAAGAATCCTGAAAAATATCCAAATCTGACGATCCGTGTATCTGGATACGCAGTGAAATTCCGTGACTTAACACCTGAACAGCAAGCAGATGTTATTTCAAGAACTTCACATGACAAACTGTAATTTAAGACACTAATAATGAGGTCGGGACAGAAGAATTCAGCTTATTTCCGAAAGGGCTGCTTCTGTCCCGCCGTTTATCCAAATATTTAATATATAATACATAAAGTAAAGGTTGTTGTTGTTTTTCCTCCTTATTACAACCTTTTAAAAGAAATGAGAGAAGATAATTATGACTGAAGCAGTAAAAGGTAGAATTCATTCTACAGAAAACTTCGGGACTGTAGATGGTCCTGGTGTTCGGTTTATTATATTTACACAAGGTTGTCGTATGAGATGTCAATTTTGTCATAATCCTGATACTTGGAAAATTGGTTCCGGAGGTAAAGAAGTCACAACCGATGAAGTATTGGAAGAAGCACTTAAATATCGTTCTTATTGGGGCGAAAAGGGCGGTATTACTGTAAGCGGTGGTGAACCTTTACTGCAGATGAATTTTCTGATCGATTTATTCAAGAAAGCAAAAGCTCTGGGCATTAATACAACGCTGGATACTTGTGGGAAACCTTTCACAAGAGAAGAACCATTTTTTAGTCAGTTTCAGGAGTTAATGAAGTATACAGATCTGATTTTATTTGATATTAAACATATTGATAATAAACAGCATAAATTGCTGACGTCTTTGGGGAATGAAAATATTCTTGAGATGGCTGAGTATCTTTCAGAGATTAATCAGCCAGTCTGGATACGACATGTGCTGGTACCAGAACGAAGTGACTATGACGAATATCTGATTCGTCTAAATGATTTTGTAAAGACACTGAATAATGTAGACAAACTGGAAATTTTACCTTATCACACAATGGGGAAATATAAATGGGATGACTTGGGGCTGGCTTATCCATTAGAGGGGATTAATCCGCCAACAGATGACCGTGTCGAAAATGCAAAGAAATTGTTGCATGTAGAAGACTATAAAGGTTATTTAACTCGTTAGACCACGGAACTTGCTATAGAAGAGTAGTTTTTAATAATCAGAAGACAGCCGAAAATTCAGTATTCGGTTGTTTTTTACTGAAAAATTCCAAATATTTGGAAAAATTATATCGAACGTCCGCCAACACTTATAAAAGTGTTGTTTCTTTTCAGTTTTTTGTTATTATTAATAATGAATGATAGATAAGGAGTGGAAAAGAATTATGTCAGAAATCTTTGTTTTCGGCCATCAAAACCCCGATACAGATGCGATCGGTGCGGCTATCAGTTTTGCTTACCTGCAAAAGGAATTAGGAAAAAATGCAGTTCCCGTGGCTTTGGGAACACCTAATGAGGAAACCCAATATGCCTTGGATTATTTCAATGTCTCTGCTCCGAAAATTATTGAAACAGCAGGAGGGGAAACAAAGGAAGTAATGCTTGTTGATCATAATGAATTTCAGCAAAGTGTTTCAGATATTAAAGATCTTACAATTCTTTCAGTAGTAGACCACCATAGAATTGCAAATTTTGAAACAGCAGATCCGCTATATTATCGTGCTGAGCCAGTAGGCTGCACAAGTACAATTATCTTTAAAATGTTTAAAGAAAGCAGTGTAGAGATTCCTAATCAAATTGCCGGAATGATGGTTTCTGCAATTATTTCAGATACACTGTTGTTTAAATCACCAACTTGTACTGAAGAAGATATAAAAGCGGCAAATGAACTGGCAGATATTGCTGAAATCAGTTTAGAGGGATATGGACTGGACATGTTGAAAGCCGGTACGAACCTAAGTGATAAATCGGCTGAAACATTACTGGACCTTGATGCGAAAAGCTTCCCTATGGGGGATAAAAACGTACGAGTTGCACAGGTAAATACAGTTGATTTAAATGAAGTATTAAGTCGTCAGAAAGAACTGGAAGCAGCAATGAAAGCGGAAAATGAGAGTAACGGCTATGAGCTGTTCGTTCTAATCGTTACGGATATCCTAGGCAGCGATTCTGAACTTCTGGTTATTGGTAATTCTATGGATCAGGTAGAAAAAGCATTCAATGTTAAACTTGAAAATAACCGTGCTTTCTTAAAAGGGGTTGTATCTAGAAAGAAACAGATTGTTCCTCAATTAACGGAAGTATTCAATTAATTTCTTTAGAGGCTGGGATTTTTATCTCAGTCTCTTCGTTTCATGGAAAGACACATTTAATGGAAAGAACTGCAGGAGAGTAGTAGCTAAATGACAAAAATAATCTATTATTATCAGAATAAAGAACAGAAAAAACTGGATAAGCTAGTTAAGAACCCTCTTTTTGAGAAAATCAGCCTTTACTTACTGGATCATCAAGGAGAAGAGATCATCCTCAGGGAATTAAAAAAAGTATTTATCAATGAAAAGCAATTCGAACAGTTTCTGGAAGAAATGATTCGCTTTGGATTAGTTAACCGAGAAGAACGACGGTACTCACTAAATTTCCCTCTGTTCCAACAATCAGAGCTTCAAATAAAACCACTGGAACTGGCAAGCCAGCTAAAAGAGTCTTTAAAAAGCCAGACACCAGCTGAACAAGTACGTTTTTATGGAGATATTTTATGGGAGATTCTTTTCTCAAACGAAGAAGACTATTTCTTCGGAATAAACGAAACTGCCTCCCCATCATTCTATGAAAGAGTAGAAGCAGGAAATGGCCAACTGACATTTGTTTCTGTCCACAAAAAAGAAGCTGTTCCGCTTAATCTTGCTGCTTATTTTGATACCATGACGGTTACAAGCGGAGACGGTTTACCCTTCGTGTATCAGCCTTTACAGGAGCTTATAGGAGATGTAGACAGTGAGTATTTTGCAGCTCAAGCTTATCGAATCGTTCGTGCTGTTTTAAAGAAGAGAAAAATTGCTGACAAGAGAAATATATTCTTGGAGTCACTCGTTGTTACAAATGATTTGACAAGAACAGAAGACGGTTGGGTACTTCAAGTACCGATTATAACTGAGGAGAATCCTCCGCTGACAATAAGTTTAAGTGCTTATACGGATAAATTTCAACAAATTATAGATAAGAATCAACGGCTATTGAAAAAACGATTATTTTATCAGACTTGTTTGGAATTATATTTAGAAAATCAGGATTATCTGACTTATTATAAATACAATTAACCATAAAAATATTATGTAAACTAAAGTTAATATGAGTAGTTTAGATATAAATAAGAAGAGGTCGGGACAAAAACGATCAGCTCCGAGAATTAAGAAGGAATAACCGAAAATTGTCAAGGAACACTATTCATAGAATGAATAGCTGTGAATTGATACCTTCCTGGAGCTCCTCATATTTTCAGGATAGTTCGGCTTAATTCTGAAGGAGTTGCTCCTGCGGTTACTCGTCGCAAAAAGAATTTTTGCTTTTGTACCGCCGTTTATTCGGGTGTAGATATGAAGAGAGTTTGGAACTTTATTTCTGTCCCAAACTCTTCAGTTTCTTTTTCTAATTTTTTTCGTCCAGAAACCACCGGAAATATATTTTGGTTCATAGGAGATCATAAATGCCCGTGGTTCTATTTCATTGATCAGCTTATACAGCTTCCGCTCATTTTTTCTAGGAGAAAGGATTTCCAGTACCATTCGCTCACCATCTTTGCCCATCGCAGCACTTTCTGTAACACCATAACCATGTTCACGCAGCTGTTCAGGGAGACTAAGCTCTTTCGTTGTGGAGGGTAGAATAACAGTAACCATAATGTAGCCAAGGGCAAGATAGTCCTCAATTTTAATCCCGACACTAATCCCGACAGCATAGCCCAATGCATAGACAACCAGGTTTAAGGGGTCATCCAATCGATTTAAAACCAAGCTGAGTCCAAGGACATAAATCGTTATTTCAGCCATGCTCACAATTGGCGCGAGGATTCTGTACCCCTTCATCGTCAGCATGAAACGTATTGTGTTTAATGTGATGTAAGCAAAATTAATCACAAAAATTTTCAGTAAGATACTCCAATCAATCATTACCAATCCTCCTTTCAACCAATCATGTTTAGCAATTATAGTATAAATATTGAAGAAATCATAGAAGAAATTAAGTAAATGAAAGTTTTCTGAGAGTGGGACTTATTCTATTTTACGTTTGATAGTCTGAGCATTCACTTTCATAATAAAAATTAACTGTATAAGAGAGGAGTTATTTTAACGAATATTCGAAATGTACTGTCTGAAACATCAGAAGAAGTGTTTCAGCTGCGGTAAGATACTAAAATCAGATACTGCAGTCAGCAATTACTCCCTTATACTGGAAAAGGAGCTTGAACTTTTTCTAAATGATCAGGCAATCCTGCTGAATGGTGATCTAGTAAATAAAGCTTTTAATACGATTACAAAAACGTACAGCGAGAAAAAAGCAGTACTGGCGTGGCGGTTTCAATTTACAAATTTTGCAAAAGTGAAATTTATTACGAAAAAAATTGAATTTTCTCAGCGTATATCTTAACAGGAAAAAATGTAATTATTGAGAAGTCCAAAGCTGAAATGATAGCTGAGGATATTACTGAAAAATCCTAGTTGCAATTCCGCTTAATTTCAGTATAATAGTGTATGTGAATGAAATTGTTCAGAAAAAGAAACGAGGGCTTTTGGTGAGTGTTCTAGGTATCTAATTAAGCAACTTAATAAACAAGTAAGTAAAAAATGAGGCTTATTTGTTGTGCGCATGGATACCTGTCGAATTTATAATTAAGAATGATGCAGACGGTAGAATCATACCGTCTTTTTTTGAACAATTTTATTGACTGATCGTCAGGTATCTTATCTGAAAGGGATGGATATCATGAATAAAAATATTTATAATGCTATACAATTTAATATAATAAAAGATGAACTAAAAAAATATGCTTTTAGTCAATTTGCTAAAAATACGATAGATAAAAGAGAGCCGTCTACTTCAGAAGCTGCTGTTCAACGATGGCTGGATGAAACAGAAGAAGCTGTAACTATTTTATCCAGCGGCCAGCACGTTCCTTTTATGGGCTTAAGCAGGATTGAACAGCTGACTAATCAAATTAATAAAGGAATGGTTCTTGAAGCTGGGGAGCTGGTTGAATATGCTGATTTCCTTAGAAGTTTTCGGCTGATTGCCAAGCTATTTGAGAAAAACCAATATCAGACACCAATCCTGTATTCTTACACAAATGATTTGACTGACTTTTCAGATATTGCTTCCGTTATCTATGAATTCATACAAGGAAACCGGGTGAATAGCGAAAGCTCGAAGGAACTAAAACGTATTCGGTCACAAATTGCCAAACTGGAAAAAGAAATAGATCAGCGATTGCGTAAGTTTATGGCTAACGGGCAAAATCAGAAAAAGCTGCAGGATCGTCTGATTCTGATGAAGGATGAACGCTATACTGTACCTGTCAAAATCGAATTCAAGCAACAGGTGTCCGGTACAATTATTGATCAGTCCTCAAAAGGAACTACCGTTTTTATTGAGCCGGATACTGTCAGAAAATACAATGATTTGCTGATTATGGAACGTGCAGCAGAAGTAGGTGAAGTATATCAGCTGCTGGCGTATCTGACAGGTCTGATTGGCGAACAAATGGAAACAATCAGTTATTGTATGGACGTTGTTACTGAACTGGAAATCATTTTCTCCAGAGGAAAATACAGTCGTTCAATTAATGGAAAGAAGCCTCTGATTAATAAGGAAGAACGAATCATTTTAAAGAATGTGACACATCCGCTGTTAACAGATCCGATACCTTTGACTCTGGATTTGGGAGTGGATAACCGGGCATTAATTATTACCGGTGCGAATGCGGGAGGAAAAACGCTTGTTTTGAAGACTGTTGCTTTAGTGTCATTGATGACGATGTTTGGCATCTTGATCGCAAATGAAGAGGGGACAGATATAGCTGTATTCGATAATATTTTTATTGATATCGGTGATCAGCAGAGTCTTGAAAATTCTTTAAGTACATTTTCTGGTCATATGCAGAATCTGTCTGATGTTTTAAAACAGGTAAATCGTCATACCTTGGTGCTTCTGGATGAAATAGGAAGCGGGACAGATCCTAATGAAGGAGCAGCACTTGGTATCGCTTTAATGGAAGAAATGTATAGAAAAGGAAGCCTGGTAATAGCAACAACCCATTTCGGAGAAATAAAAGAATTTGCTCTTCAGCATGAGGACTTTACTACCGCAGGGATGGCCTTTGAAACGGATACATTAACGCCTAAATATAAGTTGTTACTAGGAGAAACAGGAGAGAGTCATGCATTTTGGATTGCTGAAAAAATGAAGATAAATGCTCGTGTACTAACTCAGGCGACCGAGTATCTAAAAAATCGTTCTTATAATCGAAGCAAACAAGCGTTTCATTCTGTCACAAAGGTAAAAACTGAATCAGTTACCCAAGCTGCGAATTATGAATTTTCAAAAGGTGATCGGGTATGCTTGAATGATTCACAGAAAATCGGTCTGTATTTTGAAACAGAAAATGAGTACAATGGACTTGTTTATGTAGACAAAGAAATGATTGAAGTTCCTCTGCGAAGATTAACCTTGCTTCGTACTGCAGAGGAACTTTATCCATCTGGCTATGATCTTGATTCGCTCTTTGAGTCATTTGCTGCCCGCAAACTGCGAAAAGATTTGGACAGAGGAGCTAAGAAGGCACAGAAGAAATTGGATAAAGAGATGAAACAACGAAGAGACGACAGATTTTAAAGATTAACTATAGTCTAAACATCACAATAAACCTTGATAAGCTAATAAATCACTGTTAATTGCTGTTGCAAAGTTGGTTTGGTTTTTGTAGGTTGCTGAGTAAAAATATTTTTCTTGAGTAATTTCTTTATCATAAAAAATATTTTTACTTATTTTTTATATACAAAAACAAGTAAATAAATACAAAAATGATTAGAAGGACTACTGATATGTTCATTAGTACAATACCTAAATCATAATTTAGGGCAGCTTCTTTTTGTGTTTTTAGCAGCTCTTCTTTTGACAAAGTATTTAAGTCCTGTATAGGAAATAGAATTGTTTGAAGAAAATAGCCCAAAGCAAATTCGTACATTTAAATGATTGACTTAGAGTGAGCTTCAAGAAGTAAACTGTAAATAGATAACAATGAGAAAAAATGTTGGGAGGAAATTTTTTGAAGAAAACATTCTATATGATGAGGCATGGGCAAACATTGTTTAATGTGAGAAGAAAAATACAGGGAGCGTGCGACTCTCCATTAACAGAAGAAGGAATTAAGCAGGCAGAGGAAGCCAGTCGCTATTTTGATGGCATTACAATCGATCATGCTTACAGCTCTACATCTGAAAGAGCATGCGATACGCTGGAGATTGTCACACATAATCAGCTGAATTACACTAGAATAAAAGGATTAAAGGAGATGGACTTTGGAACATTTGAAGGAGAAAGTGAAGACTTAAATCCAGAAGACAAGAGTACCTTCTTCCTTCAGTATGGCGGGGAATCAAGAGAGCAAGTGAGAAAACGTTTGGTTAAAACCTGTCAGGATATTATGCGAAAAGGAGATCATCAAAATGTACTGGCTGTTTCACATGCAGGTGCCTGCTTGCACTTTTTAAGTCATTGGCAGGACCCTTCAGAAATATTGAAAGGGGGATTTCCTAACTGTATGATTTTGAAATATGAGTATGAATCAGAGGCTGAGTCATTCAAATTAGTTGAAGTTTGTCGTCCGATATAAATAAGGAGGCGATCATTATGAACATTAAAGCAGCAAGTGAGGCGACAGGTGTTTCTGCAGACACCATTCGATACTACGAACGAATTGGACTGATTCCGCCAGTTAAAAGAAGTGAGGTCGGGATCAGAATATTTGATGATGAAGACTTGCGTTGGATTTTTTTCAGCAGACAAATGCGCAATGCTGGCATTTCTATCGAAGCACTCATAGAATATCTGACCTTGTTTAAAGAAGGGAAGAGAACGGTTCCTGCCAGGCTGAGCCTTTTGGATGATCAGAAAGAAATCCTGGAAAATCGAATACAGATATTGCAGGAAGCACTGGATCGTTTAAATTTCAAAATTGATAACTATCATACGCATATGGCTCCTGCAGAAGATCAATTACGAGATTTCGATGAATAATTAGAAAGACTGCTGTTTGTTTGCCCTGAGAAACTTGGACAAATAGGCAGTAGTTTTTTTAGGCTGAATTACTCTGGTAATGATAAAAAATAACCATTATACTTGAATAAAAGAAATTGATTGTGAGGAATATAAAATGGAAAATAAAAGATATTATACGAAAGTCTTGGTATATGGAGGAATTCTCACTCCGCTGATTATTGATCTCAGTATCATTTTATGGATATTTTTCCCTATTTTATTGATAGCAGGAGTAGCCTTGTTGGTATTTCTTTGGTATAGGTTTACTGAAAAAACAGTGTTTCCTGAAACTTTTACACAAAAATATTTACCATTTCTTCTAGTTTCAGGCTATTACTTAGTAGTCTGGTCAGTTTCACTGGTACTTGGCGGCTACAGCTATGACAGTAGTTACATCAGTAATGCTATGTTCTTAACATTTCCCTTTTTAGTCCCTAATTTTCTTTTTTCATTTGCAGGGGATTATTCTTTTTTTCCATTTATGATTCTCATTACCTATTCAATCGTTGTTGTACTGGTCTCCATTTTCACTTGGAAAAAGGGCAATAAAAGCCGCTGGACAGGATCAGCATATTCATTGATTCTCATGGCAGCTCTGTTATTGGCACTTCCTTTTTATCAAAGCTATAGGAAAAAGACGATTTTTCTTGAACAAGATTATACAGTAACTCAAATATCTGATGAAATTAATATTTATGATTATGCTCCATTCAACGAAGAATCTGATATCGCCAGACTTGCCGAAGAACCTGAACTGATTATAGACAGTGATTATCCCAAACTAGATGGAGCTACAGCAGCATTTCCTGTTTATTCTGCCATTTCTGAATTTGTCTATCGTGGGATAATTAAAGAAAGCATCTGGGATTATGTCAGATGTTCTAAAACAAGCGAAGCATATACTCGTTTGATCAACGGAGAAACAGACATTATTTTTGCCGCTCAGCCGTCAAAAGAACATTTGAGATTGGCAGAAGAGCAGGGGATAGAACTAGTATTAACACCGATTGCTAAAGAAGCCTTTATTTTCTTTGTAAATGAGGAGAATCCAATTGATGGGCTCTCTGTGAGTCAAATTCAGGATATTTACTTGAAAAAAATAACCAACTGGAAAGAAATTGGTGGACTAAACGAAAAAATCTTAGCTTTTCAACGTCCGGAAAATTCTGGCAGCCAGACAACTATGCTGACAAAAGTAATGGAGGGACAAGAACTACCTGCTCCGATGAAAGAAGAATACGCTGCGGGAATGGGCAGTATTATCAGTGGAGTTGCTGCTTATAGAAACTATTCGTCTGCAGTCGGCTATTCATTCCGCTTTTATGCAACAGATATGAAATCGGATAAAGGAATTAAGCTCCTGGCAGTGGATGGAATCGAACCTTCGAAAGAAAATATTCAAGACGGAAGTTATCCATTTACAGTAGAGGTCTATGGGATTACTGCCGGAACAGCCAATGAGAATACACAAAAATTATTGGATTGGCTGCTCACCAATCAAGGACAACGACTTGTTGAAGAAAGCGGATATGTGCCAGTTAATTGAGAAGTTTTATCACAGTCTTAATACTTTACTTGTAAGCCATTATTTTTCAGCAATTCTGAATTCACTATAGAGGAATTTTAGTTTCAAAGAACATATACGGAACGAGAAAAGATATAAAAACTATATAAATATGAAATATCTCTAGAAATTGTGTGATATACTTAAAGTGCTGTTTTTAAAACATACTTTTCTATATGAGGTGATTTTATATGAACTATCTAATTGATTTTGAAAATGTCTCTGCGACTTTCCATGAATTAATTGGAGAACTTACTGTTCAAGACAAAATTTATATTTTTTATACAGATAAATGCCAGAAAATATCATTGGATCAACTAGAAGCAATAGCACCAGCTGATTGGTATCTTATTAAAGTTAATTCTGGACAAAACGCACTAGACTTTCAGTTAAGCAGCTACTTGGGCTATTTAATCGCAAAGGAAACAAAAGAAAAACAAAAATTTACGATTGTTAGTAATGATTGTGGGTATAATTTTGTCGTTAATTTTTGGAAAAAAATGAATATCACTATCAAAATAAAAAGAGAGTCAGTTTCCCAAAAGAGTAGTGAACTTACTGAATTTGAAAAGAAATTTAAACAAGAATTCCCTAGTATTTATCAAAAATCCTTCGCAAGCGTCGTTAAAATAGTCAAAGGGAAAAATAAAAAAGTATCGGACATACATAACGAGCTTGTCCAAACTTACGGAGAGCCGGGAAAGAATATTTATAAATTTGTCAAACCATATCTTAATGAAGGGAGTATAGACAGGCTACAATAAACAATATGTTTTTTATCTAAAAATGAACATGGGACTGATGAAAGTAAAAATACTTTTGGCAGCCCCATTTTTTATAGAGCCGAAAAACTGCAGGTAGCAAGCCAGTACAGCGGTATCTGATTTTCTTTTTTTCTAGTTTACATAATATATATTATTCAAAGTTCTTTTGTGCTTGTTTCGTACCTGTTTTGAACCTCTGAGTGCTGTGTTTTCGACTTAAATCTCTATTGAAATAGCCAGCTTATGAAGTGCACTAGAGAACCTATAACCATAATTACAAGTATCAATATAGTTTCTCTTTTTCTCCGAGCATGGTATTGTTGGGGAGTTTCTTTTCTTCTGTTAAATCTAAGACATGCCAAAATACTACCACCTTTAAATATTTTTAGTAAATTAAAATATATTTTTAACATTCTATAACTTCATATACGAAATAATGATATATGCATACATTATGATTACAATCGAAAAACTGCAAGTAGCGTAATAAGTAAAATATTCATGATTATAGCTCCTTCCCTTCGCTTTTTCGGATTACCATATCATTTTCTATCAGCATTTCAACAAGCGAGCCGTTGTTCTCTCGTCAGTTTCATTCTTCTTTTTCCTATAACTAATACCCCTGTCTAGGACACTGAAATAATTAAGTGTCCTAGACAGGGGTAGCATATTAGAATGTTCAAGTCTTTTTGGTTGTCAGATGAAAAAATATATAAGAGCAGTAGTCGCAGCAACAGCCAACAAAACACCAAGTAGCAAAAAACTATTGCTTTTCTTTGAGTTCTTCACGCTCTTATTCGAGTATCGCTTTCTGTAATAATCCCTATCTTCAATGCCCATACAAAACCACCTTTCAATGTTTATTGAATCATTTTAATGCCAAGTGGTAATCAAGCTTTTCATTGCCTACCCTCCTAAGACACGGCTACCCACATTTTTGCACCTAACTGGTGGAACATATGCTCATACTTAAAATCTAATAGTATTCCTATCGTATAAATAAATACCTATAAAGATAGCTAGTACAATAAGAAGAAGAATAGCAATTGAAACAAGAAAAACATTTGCCCCTCTTTTCTTGTCCCAAGAATATTGAGCCTTTTTTCTTTTGCCTAAAATCGAAAATATGAGTATTCCGATGATAACAATAAAGGACAATTCAATAAAAAATAAATTGACCATTTCTTTACTGTTAGTAATCCACAAACCAATCACACCTTACTTTACATTTTGAAATGATTATATCATAAAATAATAAATTCTAAAATGGTTTAAAAAGCATATATTATATAAAGTCCTTTAAGCAGAGAAAAGCGGTTTGATTATTATTAAAAAACTGGTTGGGTCATACTTCCTATGTGATCGCTTCTGGACATTCTCCAATTTACAGCATGAATACAAGGGGCGGATTTGGTTCAAGCTATTATTATTCATACGTCAACCTTCCGTGGGTTTATGGATATACAGGCGGTGTATAGGAGCTCCCACATACAGAACGATCAAAGTTGTGAAATACGTATGGTTCAGCAAGCGTAGCATAAGCTGTAACACTGGTGGCTTAACTCTAGGAATTTTCTTCTGCCTCATTTTCATTGTGCTGTAAAGTAATTCCTATTGTTGTCTCTAGATCAGCCTCCATTTTCTTGATAGCAGATTCTAATGAATCATTATTGAAATAGCCTAGCTTATAATATTGTTCAACAATATCGCCTATCTTATGAAAATGCTCGCTGGCTGACTTTTCCCAGAAATTTTTCTCTTATTTCCAACGTGTTCGTTTCTCTTCCCATTTCTCCCAAGACCATAACTTTCTTCGTCTTTATCCCACAATGATTCAATACCGCATTTTTCAGTACAGCTACACCATAACTGTCAGGGACACTTAAAAAACCGCTAAATATTTTATACCACCAGTTTGGAGCCATAGAGGTTGTGATGATTTCAGCAGTTTTTCCTTTCAGATATTTTTTAAATTGTCTACCCGTTAAAAAGTTTAAAAGGAAAGAGCCTTTATTATTTGAAGAATAGGCAATACCTGGAGTGAATACTCTATCGATCCATCCCTTCATTAAACTGGGCATTGAACTCCACCAAATAGGGTAAATAAAGACCAGATGATCTGCCCACAGCAATAGCTCCTGTGAGTATTCAATAGATCGATCGACAGCCATCCGTTCTCTGTACCCAAGCCTTAATACAGGATCGAAGCTCATTTTATACAGGTGAATACTTTTAACCGTGTGTTTAGCTGTATCTAAAGATGATAAATATTGCTCAGTAATTGCGGTGCAAAAGCTTTCTTTATCTGGGTGTCCATTAATTACTAAAATATTCATTCGTACTCCTTAAAAAATTTATTCTTAAAAATCGGATAATCCTTGATTTTGATAATTATTGTGAATAAAATCATTTTTCAACATTCCATAAAGATACGTATCTTGCCATAGCGGATCACCATTTACTGCTCTGTTAAAATACACGTTCTTGAGAAGATGGCCTTCTTTTCTAAAGCCTGCTCTTTCCAGAAGCTTCCATGAGTTTTCATTTTCAGGATTGCACATTGCTGAAATTCGATGTGCTCCCTGATTGTTAAAAACATCATCCAGCAAGATGGATACTGCTTCACTTGCATATCCCTGCTTTTGAAATTTTCGGTTAAAAACATAGCCAAGTTCCCAGCTATTTTGCTCTTGCTCGGAAAGATAAATCTGTCCGATTACTTGACCGGTTTCTTTGAGACAAATAGCCCAAAAATTTGCTGAATGACTCATTTTTTTCAAAGCTCTATGACTTTCATCATAAGTATGTACAGCATATGGCTCATATTTTACCACCACATCATCAGATAAGTAGTCGTGAACATCTGCTAAATCCTCTGATTCAAATCTTCTAATTTTCAATCTTTTACTTAACATCTTTTCGTACTCCCTTTTTCAGAGTTTTTCTAAAAATCTAAAATCATATCATACCAAGTTTCTCCGGCGTGTTGTGAACTAGAGATCCCTTCAATTTTATACCCGTTTTTTTCATAAAAAGGGATCAGTTCCTCCAAACAAGTTAGCGTAATCCCTTTTCTTTTATGGTCTTTTGCTTCTTCTGATAATTTTTTCAGCAATTTCCCTGCAATACCATGCCTATAATATTCTGGAGCAACTGCAAGACTTAGAATTGACTGATATCCGCCTGTTTGAGGATTCAAAACAGTTTTTTTGAATAGGTCATCGTACAAACATCGTTCATTAATAACCGGACCTACAACATAGCCCAAAAGTTTGTTTCGTGGATCAGTGGCAACAATAAAACTATCTGGAATGACTTGAATTCTTTCTTTCATCGCTTTTCTTGTTGCTGCTTCCTCTGGTGAGAAACCTGACTGTTCAATTTCCATAATTCTATCTAAATCATTTAATTTTGCTGATCTAAAAGTGAGCTGCACTTGTCGCCATCCTTTACAATATATTTAATTAAACTTTTTTTGTATAAAAATTCTCAATTATTATATATCATTCCTTGAAATCAATCATACCCCACTTTCACTAAACCCTGTTAAAACAACTTGGTTTGATTAATGATTTTCTCTGATTATCCAGCATTAATCAATTGTTAAGCTTCTTGAGAAAAGCAGCAGCAATGCAGATAAACTCAAACTATCTTTAATCTCGTTTTATGCAGTCATTTCTTTTACTTGCTCCTGTGACAGTTAGAGAATATTGGCCATTTTAATAAACTCTCACCTTAGCTGCTCTCTGACTGCTTCAACCCTTTATTGGTTTCAATCCAGTCTGTAACTTTCAATTGCAGATCATCAGAAATAATAAACCCGGTAAGCTTCTGCAAAGGCTCTGACAGATTCAAAAACAAATCAATGGATTGTTGCAATGCCTCCCAGTTATTTTCCATTCCAAACTGCCCTAAAACATTGAAAAGAGCCTTGTAAACAGAGGGTTCTGTCCATTCATTGATGAATCTGCCGCTGCTTTTTTCTTCAACATTCTTGTCCTTAAGAGAAAGTTCGTACCATTCGATCATTTGAAATGTGACATTCTTATATGCTTGTTCTTTAGCTTTAACCGCCCAGTTTTCCTCTATCAGCAATTGTTTGCTGATAGACAGGGTCATAAACCAGAAAAGCTGATTTAACTGTTCAAAATTTTCTTCTGTCAAAGGTATTTTCTCTAGTTGATTTTCTTGATTCGGCAGTAGCTGTTCCCCATTCCCAGCATTGTTTACAATTAATTGAACACCTTGATTAAACATTTCGGGCACTTTTTCTGATTTAACCTGTTCCGCATATTCCTTATTGGTTTTTACCACAATATCAACCTGATAGCCACCGTCAAAAAGAGTCAGACGTTTCTGCTCATCATTCATTGTCTTAACCTTAATGGAACTCCAAATCGTCCCAAATTGAGAAATAAACTTTGGTGTTTCCAAATATTTTTCAGGCTCCTCTGTATAAATTAACAAATCCAAGTCAGACCATTGATCAGTAAGCTGCTCCTTTTTAGCTCTCGAACCGATAACATAAGCCGCCTTGATATCTTTTTGCACTTTCCCAACCGAAGTGAATGCTTCAATTAAGCGATCGTAAAACAACTCATTTTTCCCCATAGAAAATACTTCCCCTTTTCAAATTATACTGCTCCTTCAAAAATAATAGAACTTCTCACTAACCTTTACAAAATATTTTAGCTTTCATCTCATTAATAATAAGATAAGTAAAAATGCTGCTCATTCATTAATTATGTTTATTATCTCAATAAAATTCAGTATCGTCCATATTAAAAAACACCCGATATCATATCCGAGTGTTTTTTGAATTATTCAGTTTTTCAAGCCTAATAGCTCAGACATATTCAACTGCGCAAAATTTTCTCCAATTTTTTTCCTTTAGCCAGTTCATCAATTAATTTATCCAAGTAACGGATTTCCTGCATAAGCGGCTCTTCAATTTCCTCTACTCTAACACCGCAAACAACTCCTTTTATCAACGATCGATCAGGATTAAGTTTAGGTGCTTCATTGAAAAATGTTTCAAAATCAATATTGGTATCAATCTGTTTTTTTAAGCCAGCTTCGTTATAGCCAGTCAGCCAGTAAATAATTTGGTCTACTTCTTCTTTGGTACGATCTTTACGCTCTGCTTTTGTAATGTATAAAGGGTAAACGCTGGCGAAACTCATGGTATAAATTCTTGGCTTAGTCATTTTTGTTTCCTCTTTTCTGTTAATAATATCTACATAAGTATAAAATCCGCATTTACAGATTTTCTTTGATCTTTTGATCTATAATAGTTAAATTGTTCACAAGTAAATGTATGTCCTACCAGTTTACTATAAGTTTGTGCGTTCAGTGAAAATGAACTGCCGACGGACTACTGCATTACAGATCAACTGACCAATTTGTTTTTCTGATAAGTGTATCCAGTTTTCTGAATTCTTTGGATAAGTGATCAATCTCTCTTTGAAGCCTTGAAATATTTACTGTTGTTTTAATTTTTATTTCTGCTCTTGTCCTTCTAAAATTTGAATCTGTGGCAGTTGATTGAATCAATACCAATAATTTTCTCTTACGAACCATTTCTTCTCGAGCGATCAATGCTTCTGATATCGTTCGGCCATCATCCAGTATTTTCTGCTGATTACATGCATTAATCTGAGTAACCAAAAAGCTCAGCTCCTCATTTATTTTTGAATATTCTTTCAGTAATGTTTCTGGATACTCTCCGGGCTCGTCCCCTTCTTGAACTTTCAGATTCTTTAAAATTCGTTGTTGGATGCCTTCGAGTTTTTGCTGGTATTCTGAACGCAGCAATAGTCCTTCTGCCAGTTTCATTAAACCCACCTCTCTTTTGTATAATTTAGTATTTTTTGATGTAACATTTTTCTATTTCCACTAATAATAACATGAAATGTCCATCTGATAAAATTGTTACTGTATTTACCAATCGATTATTTTCTTTTTATTGCTGCTCATATAATATTATTATGTTTTAATGCAGGAAAAAGCTTTGATTGAAGGGATATGCCCAGTCTGTTAGGACCAATTCCAAAATCAAAGCTTTTAGCCTTTTTTATTTATTCAGTCCAAAAGTTCCTTTACAGCTGCTGCCAATGGTGTTAATGGTCTATCTAGCACTTTTTCAAAATCATCTGAAGATACATCAAGTTTCTTATTTTTAATATCGTGTTGGAAACTCAGAAACACCTCAGCTGCTTTCTCCGGCAAACCACTTGCGGTAAGATTTTCGATAAATTCGTTGTCTCCTCCATTCGACACATCAAAATCTTTTCCGGAGGCTTCTTTAACAGCTCTCGCCAGTTCTCTATAATCAACAGGCGTTCCTGACAGCTCCAAAATTTCAGGATATTCTGTTTTTCCTGATAAAACAATTGCGGCTGCCTCTCCATACTCCCGACGCAAAGCCCAGCCGACTTTTCCTTCTCCAGCACTATAAACAAATTTTCCACTAGATAATGCAGCCCCAATAACAGGAAGTTCATTTTCAAGATACCAGTTATTCCGAAGAATCGTATGCTTCAGTCCTGATTTTTTGATCACCCTTTCTGTGTAGGCGTGATCTTCAGCGAGCTGGCTGTTTGCATTCATGGCGTTTGCCAAACTTGTATAGGCGATAAATTCAATTCCGGCCTTTTTTGCGGCATCAATAACATTTTTATGCTCCTGCTGTCGATTGCCAGGAGCTCCTGAAATCAGCAGTAACCGATCAATCCCTTCCAATGCTTCTGACAAAGCTTCTTGATTTTCATAATCTGCTAAGCGTACCTTAAAACCCTTAGCTTTTAAGGTTTCTGCTTTCTTTGGATTTCTTGCCAGACCATAGATGTTTTCCTTGGGAACTAATTCTTTCAAATACGTTAAAACATGTCCGCCTAATTCTCCTGTTACACCTGTGATTAAATAATTCATTCTTATTCCTCCAATCTCAATCCTGTTCTTTTTAAAATTACAGGTTTATTCTATAATATGTGGTACTATAAATCAAGAGAAAAATCCGGAAAGGAGAAGTCTGATGAAATATTCAGTGAAATTTAGTGATGCCATACATATTTTGGCGTATATAGAAATATTTAAAGGAACAGATCTATCAAGTGAAGTTATTGCGGCCAGTGTGGAAACAAATGCGGTTTCTGTCAGAAAAATTATGAGTCAGCTAAAAAAATCAGGTTTGATTATCAGTCATAGTGGAAAAGCGGTCCCAAAGCTATCCCGAAAGCCTGAAAAGATCAGCTTTTATGATATTTATAGAAGTGTGGAAAGTCATTCTGACCTCTTCCATGTCGATACCAAAACTGCTCCCGGCTGTATTGTTGGAGGGAATATTCAAGACGTCCTCTTGGAGAAATACGATTTGCTCCAGCAATCTGTTGAAAATGAGATGAAAAAAATCACACTCCGAGATATCATCGGAGAAATTTCTGAACGAGAAATTGAAAGGCATCCTGAAAATAGAAATCAGGTAAGACCATTTTTGTAAAATCCTTGATTAATAGATGAATATACCCTATAAACTAAAAGCACTTTTTCCACAATTTTTTCGGGAAAAGTGTTTTATTAAAGAATCAAAAATTTTTTTCATAGAAGAGCTGTCAAAGTTCGTTACCAACAACTGATGCTCTTCATTTTTTGAAATTTCTGCGCAAAATAATCAATAGAAATCCAAAAGCTTACCTTCCTAAATTAATGCTTGTTTATCATTTTTAACCAGTTGCTTGACCTGTTCCTTGCTATATACAGTTTTATCCTGCTTAATCATTTCAGACTGATCCTCATCTGTTTTAACAAAACGAAACACAAGAAATTCAGCTGCTTCATTATTTCTGTTTGTTAAACGATGGATACTGTTATTAACACGAACTACGTCACCTTTGTTCACTTCTAAAATTGAAATTCTCTGATTCTCAACAGATTCCACATGAAATATTCCTTCTATGCCGACGATGACTTCTTCAACAACAGTATGCGCATGCCATTCCTGAATAGCTCTGGAAGGAAGAACATTTTTGTGTACTTCAAACTCTGGATACAGAAAATAGTTCACTTCAGTTCCTTCTTCTTTTTTTACAAAAATAGAATCCTGAAGTTTTTGTATTTCGGTTAACTGGTTCATCTTATAGTCACCTCATTTATATTTTTTGTTAGAGTACAAGAAGCACTTTACCAATATTCTTTCTGGATTCAAAAAAATTATGGGCTTTGTTTCCATCAGATAATTGGAATAGGCTTGGTTTACTTATTTCAATTTTATTTTTAGAAGAGTGCTAGAATAAATACTGACTTCTATTACCTCTTTCAGAATAGTTGCTTAAATAATCAGTACTAATAATTTGATTATCTACGTAATCTCATATTCTGTAAAGGAAGAGATAGTCCCCCTTTATTTTTAAGAGAATTGATGTTATCTTCAATAATCGTTTTTGGGACAAACTTTCTCTAATCTTCTGCCCAGTATATTCTTGTTTACAAAATTCATATTATTCTTCCTCGTCAGCAAAGCTTATCTTTACGTAGGGACACATTGTTGGCTATTATTCATTATCTCTGCTTCCGAATCACGCTGTCGGCTCCGATTACGGACTCTTTTATTTAAAAATATTATACAGTAAAACAATTATAATACTTGTTTATTATTATTCCATAATCTCAGAAAAAGAAATACGATCTTCTGCTATTTTCAAGTAAGAAATAATAAAAATTAAAACCAGCGGAGTAATTTAATTTCCCAGCTGGTTTATTTGTATTCCATCAAATCTATTCACTAAATTCTGGGATAAAAGGACTTTTCTCCCCTTTATAAGTGATGAACAGCTTCTGCATGGCTCTTGATATGCTCGTATATAGAATCTTTTTATCTCGATCTGTGTGATAGTTGCTGCTTGAAACATCGTAAATCAGTACTTGATCAAATTCCAGTCCTTTAGATAGACTGATGGGCAGCACCTGAAATTGATTATTTCCTTCTGTAAAGTTTTTTTTCATGAGCCCAGCAACTTCTTTTGCCTCTGATTCTGATTTAGTAATAATCGTGAGGCTTCCAGATAACTCAGAAAAAATTCTTTCCAAGATACTGAGTAAGTCAGTTTGCTGAGTGAATTTAAACAGCTTTGGCTGATCTCCATCAGGTCGGATAGGAATAATTTCCATCTTCTCATCATTTGTAACCAGCTGTCTAAATGTTTTTGTAATTGCTCCGCTTGATCGATAGCTGCTCAATAAATTATACTGTTTTACATCCTGATTTTTCTCCTTGAATAGTCGGATAATATTAGTAAAATCAATGGATGAATTGAAAATCGCCTGATTCTCGTCGCCTACCATTGTAAATGCTGTATGAGGAAACAAATCAATTAACAAGGAAAGCTGAGCGGGAGTATAGTCTTGAACTTCATCAATTAATACAAAGTTCATTTTAGGCAGATTTATCTTTTCAATAAAGATTTGAGAGATCATCATCAGAATAACTGCTTCATCCAGCGACTTTTGATCAGCAGAAGAATAATCATTCTTTTCAGTATATGCCGAATAAATCAAATACAGCATTTTTTGATTGTCTATCCACTGAATCTGTTGAATAGCTTTGGTAATTCGCTGATATTTTTTTCTTAGCAGTGTTCTTCCATATCGAATAACACCCGCTTCGGAATCATCAGCAATAAGTTCCCCAAAGTATTTCTTTTGCACATCTTCTGTAAGAGATAAAATCTGGCTTTGTATTCGTTTGCTTTTAGCCTGAGTCGTAAGCTGGCTCTCCCAATAACTGCTTAATCGTTTTTTAGTTGCCTGCAGCTTATCTATCAACTGAGGATAATCAGGTGTAGAATGATAGATTTCTAGAATCTTTTCTTTGGTAATGATTACTTTGCCTTTAAATCGAATTTCTTTGAAGAAATCTAAATTTGAAAGCAGTAGTTCATCTGAACCTCTAAGATAATCTACAAACTTTTTTTCTCTTAAAATTTTTGTCTGTTCGTCAACCTTATTCTTATTGATTCTGGAAAAATATTGCTCCTCCTCTTCCAGATTTAAGGGGATATTACTATATTTCTGAACAAACTGAATCATCGTTAAATTCAAAGGATTTTTCTCCCCAAGAGAAGGCAGCACATCTGAAACATATTGAATAAATTGATGGTTTGGAGATAGAATTAGTATATCATCAGAGGTAATTTTTTTTTGCAGAAGATACAGTAAATAAGCGATTCTTTGCATAATCGTTGATGTTTTCCCGCTGCCGGCAATCCCATTTACTAATATAATTGGATTCTCCGTGTCCCTAATAATAACATTCTGTTCTTTTTGAATTGTCGAGGTAATATCTCTCATCAGGCTTTGTGAATCTCGTTCCAGCGCCTCCAACAAAATATCATCCTGAATGGCAATTGAGGTGTCAAAGAATTTAATCAGCCGATCCTCTTCAATAATGAATTGTCTACGATTATTAATAGATACATGAATGGAGTTCCCATTTGCAATGTATGTTGAACTACCCAGCTTATTATTATAAAAAAGTTCTGAAACTGGAGAACGCCAGTCATATATACGAATTTCTCCATCTTTATTAGTAAAATTACTGATGCCGATATAAAAATCCATTGCTGGCTCTTCATCTAAAAAATCAACATTTATTTTTCCAAAATAAGGTGAATCTAATAATGAGGTAACTTTTTTCAACTCTATTTCGGCAGTTTTTATACGAATGTTCATTTGATCGATTTCTCTGTTCTTCATTTCAAGCATAGCATAGGTCTCCAGATTATCTGATATATTATCATGATTTAAACGAACATCCTCGTCTATTGTCTGAAGTGCCGAACGTCCTTCTTCTGTTGATTTTTTAACTTTATTACTAAGCTCTTCATGAGATGCAGTCAATTCATCGTATACTTCCTTCAAATAATTCTCTTCCAGCTTTTGTTCATCTGACATAACCATTCCCCTTTTCAAAAGACACGTTAAATAAGTGTAACAAAATAATATAGCACAGTTTTCATGATTTAGCTAATAAATAAGTTAATACTTGGTGAATGGATGAAGGATTGATAGTTATTGATTTTCTAGGATATATCACTTTTCAGCATCTAATTGACAATTCAGGGTTGTATAAGAAAGTAAAAAACCGAGACGCCATTCAGTCCCGGTTCAATCGTTATAAGCAGTTAATTATTTACTCATGTGGTGTTTCCAAAGCAAGGATCTTCTCAAGATAAATGCTTAGCCAAAGATATCCAGAAAGTTTCTGCCAAACAGAATTTTTTATCTTTATAACGTTTTGATTGAATCTGGATTCCTTTTTACTTTCAGCATTCAATTGTGATAAAAATTCCGGAAGCTGCTGAACCTCTTTTAAGAAATCATTGAGCTTATATTTCTCAAACAGGTATGAATCAGGCTGTATACTAGTCCAGCGATATTCAATATAATTTGCATTCATAATTGCTTCCCGGTAGTCAGACTTATTCTTTTTCAACATTTTATTTGCACCTTGAAGTGTATAGGATTCCGCAAATAGATCTGTTGCCTTATCGTAATGATCTATCAGGGGATTAACTTGATTTCTATTGACTGAGAGTCTTTTCTTCTCAGCATTATTGATCTCTTTCATGACAGCTGTTTTTAATGCGCTGGGCTGACCTGGTTTCTCTGCAGATTTTTCGTTCTTTTCCGTTGAATTACTTTGGGACTGTGCCACAACCTTTTCAACAGCTGACTTAGTTTCAGGAGCAATAACGGATACTTTTATTTCTTCTTTTTTTACAGGCTCTGTTTTTGCTAGTTTCTGACTTTCAGCAACATTCCCCTCAGGTGCAGTATCAACTGTTTTTTGTTCCGTGTTTTTTGGTAATTCAGCATTAGGTTTTACTTTTTTAGGTTCTTCCTGCTTTTGTACTTCCACTTTAGCTTCTATTTTTTGTGGTTCATTGTGTTGGACTTGTTTCTTTTCAGGCTCTTCCCTCTTTGTTGCTTCTATCTTTCGCTCAGGCTTTTTCGTTTCTTCAACAGGAGCCTGGATGTCTATTTTTTCAATGTGTGGTTTGTTATTTGTATTTGATTGGTCGTTTAGAAGTAATGCTTTCATGTCTGCTTTTTGTTCTTTCAGAAGCTTATCTATGACCGTTACTGTTTTATTATGCTCGTCATTATACCTTGAAACAGAAGTGCCAATCTGGCTCATATTTTTCTGAATTTCGTGTATATTTTGTTCAAGCTGAGTTATCTTTTTATTTAGTTCTTCATGATTTTGTTCAATACCTGTATACAATGAAGACCATTCTGTTTTATTCTCTTTGATAGCATCCAGTAGATTAGTCATTTTGAGCTCACCATCAGTTGAAAGAAGAAGATTTTCAACAATTTTTGAAACCTTTTGACTCTCCTTCTGATAATCAAAAACTACTTTTGAAACAGACTCTTCTATATGATCCAATTTGGCAGACCGTTTGTTCACTTCATCAATTCGTTTTTCCAAATGAATGCTGTGCTCTTGAATCGTTGTTAAAATTGCGTTTGTCTGTCCTTCTCTTTCTCTGATCAGTTTTGTCAGTGCTGAAAAATGTTTCTCAAGCTCAGCAGATTCAATGGCATCTGCTGAAGAATCATTTGCTTCTGTTACAAGCAAGTTAACTTGTTGAATCCTCTTCTTAATTTCTCTTGTCTCTGTTGTCAGCTGCTCATTAAATTTTTTTTCTGTTTGCTGCAGTTCTTCACTAAGAATAAGATTATTTTCTTCTATTTCGCTTGATATCTGATCTTTAAAAAATGCAAGTTTTTCTTCATTATCATCTGCTGTTTCCGTATACGCATTAATCAGAGACTGTTTCAAGCCTTCATTCTGTATTCCCTGTGAAGAAATTACAGACTCCAGCTTTTCTAGTTTTTTCTTCAATTTGGAATAGTTTCCTTTATCCTTTTGAGAGAGTTGTCTTATTTCTGTTTGAATCAGTTCAACATTTGTTTCCTGAGACATCAACAAATCGTCACTTAAAATAGCGCTGCTTTTTTCTGTCTCATTTTTAATGTCAACTAACATTCTGGTCATTTCATTTGTTATCTCAGTTCGAAAACCATCTAATTGAGCATTAAGTTCTTTTCTTAACTCATGTTGGAAGCTTTTGATATTTGAGTTAACGGTTGAGACAAATGCCGCTTCGAGATCCTGCTTCATCTCCTCAACTTCCAATGCAAGATTTGGTGTCAAAGCAGGCTGATTTGTTGGAATAACAGCGGGTACAGCAGCCTGACTATTTTCTGAAGGCTGAAAAACAGTAATAAGCTCCTGTCTTAAATGCTCTAGCTCTCTATCATTTATTACGTGGATAAACGAACATTCAAGATTTAATTTCACCGAGTTATTTTCAAAAAATTCTATAAATCCATCATCAATTCGAACCGTACTATTTCTTTTCTGAAAGCTATTCAATCCTTTAGAAATAATTTGCTCTATTTTCTTGTCATCTTCTGTATAATTTGAAAAAGTTACTTCAAAATTTCTTTTTTTATTTTCAGATGAATTACTATTTAAATTCTTAATCAACTGTGCTTCTATATAAAAGCTCATAATTCATTTTCCTCCAAAATATTTACACAATTTTACTCAACCCATTTAAAGGATATCTTTAAATTAGAGATATTGCAATCCCTCTATTAACAGTAATTACCTTTTTTTTATTTAGATTAATTATAATAATCACCTTTTTACATAAAATGATAAAATAATAAAAATATATGAAAAAATAATTCAGAAAAATGGAAAAATTAACAAAAATTTCGTTCGATATTCTTGTTTTCGGGGTATAAACTCAAGATTTCCACTTGGATATTTAAATAGTTGATCAGAAGGAGCAGCACTCCAAAAATATGACAGTCCATTGTTCCGTTCTCCAATAAAAATAATTTCTTCTTTCCTCTTTAGGTAAAGTTCTGTTCGTATACCCCATACTTTTCTCGCTTGCTTTTATATTATTCAAAAGAAAACGGTTCTACAAAAATAGCCAGAACATCAATAAAAAAGATGCTCTGACTGTTTCTTATTTCGTTTCTTCACTAAACAACTACGCCCAGACTTCTTCAGCGATTGGGCAAATGAAACTTAGTTTCTCCCATTGCTTATCTTCTGCCAGGATATTTCCTTCTTCCGTTGAACTGGACTCAAATACAACCGATCTAAGCTGATATATTGCAGTGCCTCATGAATGCGATGTGCCTGATTTTGAAGTAATTAAGCTTAAAACAACCAGTTTTCCTCAGTTACTTTAGCCAGCAACTCAAATCCATCGGAACGGTCTGTATCATATTTTTGATAACAAGCATTTGATTTTTCACTCGTTAATATTTGGAAAATATTTTCTTATATAGCTGAAAACTTCGAAGTAAAATGCTGTTTTCATTTGAAGAACAAGGTATTGCTCTTTCTTTTTCATGAAGCAGCAAAAAGACCAGTAGATTTTGCTGAGATTTATCCAAGAGACAAGCTGGGTATATGTTTGGATATTTTTCTGAATTGCATCCACTGGCAAATTAGAAAATACTACTTATTTTTCCAAACACCTGTCAGCCATTCTTTCTTTACGGTACAAAACTAATTCTATTGAAATACACGCCCTTAATGATAACTGGCATATTGAGAGTGCTTTTGTAAAGAAACATCTTCTATCAGATTATTCGCCTGGTACGGAATCGTTTTTCAGCAACTTATTCTGTATTTTACTGTTGGATTTTCAAATAAAGTCCTTCTTCACCTCGCCGGATAGCCTTTTGGATTTGTCTTTTTGCCTGTATTGATTTTTCGGAGGTCGTGACTATCTCCTCTGAAACAAGTATAAATGGATCGACACTACGTGATTTGGTCTGATGAAAAATGTCGAAGTCTTCCCCTGCTCCGGTAATCTTTAAATCAGGCGGCTGTTGTAAAAAGTCAAGCAGGCATTTTATTTCCCAGCTATCAGCTGACTGTATTTTTTGAAGGAGTCCGTTATCTGTCAGAAGAAAATCTGATTCTGAAATTATTTCTTGGTTCATTGCGTAATGGATTACTTGTTTCAGCAAATAATTGCTGTAAATATTCAAGGGTTCATAAAAAAAATCAACAACAACTTTATTATACTGTTCAACAAACCATTCGCCCCAAATCAATTCATCTAAAACCATCTGTCCTTTCAACTGCTTTAAACTATTAAGAAATGAATGAATTTCATGAAGGGGAACATCATAATATCGATGAACTTCCCGAAGTGTATAGTCCACTCGATCCGCACATAATGCTGGAGCTGACTGCTCTAAAATTGCCCATTGCGTGTCATCCAGCAGCAGTTTTTTATAATCATACCCGTGGTTTTTTAAAATATTCGGAATGCCGCTTTTAGAAATGAAATCCAATTTAATCTCTTCATGGAAATTTTCTTCTTTTTTATCCAATACAAAATCAATGAGATGAGAAAATGCTGTATGCGAAACATCATGAAGAAGCCCAGCAATTTGCTCTTCCAATGATCCACCAAGTTTTTTAATCAGCAGCATCACACCAATTGAATGTTCATATCTTGTTTCGTTCCAGACTGGATTTAACAAATATGCCGGACCGGCCATATGAATTTCTTTTAAACGCTGCAGTTCTTTACTTTGAATTAAATCTATAAGGACCTGATCTTTGAGCTCATATTCACCATATAATTCATCGGAAATTTTCATAAAAAGCACTCCTTTTGACTGAACCAGTTTTTAGATTAAAATTTTGTATTTCTAATGCCGGAAATAATCCGCTTCTTGCGTTTATTAATCTGTTCAATATCTGTCAAGTACTTCTTTACATGACCGTCTTCTATGTTTTTTTGAAAATTGGGTGTTCCTTTACTTGCCTCCTTTTCCATAAAAGAGACCAAATTCAGCAACCTTTTAGTGATAGCCCCCGGCAGTTGCACCCGATCCTTTTCATCAAATCCATAGATATCAAGAAAAAGCTTTATTTTTCTAATTTTCTCACTCCAGCTAATCTCACCAGCCTGACCTCCATCTAATAGACACCAGCGGTAAACAGCATATGCAACATCCTCCATTTTTGAACCTGGATGAAGAGTATCGAAATCAATAATACCAAATGCTTTGTTATCAATTATAGTTACATTATACGGGGCAAAGTCACCGTGGCACATGATTTCTGCTTTATCACCTGATTTCAGCATCCATTTCTCCGATCCTGTTAAGTTATAAATATAATTTTTGCCTCTTTCATGAAAAATACTTAATAATTCAGCGGCAGAAATAATCATTTGATCTGTGAAAAAAATTTGTGGAAGCGGATCGTTGAATACTTCTCCTGGTACAAAAGAAACATACTCTGATGCTTCCGTCAATTTAAGTGGTCTTGGAACAGACTCAACCCCCTGCTTGTCCAGAAAACTCAAAAAATCATGTACCTCTTTTGACCAAGAATTCATCGGCCGTATGACAGCGTTCCCTTCTCTAAAAATTTGTCCTTCTCTTCCTCCCTGAAGTTCCTTTTTCATTGCGCTGCCTCCCTGCCAAGTCTATTTTCTGTTTATGTCTTGTATTTTCAATTTTTAGTTAAATGTATTTAAATGCTTCTCTGAAGTGTACTTTATTTATCGTATCAAACTATGCGGGAGAAAACTATCCATTTTTTTATATTATTCCTCCAGCTTTAAAATCCAAATATGACCCAATCAAATTAATTGAACAAAAAGACAACAAGCACTACAATTAAAAGTGTAAACATGAACGGAGGAAATAAGATGAAAAAAATGTATGAAACTGCCATGACCAATCATGGTGGAAGAGATGGTTACGTCGAAGCGCCAAACGGAACAATGCATATGAAAATTACACCTCCCGGTCTTCACGCAGAAGGAACAAATCCAGAGCAGCTGTTTGCTGCCGGCTATGCTTCTTGCTTTAACGGAGCATTGCAGCATGTTTTAAAAGAAGGAAACATTGAAGCTGACAGTACAGTAAAAGCCAGAGTTTCACTCTACGGAACGGATGATGGGGGCTATCAGATTGGTGTCATTATGGATGTGCATATTGAAGATCTGGATGAAGCGACAGCAAAAGAATATCTTGAAAAAGCACATGACTTTTGTCCATATTCAAAAGCAACCAGAGGCAACATTGAGGTTAAGCTGGAGCTGATTTAAAAATAACTGCACAAAAAAGAGAAGCTATCATTTTTATAACAGCTTCTCTTTTTTTAATCAGTCTGAAACCTCTGATGGCGGCACGACCTTGCTAATCCATCGAAAAATCTACTTTTATTTCACTGTTAGAAGTTTTAACGACTAACTCTTTATTTCCGGATGTTGTATTGCTAAGATTATTCTTGCCATTCGATGTTTTCGATTCAACACTAAAATCATTTTGTTTTCCTGCAATCGTCCCTTTAATTGAACCATTTGAACTTTTAATGCTTAAGTAGCTTTTTACCGAAAGTTCGTCAAAACTAATTTTTCCGTTACTTGTTTCGAATCTTCCGTCTGAAAATGATAGTTCCGATAAATCAATTTTTCCATTGGATGTTTTAAAGTCAATTTCTTTAGCATTGACGTCATCCAACTCTATCTTACTGTTACTTGTCTTGCCTTCTATTTTGTTTGCTGCTTGAATATCTTCCAGATGAATTTTTCCGTTTGAAGATTCAAGCTTGGCGTTGTTAGTACTTATATTTTCGACTGAAATTTTATTGTTGCTTGTCTTTACATTTAAAGAGCTTAACTGGCTTGAAGGAACTTCCACCATCACTTCAGCTCCTTTGCCAAAGTTAAAATTGAACCATGAAAAAATTGACCAGCCTTTCTTCGGTTCATTCTTTTTGATAACCAGTTTATTATTTTGGTCATCAATTGTGTAGGTTTCATTTTTATTCTCATAATAGGTGATTGTTACTGGTTGACTCTCATCCACTCCAACAACAGTAACAGGAATATTTTTATCCTCTATTTCCAGTACCTCTACCAGATTCTCACTTACATATTCTTTTTCATCATAAGATGAACGACCAAATCCCTGACATCCTGACAATAACAGAAAAGCACTTACTCCAATAATCGCCAATCGTGTTCTTTTCATATTCATTCTATTTTACCTCACATTCATTTTTTACTCATAATTTTAGTATAGCGAATTAATTGTTAGTAAGCATAAGTCCTGCGACGGATTTTTTATGGTACAAATGTCTGATTATTTTCTTTAATACGGAATCATTCATCCTACCATCTACAAATAAAACTCTTCTAAAAAATTTAGTAAAAATTCATATCTTTGCTTTCCAATTCTTTTAGTGCAGTCTGTATGCAAGCGTTCTTCAAGCTTTACCAGCTTCTTATAAAAATGATTGATCACAGTACTTCCCAGTCTATACACTTCTTTTGATTGAAATTGCTGAACAGGTTTGAAAGTATTTAGCGGAATGTACTTCTTTTAATTACATTAAAATCCTATTCTTTTCTTAGAAATATATTTCTATCAAATGTCAGGTATACCTGTTCTGCCATTCCTTTATGGATGCCCACTGGTTATAACACTCAAATAATTATTTTGTGATTTAATAACATAATTTTAACAAAAAACAGAAGTTATTTTTAAACAAATATGCTATACTTGCTAATGAAAATAAACAAAAGGGGTTTTTATCTATGGGAGAAAAGTACAGAAGTCGTGTATCAAGAAGAGATTCAGGGGCATCAGCATTACTGGTTATCCTTCTTCTTTTATTATTAATAAATACGCTGGGGTTAGGTTATCTGGCATACCAAACCTACCAGGCAAGCACTGAAAAAAGTTATTTTAACGAGCAAATTGTCCGTCTTGAAAAGGAGATTGATAAAATAGGCTCGGTCGCTTCAACTGCCAAGACAACCAACAGTTCAACTTCTTCAAGTGTTGCTGCCGAAACGAATACATCTGACTCACAGGAGACTGCACTGGGCGAAACAGTTCACTCTTCTACTCCGCCTGAAACTGGCATACCTGCTTCCGATGTAGATGTCGCAGAAGGACAAGAAACGGATCAGGTCCAAGATGTCATTGAAGTTGCTGAAGCTGAAGCAACTACGTATATCGTTCAGCCGGGAGATGCCCTATCATTGATTGCTGAACAGCACGGTTTAAGTTTGGAAGAAATTATGCTTAAAAATAATATGGTCGATACAACGGTTATTATTGGTGATGTTTTAACGGTCAAATAAAAGAAGCATGTCCAAAATCTGTTATTAAAGGGTTTTGGACATGTAGTATTCATCCATATAATTGTTATTTTGAAAAATTGCCTGTCTTTTAATGCCTTCTATTTCAAAACCAGCTTCCTATATAGATTTACTGCTGCCTGGCTTTCTGTTATAACAGTTAATACCAGCCGTCTAACTTTCCTTTTTTCAGCCCAACAATCAAGTTTTGAGAAAAATAGTGTGCCAAGCCCTTTTCTCTGTGCTGTTTTTAGCAAACCAATAATAACATAAGCAACATGTTTTATCTTTTCTATTGATGCTGCATCTGCAAGAAGACTCCAGCCCCCCTCTCTTCAATTTGTCTAACCTCTATAAGAGCTTATCTCCTTTTTTAGAATAATGTACTTTGTTCGGCTTCATAAGGCATCTGATAATTACTTATAATCTCAGCCATCTCATAAACGATACCAAGTTTAGTACATAGATTCTTAAAATTATCTACAAGTCTTTCATAGTTTTGGGCTGGGAAAAAGTAAGTTTCTTTATAGTTTCGTTGGTATTTCTCTGCCAATGCCGGTGACAATTTATGCAAGCTGGCTATATAATGGTCTTTTTGACGATCTCTTAATGTCATCCCAAACAACGGATAGATATAATCTGCCTGAACCTCATGGGCTTTATAGATTAAGTCTGCCATTAACTTCCAATTGTCTGTTATGTAAGGCAAAATCGGCATCATTAACAAACCACAGTATAGTCCATTTAGCTTACACTCTTCAATAGCTCTAAATCGTTCACTTGGTAATGACACATTTCTTTCAATTTTTCGTGCAAGCCCATCATGCGATGTACTGAATGAGAAGCCAAGATTTACAGGTGAATGACGTTGAATCTTTTTGAAACAATCAATATCTCTGGTGAGAAGGCTGCTCTTTGTGGCTAAAGATATGCCAAAGCCATGAATATCAATTAATTCAAGTACCTGTCTGGTTAAGTATTTCTTTTTTTCAAGCTGGTTATACGCATCTGACATGGCGCCAAAACCGATGACCGCCTTCTTACGTTTCCCCTGCAATTCTTGGTTTAAAAGCACCAAAGCATTTTCTTTGTAGGTTACTTGATCAAACTGTTCAATTTGATAACACTCACTTCTTGAATCACAATAAATACATCCATGATTACATCCACGATAAACATTCATGTTATAGTCTGTACCAAACCAGTCAGTATTTTTCGTTTTTGTCAAAATCTGCTTTGCCGTAATACCAGACATTAGTATTTCCTCCTTTTCATTCAGACAGAAATTTCTGCTTTAAGTTTACACCCTGTCTTAAGAATAGAATTTATTTACTCAGAAAAAAAAGTTAAAAACCGCAGATTCCAGATTGCTTCATGATGTTGTATAATCTCAGAAGCTGTCAACCTGCTGTTATTCAGCGTTGTTGTTAATCCTTTTTTCATAAAACAATTATATCCAAGCCCATGAGCCATTCGTATCGTTGTATCAACACAATATTCAGTTTGAGCACCGCAAATTTCCAGCTGAGTAACCCCCAATGTTTCCAGGAGTGAAGTTAAATTTGTATGAAAAAAGGAGTTGGCATGTGTCTTGGAAATATAGTAGTCTTTTTCTTCTGCATGCAGCTCAGGAAATAAATGCCAGGCATGAGAGCCTGGCATCAGCTCTTCATCTTCATGTTGGATGAAGATAATCGGCCGATTTTCTTTTCGATAAACAGCGATTCGATCATTTACTTCATTTAGAACTCTCTCCAGTTGAAAGAGCTTTTTTTCTGCAGATTCAAGACCTACCTGCAAATCAATAATTAAAAGTGCTTTTTTTTCCATGAAATAACCTGCTTCCTCTCTTTAGTTTACATAACAATATTATTGTATACTTAAAGTGGTATTTCAACTGTTACTCTCTCATTATACATAAACACTTATCAATAATAAAACAGTGCAGAAAAAACCTTCAGAGAGACTTCTCCAAAGATTTTCATAAATTTTTCTTATTCCATATACTCAAACATACGTTGCAGGCTGAAGCCTCTGCCAAAGACTTCACTTGCATTCATTGAAATGATAAATGCATGTTCATCAATCCGAAGCAGCTCCTCTTTTACTTTTGGAAAATCCTTTTCCTTGATAACTGTCATTAAGAGCATTCCTTCCTGTTCGTGATATCCGCCTTTTACAGGAATCATTGTCACACCTTTATCCAGCTCTTTCAATAATGTAAGTTTGATTTCTTCATATTTTGGAGAAACAATAAAAACATTCTTTGATCTTACTACTCCAACCTGAATCAAATCGATTACTCGACCAGTTAAGAAAAGACAGATCATTGAAAAAAGAATTCTATCCACATCGAATGCAAGAAGTCCAGCTAGAATAATGGAACCATCTACAATAGAAATGCAGAGTCCCAAAGGTACTTTCAGGTATTTATGAAGGATCTGTGCGGGAATTGCCGTACCGCCTGTAGAAGCATTCCCTCGAAAGACCAGTCCCAAACCAATCCCCACAGCTATCCCGCCATAGACAGCTGCCAAAAGTGCATTCTCAGTTAAAACAGGGATACCAGCTGTAGTACCCACAAAAAAAGGAAAAATTAAACTTCCGAAAACGGTCTTTAAGCCATTCTCTTTTCCTAAAAATATAAAACAAAGAATGAGCATTGGAATATTAATAGCATATAAGACCAATGCTGGATTAAAGCCAAATAAATGATTTAATACTATAGTAAGACCTGAAATACCTCCGGAAACAATTGACATAGGTAAAAGAATACTGTTAATTGCAAGTGCCAGAATAAATGATCCAATAATTACATATAATGTATCCTTTATGAAATTCTTTAGTATACTGTTTTTCATCTGCAAATTCCTCTCTGATTAATCCTCAGCTATACTACCATGTCTATGAGGATTTTGTAATGAATATGAGAAAAATTTTAATGAGGAGCATTTAAAAGTATATTAAGCTTTTAATCCTTTCATACTAAGTCAAGAGAAAGGAACCTGAGCAATATTTCGCCATAGATATCTTTAATCTCATTTGATCCCCGCTTTCTGTAAGACTTGAGGGACTCTATTTTGTTTTCGGCCAGTCACTTGTTTCCAGAACACAAGAAATAATTTCTTTCAAATAAATATCTAATCCGGTACAACAATCTAAAACACTACCATTCAATTTCCATCACACCTTGAAATAAGAGGCAAAAGAGGATCGGTTAGTTCCAGAAGTATACGCATTTTTTTCAATCTAATGAGCTGCTCGAAAATAAGTAGAAAACCTCAAAAAGCGATCGACCTGCCTCCCTCACTTGTCCTCTTGCTTAGTATGACAAATGATTGATTCATAGTCGATCGCTTCTTTTTATTCTGCTCAGTGATACACTATAACGTACCAACCGTATGTGTTGTAATCTTATTAAAACTTGATTTTGTAAAGTTATAGATCATTCACTTGATCATACTATTGACTTCTCACTGATTTCCATGGACTGTTGAACTAATCTGCCCGTTTTTAATCAACATTTTTTATTTGCTGTTGATATCGTTTAATGCTGCTTGAGCAAGCAGATTCAAATAGTTCCAAGGTCTGTCAAAATGCGGCTGGAAGAAGAAATCAGAGATTGCCAAATCTTCAACAGTCATCTTATTTTGAACAGCCAAAGATAGGGTATTCGCAGATTGTGTAATATCATACTTGGACATCAACTGACCTCCAACAATCCGATTCGTTCCCTTCTCATAAACCAGTTCCATCATCACGTTTTCAGTCGTGGGCATAAACTCCGGACGATAATTATCTTCAAAAAATGTCGCTTCAACTTCAAGTCCGTTCATTTCTGCACTTTCTAATGTCACTCCGGTAGAACCGATTTTCCAACCGAATAAATACAATCCGGAAGTTCCTTGTGTACCGCGGTAAGCCAGTTTATTTTCTGTCAGATTGCAGCCTACCAGCATTCCTTGGCGAACAGCATTCGTTGCTAAAGGAATATAATTATTCGTTCCGCTTGGATTATAGTGTACCACTGCACTATCACCCGCAGCAAGAATATCTGGATTGCTTGTATGCATATACTCGTCCACAATCAGAGCACCATTAGGAAGCATATCAACTTTACCGTCAAGCAATACAGTATTAGGTTTGAACCCTACACACATAATCACCATATCTGCATCAAATTCCTGACTTGGTGTAGCAACTTTAGTTACAATACCAGAAGCATCAGTTTTAAACTCCTGAACATTTTCTCCTAAAGCTAAAGTTACTCCTCGGTCAACTAATTCCTTTTCAAGAACATCTGTGAAGGCTTTATCTAAATATTTATTTAGAATACGATCCAACCCGTCAATTAAGGTTACTTGTTTCCCGGATTCTACAAATGCTTCAACCAATTCAATCCCAATGTAGCCGCCGCCAACGACAACAATTTTCTTAGCATTTTTTGCTTGTTCGATGATTACATTTGCCTGATTGTAGTTTTTGCAAAGTAAAACATTTTCTGAATCAATCCCGGGAATTGGGGGAACGATTGGCCAAGAGCCTGTTGTCATCACTAATTTGTCATATGAGACAGTTTCAACTTTTCCAGACAATAAATCTTTTGCAACAACAGATTTATTGTCAACATCAATAGATTCCACCTCATGTTCCATGTGTACTTTTGCACCAAGAGATGCTAATTCTTCAGGATTGGAATAAAACAGTCCCTTAGGATCCTTTACAACGCCTCCGACATACAGAGCAATTCCGCAAGACAGGAAGGATACATTATCATTTCTTTCATAAACAGTCACTTCTGCATTTGGATGATGGGCCAGAATATTTTTCACAGCCGCTGTACCAGCATGAGTACATCCTACAACTACCACTTTCATAATATGGTTCCCCTCTACTTTCAATTTTTCTAAATTTTGTTTCCTGCATAGGACCTAAAAGGCTCTAATACAGGTTACAATTAGAACTATAACAAACTGAGAATCATTATTCGATTCTTGTGCTTGTGAATCGAAAGAATATTTTTCACAATATCCAAGATGAAAGTATAATATATTTTCTATATTGTTCACAGATTTATCTAGGATTCCCTTATAGCAACAAAAAAAGCTGAGAGGATCAACTCTCTCAGCTTGTGAAATCAAACTTAATTAGGTACTGCAGCAATTACTTCAATCTCAATTAGCACATCTTTTGGGAGTCTTGCCACTTCAACTGCAGAGCGTGCCGGCAGGTGTTCGTTAAATGCTGTGGCATAAATCTCATTAAATGCAGCAAAATCATTCATATCTTTCAAAAAACAAGTCGTCTTAATCACTTGATCAAATGAAGTTTCTGCTTCGTCCAAGATAGCCTGAATATTTTTGAGTACCTGTTTTGTTTGTTCTTCTATCGTGTTTCCAATAACTTCTCCCGAATCAGGATGAAGCGGTACCTGACCAGATGCAAATAGAAATCCATTGTATATGTTTCCCTGTACATAAGGTCCAATTGCTTTCGGTGCACGATCAGTATGTATTTTTTTGATCATAAGGTACTCCTATTCCTTTATTTTTTGACAATCCGGACATACGCCATATAGCTCCAAACGATGTTCATTGATTTCAAAACCAGTAAGCCTGCTGGCAGCCATCTCTACATCTTCCAAACCAGGATAGTGAAAATCGACTATTTTTCCACAATTTTGGCAGATTGCGTGATAATGCTTTTTTGATCCGAAGTCGAATCGGCTGGAAGCATCTCCATAATTCATTTCCTGAACAAAACCAATTTCTGTAAAAAGTCTTAAGTTGTTATAAACAGTAGCAACGCTCATATTAGGAAAGCGCCCCTCCAATGCCCGATAGATTTCGTCCGCTGTTGGGTGCGTATGATTTTCTATTAAGTACTCTAAAATAGCATAACGTTGGGGAGTAATCCGAATATTGGCTTCTTTCAATTCTTCCATTGCATTTTTGACCAATACATTATCCATTGAAAAATCCCTCCTTTTCTTAAATAATACTATTTCTAAACAAGCTTTACAAGAAATATTGGCTGAAAATGTTGTAAAACCGGGAATTCTTCCTGTTTATGTTAAATAAAAGTTTCATTAGTAATGAAAAACATTTAAAAATTGGTCTGGTACATAAATAATTCCCAGACCAATACTATTTGGAAAATCCGAGTAAACGGTTGAACAGAAACACAAGGCTCTTTTATTGCCTGCGGTCAGCTATTCTTCTGTTTGATATAAAGCAGTCGACAGATATCTTTCACCATTATCAGGAATGACAGCAAGTACCTTTTTGCCTTTCCCAAGCTTTTGGGCGGTTTCAATCGCAGCTTTTATCGCAGCACCAGCTGAAATTCCTACCAAAATTCCTTCCTGTGAAGCTGCTGCTCTTGCAGTTTTTATTGCATCATCACTTGATACAGCAATCACTTCATCATAAACTTCTGTATCCAACACTTTAGGAATAAATCCAGCGCCAATTCCCTGAATTTTATGCGGACCAGGGGTACCCCCTTCTAAAACCGGTGATTCAGTTGGCTCAACTGCAATAATATTTATAGAAGGATAAACACGTTTTAATTCATGACCGGCTCCGGTAATTGTCCCGCCAGTACCAATACCGGAAACAAAAGCATCCACACCGGAATTGCCAAATGCGTCTTCAATTTCTTTTGCCGTTGTTCTTTCATGAATTGATGGATTTGCTGGATTATCAAATTGAAGAGGCATAAAATAGCCATTTTGTTCAGCTAGTTCAGTTGCTTTGGCGATTGCGCCCTTCATTCCTTCAGTACCGGGAGTCAAAATTAATTCTGCTCCGTAAGCTTTCATTAACTGGCGACGTTCCACACTCATTGTATCCGGCATAACAATGATTACTTTATAGCCTTTTGCAGCGCCGACCATTGACAAGCCGACACCTGTATTCCCGCTTGTCGGTTCAATAATCGTACCGCCTGCAGTTAATTTGCCGTCAGCTTCTGCTTTTTCAATCATACTTAACGCAATGCGATCTTTTACGCTCCCTCCAGGATTGAAAAATTCCAGCTTCACATAAACTTCAGCTGCATCAGTCGGAACAATATTGTTTAATCGAACAATAGGCGTTTTCCCTATTAATTGTGTAATAGATTTAGCAATTTTTGTCATGTGATTTCCCCCGTTCATAATTATCAGATTTCTCTAATCATAGCGCATTTTTTGAAATCACGCCATTAATTTGCTATAGTTATATAGTTGTCCACTGAAATTTATAAATCCTTAATAAAAGTAGTGTATAGTAAAGAAAACAATAATTAGGAGCTAGGTAAATGGAAATTATAAATATAAGTCCAAGAGGTTACTGTTATGGGGTTGTTGATGCAATGGTAATTGCCAGGAATGTCTCCCTAGATGAGTCGCTTCCGAGACCTATCTATATATTGGGAATGATTGTTCACAACAGACATGTGACGGAAGCCTTTGCCAGTGTTGGTATCCAAACACTCGACGGAGAAAATCGGGAAGATATTCTTGATCAAGTCGACACAGGAACTGTGATTTTGACGGCTCACGGAGTCTCTCCGAAAATAAAAAAGCTGGCTGCTGAAAAAGGACTGACTGTCATTGATGCAACCTGCCCGGATGTAACTATTACACATGAATTAATCGAAAAAAAGGTAAATGAAGGTTTCGATGTTATCTATATTGGCAAAAAAAATCATCCTGAACCAGAAGGGGCCGTAGGCGTCGCACCGGAGCATGTTCATCTGGTGTCTACTGTTGAAGATATCAATGAGTTATCGTTCACTGAAGATAAAAAATTATTTTTAACTAATCAGACAACGATGAGTCAATGGGATGTATTGGATTTGATTGAGTTAATAAAAAGTAAATTCCCATCTATCCGTGTTCATCAGGATATATGCAAGGCAACACAAGTAAGGCAGGAAGCAGTTGTGGAACAGGCTCAGGGCTGTGATTTGACTTTAGTGGTTGGTGATCCGAAAAGTAATAATAGCAACCGCTTGGCACAGGTTTCTGAATCTCAGGCGGGTGTGAAGGCATATCGTGTTTCAGACGTTTCCGAAATCCGTCCGGAATGGCTTAAGACTGTAAAAAAAATAGCAGTCACTGCCGGCGCTTCCACTCCCACACCAATTGTCAGAGAAGTTCTTGACTATTTGGAGAATTTTGATTATTTGAATCCAACTACCCATATTAAAAAATCTGAAGTTGCGGACGAAGCGATACTTCCCCGACCAAGAATAAAAGAAATAGACAAAAAAAGAGAACGACGCTTAGAAGAGCTGCGTCAGGGGAAACGGTAATCAGAACTAATTTTAAATTCCAAACTCTCTTTATATCTAAATGCGAATAAATGGCGGAACAAAAGCAAAAATTCTTTTTGCAATGAGTAACCGCAGGAGCAGCTCCTTCGGAATTAGGCCAAACGATCCTGAAAATATAAGAAACTCCAGGTAGGTAACATCGTCAACCTAAGAGAAACTTCGAAAAAAATTGGAGTTTCTCTTTTCTTTTCTCCCAAAATCTTTTACAGTAAAAGAAAAGGGGTGATTTGCATGGCTGCTCCCTATCATAAGCGATTTGATCTGATTACCCGCTTTGTCATAACGATACTCTATCACCAAGCCTAGTAGTAAACAAAAAAAGACACTGTAGTTTTTTACCAACAGCATCTTTGAAATTATTTTTAATTAGAGAGTAATCCAAACGTTCGAAATTATTTACTCCAACGTTCTAATTTCGCTACAAATTTTTTTGTGTACATTCTTTTCAAGAAAAATTTCTCGATTCGTTTCATGTCTGAATTTAAAAATCCTTGATATGATTTTTCATAAAATTCATTGAAGCTTATGTCGGGATCTGTCCATGTTCCATTTTGATAGCATAAGGCACAAAATTTTCCTGATAGTACTCCATCTTGCTCACTCCCAAAATCTTCTTGTCTTTTCATTGGTTTCCCACACGAACCACAATAGGTTATTTTTTGTTTATTCATTTTACTCACATCCTTTCGAAAGAAATAGTATATCATACTTCATTCTTAAATTAATATTTTTGAACAACAAAAGTTGGAAGAAATAGAATTTAGATTAATCAACTACGGTATCGTGATAAAAATAATGAAATTTTCAGTTTTTATCGTCTTTACTTGAGAAAGATATGCGGATTTCTTTTTAAGCCTTGTTTTTAGGAATGCACATCCCTGCTGTCATTGAAATTATTTTACTCCCTAATCTAATTGCTCTTATCTAAAATATTCTTGTTAATACTGAAAACAATCATGAGTTGACACACTGTAAACAGAACAGTGCTTACTTTTTCCCCCTTCTTTTGTACTGTTGAATTATAAAGAATGAGGAGTAATAATAATGAAAAAAAGTATTAATTTTAGACATCTCAATATTTTTTTGCATTGTTGGAAACAGCTCAGTTACTCATGCTGAAAAAGATCAAAAATCGGTTACCTATTCGTTATACAACACGCAAAAACAGATTTTCAGCAGAAAAAGAGCCCTCTCTTTTTCGAGTGTTGGGAAATGGTACGTATACCGTTTCAACAGAAAGAAAGGACTCTTGAAAAGCCAGCTATCAGGTAATTGTAAAAAATAACTCAATTACTTCACCAAAAAATGCAAGTGTTACTGCTATCTCTGGTTCATTTACTCGTAAATCTTTGCGAATTGACCATTCAAAACAAGCAACCTACTATTTAAAAAGAAAGGCAGGAACATCTACAACAAATATCAAATTTCGTGCAACAATCAATAGCTCTAACTTGAATGTTTCGGTTCTCACTTAGGACTCCGGCATATAATTTACTTCAATTTTTGATCCCACAAAAGATAGTCACCAATCATAATAAATGTGAAATATAAATTAATCAGAAAGCAACACGTACATACAACGTTAATTAGCCTATAAAATGTGTTGCTTTTTTTATTTCATTTCACAATAATTGGCGCAAGTAATAATCCTAATGGTGCTGCTACAGACAAACCGATGACAGCAATTAACAAAAGTAATCCTTCATCTTTTTCTCCTCTTCCTATATCATGCATCCAGTTCAATTTTTTACGATACTCTTCTATCGTTTCATTATTTTCTTTAATTCTTTGTTTCAATGCTTCATTTTCCTGAAGAAGTTCATTAGAGGGAAACCAACTTCATCTTAACTGTTTAGGAGGCTTTTTTACTCCCTCGCTGGAACCCCTAGCTTTCAGAACATCCAAAAAATAACACGCAGAAAGGCTGTTTTCCAGCTTCTCTGCGTATTTTCTGCTTTATCAGTATTAACGAACTTCAATGATTTGACCAACTGTAATCATATCCCCGGAAAGACCGTTTAAAGACATAAGCTGATCCACTGTAATGCCATAGCTTTCAGCGATTCCCCATAACGTATCTCCAGATTGTACCGTATAGCTTGAAAGCCCTGATGCAGTATAATCAACTGCTTCTCCGGCAGAATAATCGGTATAATAGCTGTAATCACTTCCTGAATCAAAACGTGTCAATCCATAGGCATCAATCAGCCAATTTAGTTTTTGCGCATAGCTTGGGTCTGTCGCATACACGCCAGTCAAAGCTGCTGTAGCGTCCAAATAACTGGTTGTATTACTTTTCCAGACACCGGAATAATGATAATCTCCATAGCTTGAAACCGCTGATAAGAGAACATTTGCGTGATCTAAAAACGATTCATAATAAGAGCTGTATACTCTGAAAGGCTCTGAAGTAACAAGCCACTGTCCTTCAAGATATTCTGTGGTTGACATATAAACGGTTTGACCATTGTAGCTTCCTTTCACACCGAATAGGTTATAATTAGGTGCAGAAGCCAGCTGAGAATTTCCGTAGCTGCTTTCCAGCAAAGCCTGTGCAATCATAACGGAAGCATATAAATCATTTGCACCTGCTACAGCAGAAGCTGAGTAACCAATCGATTCAATAAAGTCCTGAGGAGATACTGAGGAAATTTGTTCATAATCAGTTGCTTCAGCTTCTTCAGAAAAAACAAAGGCTCCGCTCATTACCGGAACGGATAGTAAAGCAATACCCATGCTGGATGCAAAACGGTTCATATTCTTCTTTTGTCTGTCGGCTTTTTTTATATGTCTGCTGCTCCGAGTTTCATAAATTTCCATTCACTTTTTTCCTCCCTAACGATTGTCATAGTAATAGTTTATGTGTATTTTATAAAAGAAACAACAATCTAGTTTTAAAAAAAAGAAATTTAAACTATTTGAAACTTTACTGTAATAAAAATAATTTTTGTTTCAAATTGATTTTTTTGAATATTTTCCGTATGTACAGCATATAATTAAGGTTTAGAAATGATTTGTTGCTCGTTTTCATTTTATTTTCATGACAAATACATTACTTTAACTAATTTGTATTTACAAGTAAAAAAAAGCAACCGATAAACTTCTTAATTACAGGAAGTTTATCGGTTGCTTTATGAACTAAAGTTTTTCATAGGTAGAAATCACATTATCAACTGTGAACCCAAATTTTTCTAGAACTACATCACCTGGTGCAGAAGCGCCAAAATGATCAATTGTGATGGTTGCTCCTTCTGTTCCTATATACCGCTCCCACCCAAATGGAGAAGCTGCTTCGATTGCTACACGTTTTGTAACAGCTTTTGGAAGGACTGTTTCCTTGTATTCTGCAGATTGACTTTCAAACAAGTCAAAACTTGGCATAGATACAACAGAGACATCTTTTCCTTGTTTGGCAAGCTCTTGTTGCGCTTCAATCGCAAGGTTCACTTCTGAGCCTGTCGCAATCAAAATTCCTTCAGGTGTTGCCCCTTTTTGAGGAGAGATTACATACGCTCCTTTTTGGACTGTATCGTGTGCATGTTCTTTTGTTCCTTCAATTACAGGGAGATTTTGTCGGCTTAACACCAAAATCGTCGGCTTGTCGGTTGTCGTCATGGCAATCTTCCAGGCCGCAACTGTTTCGTTGCCGTCTGCCGGACGAATCACCTGAACACCTGGCATGCAACGGACACTTGCCAACTGTTCAATCGGTTCATGTGTTGGTCCGTCTTCTCCTACCGCAACAGAGTCATGTGTCAACACATAAGTTACTGGCGTTTTTTGCAAAGCCGCCAAGCGAATTGCAGGACGCAGATAATCTGTAAATACGAAGAACGTCCCGCCATAAACTTTTGAGCCGCCGTGCAGCTGAATGCCATTCATTGCTGCCGCCATCGCAAATTCGCGCACGCCAAACCAAATATTTCGACCTTCATATTGCCCCTGTTCAAAATCTTTCTCACCAGCGACCATTGTATTGTTGGAAGCAGACAGATCGGCTGAGCCGCCCCAGAAGCTTGGAACGACTTTTGAAATAGCCTGAATCGTATCTTTGCTTGTCACACGGCTTGCTGCACTTGAACCAACGTCATAACTTGGCAATTCTTTGTCCCAGTCTTCAGGTAATTTTCCTGCAAAGGCATCTTTAAATTGTTTTGCAAGATCCGGATGAGATTTGCTGTAATTTTCAAACAGTTTATTCCATTCAGCTTCAGCTTTTTCGCCGTCTTCAATCATTCTTTCAGTAAAGCGTTCTGCTACTTCATCAGGAACTGTGAAATCTGGATATTCCCAACCATAAACAACTTTTGCTGCATCGATTCCTTCCTGACCAAGCGGTGCGCCATGAACCGCAGATGTTCCTTCTTTCGGTGCGCCAAATCCAATCACTGTTTTCACTTCGATCAAGGTTGGTTTGCCTGTCTCAGCTTTGGCGTCTTCGATTGCCTTTGAAATAGCCTCCAGATCGTTTCCATCCTTTACCAGAATATGCTGCCAGCCATAGGCTTCGAAGCGCTGGCCAACATTTTCAGTAAAGGACTTTGAAGTCGGCCCATCCAAGGAGATGTCATTGGAATCGTAAAGAACGATTAGTTTGTCCAGTTTCATGTGACCGGCCATTGAAGCAGCTTCCTGAGAAACTCCTTCCATTAAATCACCGTCACCGCAAAGAGCATACGTATAATGATCAACAACATTAAAGCTGTCTCTATTATAAACAGCAGCTAAATGTGCTTCAGACATTGCCATTCCGACAGCCATGGCAATTCCCTGACCTAATGGTCCTGTTGTTGCTTCCACGCCGTCCGTATGACCGACTTCCGGATGTCCTGGTGTTTTACTGTCCCATTGACGGAAGTTCTTTAAATCGTCTATTGTCACGTTATAGCCTGATAAATGAAGCAGACTGTAAAGTAAGGCAGAACCATGACCGGCAGAAAGAACAAAACGGTCGCGATCTGCCCAGTTTGTTGAGGTTTTTGGGTTAACCTTTAAATGCTTGGTCCAAAGCGCATAAGCCATAGGCGCTGCACCCATAGGCAGTCCTGGATGTCCCGAATTTGCTTGTTGAATGGCTTCGATGCTGAGCGTACGAATGGTATTCACACCTAGTTGATCAGTTTTGTCGAACAAAAATATCATCTCCTATTTAGGTTTTTTTTACCTTTATTACTCACATTGTACCTTAATTCATTTATGAAAGCAATTACTTTTAGTAAAGTTAACTCTAATTATTTGCGGTCATGCAGCCCTTTTTCTTTTTGAATCTGTTTCAGCTTCTCAGGTGTTACATCATTGCCTTTTGGATCTACCACTTTCATTCCCTCAATATGATGCCGCATTCCTTTACGAAATGTCTGCAGATATTCTTCACGCAGTTTCTTCTGCTCATTGAGTTCTAAATCTGTAAGCGGACCTTCTTTGGCTTTACGTGCCAGAGCGTTGATACGTTCCATCTTTTCTTTTGAAAGCATCGTCTTCCCTCCTTTATCAATCCCTTTTATCTTATAAGAACATGCTTGAAAAAACAACTGTCTTTCCTATTGATTTTACACGAACGCTTGTTTGATTTCATGAGAGAAATATGTTAGACTGTAACTATAATTTGAAAGAAGGTGTGGATATTGGCAAAACGTACCGAGACAAGACAGGTAGAAGTATTAAAATATATATATGAACAAGTAGAGCTAAAAGGATATCCGCCAACCGTTCGCGAAATTGGAAAAGCTGTGAATCTTTCCTCTACGTCAACAGTGCATGGCCATTTAGCCAGACTTGAAAAAAAAGGGCTGATTTTAAGAGATCCAACCAAACCTCGGGCAATTGAGTTAACAGCAGAGGGGTTGGAAAAAATTGGGGTTCAGCCTACAACTATTCCTATGCTGGGTGTTGTTACTGCCGGGGAACCAATACTGGCTGTTGAGGAAGCGTCAGACTTCTTCCCCTTGCCTCCTGACCTTCAATTTGAGCAAAATGCATTATTTATGCTGACAATTCGAGGAGAAAGTATGATCAATGCCGGTATCCTTGATGGTGATCAGGTCATTGTCAGAAAACAGGCTGATGCGACAAATGGAGATATTGTCATAGCTATGACAGATGAAGATGAAGCTACCTGTAAAAGATTCTTTAAGGAAACAGATTATATTCGTCTTCAACCGGAAAATGATGCCTTGGAACCCATTCTTTTGGACAATGTTTCCATACTGGGTAAAGTAGTTGGTCTATACAGAAATCATATTTAATTAAACCATTTACTGGGTCTGAATTCCTTTAATCGAAGGAATTTGGATCTTTTTTACAAAAAGACCAGTCGAGCTCTTTAAATTCGGCCTGACGGGTCTCTGCTATTTACTCAAAATGATTGCTTCATGTGCTGAAAGTGTTATAAAACAGAGCGGGCTGTTCAAATTGCTCGGAAAAAAGAAGCAAATAGATGAAACATCTCTTTATAGCCAACACAATCATCCTGTTTTCCAATGAGAAATATTACAGGTCTATATAGCTAAGTTTACCTAATTTGGATATCGTAGCCAATACTTTAATGATACTCAACAAATATATGATTTGCTTTTAACAGACTTGGAAGTACCTCATTCTGATATCTGGTCCAAGTAGAAGTCGTTGCTATTACAGCCATTTCAAAAAAACAGAACCTGCTTCTCTTTCTTCTGCAGAAATGGGGTCGTCCAATAATTTTACTTTTCCAAAAGTTGTCGTAACAGTAAAGTTCTGTTTTTCCTTTTTGCAACAACACCCGGACAAAGTAAAATTATCTCGTCAGCTGACTGTGGAGCCAGCCTTTCCTATACACAGAATTCATGAACCTGTCCGCTGATAGGTTTCGAATTCATGAGGGTACTTGTTTAGTTCGTCTGTTTCTCCTTCGCTTGAATTGATCAGCGTCCATTTTTCCCAATCGACAAAAGGAAAGGATGTATCTGCATCAAAATCGCCATGAATAACAGTCCGATATAGAACATCACAGTAAGGCAGAAAATCCTGATAAATATTTGCTCCCCCGGCAATAAAAGTAATACCTGAAAATTCTTCTGCATAGTTTATAACTTCTTCTATGCTGTTCATTACAACAACATTTTCAGCTTGATATTCTTTGTCTCTAGTCAGAATGATCGTCTTTCTATTGGGCAGTGCTTTGCTCCCCATTCCTTCAAATGTCTTTCTTCCCATGACAATCGTATTGTCCTCAGTCATCTTTTTAAAAAATTTCAAATCATTTGGCAAGTGCCATGGCAGGACATTTTCTTTACCAATATTCCCCTGTTCATCCTGAGCCCAAATAGCTGCTAACATTATTTTTTAACTCCCTTCAACTTTAAACCGCAATTGGTGCCTTTATCGCTGGATGGGGATTGTACCCTTCCAAAGTGATATCTTCCATTTCAAAATCAAATACAGATTTCTTTTCCGTATTTAAACGGAGTTTAGGTGCATCTCGTATATCGCGAGACAGCTGTTCCTTCATTTGTTCAAAGTGATTACTGTATAAATGAGCATCTCCCAGAGTATGAACAAAGTCTCCGACTTGAAGACCTGTTTCATGAGCAATCAAATGAGTCAATAATGCATAGCTGGCTATATTAAAAGGAACACCAAGAAAAACATCCGCACTTCTCTGATAGAGCTGGCAGCTTAGCTTCCCATCATTTACATAAAACTGAAACATTGTATGGCATGGAGGCAGAGCCATAGAAGGAACATCTTCCGGATTCCAGGCAGACACAATTAATCTTCGTGAATCAGGTGTTGTTTTAATCATCTCAATAACGGATTGGAGCTGATCAATAAAGCTGCCGTCTTTTGTTTCCCAATGTCGCCATTGCGCTCCATAGATATTTCCAAGCTCTCCAAATTTTTCAGCAAAAGCCGAATCTTCAAGAATATTTTTACAGAAATGCTGATGCTGCTCATCATAAGATTTTTTAAACGCTTCATCTGTCAGCACACGATGACCAAAGTCAGTCATGTCAGGGCCGTTGTATTCAGGACTCTTAATATAACGTTCGAATGCCCATTCATCCCAGATATGATTATTATGCTCCAGTAAATAGCGGATATTGGTATCCCCGTTGATAAACCATAACAGCTCACTTTTAATCAAACTGAAAGGGACGCGTTTAGTTGTCAGTAAAGGGAATCCTTCAGATAAATCAAATCGCATTTGATAACCAAAAATACTTTTTGTTCCTGTCCCTGTCCGGTCTTCCTTGTAATTTCCTTCTGTTAAAATTTTCTTTCCTAAATCAAGATACGCTTTTTCCATACAAAATCCTCCTGCTTTATTCTGAAAACTGACTCAAATAGTCCCAACGTTCAATTTTCTGTTCCAGTCTTTCTTCTGTATTTTCAAGATCCTTCTGCAATTCCTGCAAACGGGTAAAATCTTCACCGGATCGATTCATCTCAGCAATGATCTGCTCTTGCTTTTCCTCCAACTCTGCAATCTCGTCTTCGATAACATCCCATTCTTTTTGTTCCATATAGGTCAGCTTCTTTTTTTCTTTTTCCGTTTTTCCGTTTATCATGGGAGACTTTATTTTTTTAATTTCAACTTTTTCTTCAACGAGCTTTTTTTCTAAATAACTGCTCATTGAGCCATAATAACTGGAAATCTGTGCATTTCCTTCAAATATTAGCAGTTTATCTATCGTTTTATCAAGAAAATAGCGATCATGAGAAACAGCAATTACAGTGCCCTTAAATCCCTGAATATAATCTTCCAAAACAGTGAGTGTATCAATATCCAAGTCATTTGTCGGTTCATCCAAAAGGAGAACATTGGGTTGACTAATCAGCAATTTTAGAAGGTATAACCGTCTTTTTTCACCACCCGATAATTTTCCAATGACTGTTCCATGCATAGATCTTGGAAAAAGAAATCGTTCCAGAAGCTCAGCAACCCCTATTGTCTGTCCATCGGCTGTTCTGGTTTCCTCTGCTGCTTCCTGAAGATAAGCAATCATGCGCTTTTCCGGATTCATTTCTTCATTTTGCTGCGTATAGTAGCCCAATCGAACTGTTTCGCCAATACTGTAAAAGCCGCTGTCCAGTTCAAGCCTGCCGGAAAGAATATTTAACAGTGTTGATTTACCGGCACCATTCTTTCCAGTAATTCCAATTCGATCATTCGACTGAATCAGTAATGAAAAATCACGAAGCAATTGTTTTCCCTCAATACTGTAAAAACCGTTTTTTATCTCCAAAACTTTCTTACCCAGACGTTGCGAAGCAAGATTCAGCTCAACTGATTCTTTGCTCTGTACCTGATTCAAATTCTCTTTCAGCTCATGGAAACGATCCTGACGTGCCTGCTGTTTTGTTCCTCTCGCCTGTACACCAGCACGCATCCATTCTAATTCCTTCTTGAAAAGCTGCTTTCTTTTTTCTTCCTGCTCTATCTCAACACGTTCTCGTTCGGCCTTCGAACGTAAATAAGCTTCATAATTTCCTTTATATTCATATAATTTTCCGTGTGAGAGTTCAAAAATTCGATTGACAATACGATCCAAAAAATAACGATCATGGGTAACCATTACTAACGCACCGGAATAATTCTTCAAATATTTTTCAAGCCAGTTAATCGCTTCGTAATCTAAATGGTTGGTAGGCTCATCCAAAAGCAGTAAGTCAGGTGCTTCAATCAAGGTTTGAGCCAAACTGACTCTCTTTTTCTGTCCACCAGATAATTCTCCAATTCTCTTTTCCAAAGTAGCAATTCCCAGCTTTTGAAGAATTATTTTTGCATTGGTGTCAGCAGTCCAGGCATCCTCCTTATTCATTTTTTCTTCTGCTCGGCTGTACTGTTTTTGAATTGTTTCATCCAAGCCGTTTTCGTTTAATGCCAGAAGTGCCCGCTCATATTCTCGGACTGCCTGAACAAGGGGTGTATTCCCTTGAAATACCGCATCCAGTACAGTTAGTTCGGGAACAAATTCCTGAGCCTGTGAAAGATAACCGATTCGGTAATCCCTCATCACAGTAATGGGGTTGGCATCTCCCTCGCCGGAGTCCTCTCCTGCCAAAATATTGAGTAAACTTGTTTTCCCAGTTCCATTGATACCAATCAAACCAATTCTGTCTTTTTCATGAATCAAAAATGATAATCGATCAAATAATGTTTTTTCACCAAAAGTTTTGGTCAACTGTTCAACTCTTAATTCTTTCACAAGTTCACATCCTTTTCATCTTGAACATTGTAACAAAAAACGACTAAAAAAAGAAGTCGTGCTTCTTTATAAATATCGGCATCTGGATTTTGCGTAGTTAATATCAAGCTCATCCGCTGAACTTAAATATTTTTATGAGTGTTACAAATCTCGAGAATCAACGTTTTCAGCAGCAATAAGTTAAACTATGAAAATAGAGCTTCGTATTTTGAGATTGACTGCTAAGAAAAGGCTAATCAAAAAGATATAAATAAAATTTCATAAATACAATATTTCTTTCTTATGTTATTATAAAGTAAAAAAGGAGGTTTCGAATGAATCATCAAGAATTTTTTCACTTTTCCATTCCAATCTATTTCTCAAAGAAGAAATGGATTAATAACAATTTTGTCGTATTTAGAAGGTTGTTGGATGGCTGTATATTCTTACTACTCTGGTTGCCAGTTTTGATTGCAATTAATAAATTTCTAAGTTTTAGCTCCACTGATCAATTTTTATCTGCTATCTCTGGGATTCTAATAATCTTCCTGTCGAAGAAAATAACTAGATATATTCTTAATAATTATTTTTCTCAAACAACTACTATTGGTGAAATTGATCAATTTCGATTTTATATTCAGACTGGTGATGAAAAAAAGATTTATCGGAAAATTGATATTTTGGATGCTGATTTCAGGACACAATTTAACAGATTTAGCGCAACGTACTCTTTTTATATTCAATTAAGAGACATCCCGAAAATTTTATGGACTCATCAAAATGGAAAAAAACTGAATCAAACACTGAAAATAATCAATCACTGGAAAGAGAATCCAAGCCGGCTTACAAGCCTGAACGATTTAAAAAGCTCATAATAAGAAAGACAGAACAAATTGACCTGGAGTCGTAATTTGCCCTGTCTTTCTTATTCATTTTCTTCAATAATGATATCTATTTCCAAATCTTTTGCAACCTTATCTGCAAGGAATGTCAACAGCTGATCCAATGGTACTTTAAAGACTAAACATGAGCCTCTCCGGCCATTCCTAAAATAATTCATTCGAATCTCTTCACCTTTTATTGATAAAACGATCTTTTCAAGATCTGAATAGCTGATCCCTTTATTATCAAATGAATTCACAATGATTTTATTTTCTGCCAATCCTTTAGAATCAATCATAAAACTAAACAACAGACAGGAAGTAAAGATATCCAGCAGCTTGTCATTTAATGTCTGCGGTGTAAAAATTCCCAAACCGAGAAATGCCAGTCCAAGGACAATTCCGATAATAATTGGAATGTTGGAACGTTTAGCATACATGTCAATACTTTTACGGACTAAGAGCAAATAAATATACAGTGTTACTACAAATGCAATAAAAATGATTGTGAAAAAATCAATAATGGGAATACCCTCCTTTGTGCTCCTTTAAACCTGCAATGATTATGAAAAAACAGTCCGTTTTTTTACTGAATAGGCTCAGTGTTAACCTCAAGATAACAACAGGAAATCTCTTTTCTTTAAGTCGAACGATCTATTATGTCTCAAATCAAATGTTATATATTTTATTCTCTTTATAAAACTCTGTTATTACAATTAAAAGCCAGCAGCTGCTGATTTATTTGTTTGATCTTATTTTTACTAACTAGTATTTCTCGAATGATTTGATCACGCCTATCCCCTCGAGGTAAACGGTTAACCACCTGATAGTATACTGCGAGCAGTTGAACCTGCTGCATTTTTTCTTTCTGCAATCGTTCTATTTTTCCTGTCACGAATATATCCCCTTTAATAAATGATTGCCGTTGAGCACACTGTAACAGTGTATCACAGACTACTCAACTGTTGAAATATTTAGCCGACAATTGATTTTAGACAGGAAATGTTCAAGTAAAAACCGAGGAAAGTTTTTGCACACCTGCCTCGGTCAAAAAATAAAATGAATAAGTTCTGAAAAATTAGTAGGCAGAAATGGCCAGACCAATTGCTTTCTCTCCTAAGTGTGTACCAATAACCGGACCAAAATGACCAATCTCAATTTCTGCATTTGGATACTGTTCCTGAAGCTTTTGTTTTTCTTCTTCTGCAACAGCAAGATTATTCGCATGAATAACATACAGTTTCACAGGATGATTAATCTCAGAAGCACGTTGACCGATTATTTTTTCTGCTCGGGTAAATGCTTTTTTGATCGAACGGATTTTTTCAAACAGAACAATCTTTCCATCTTCAAATGTTAAAATCGGTTTAATTTTAAGCAGTCCGCCAATTAAAGCAACCCCATTCGTCAATCTTCCGCCTCGAACAAGATTATTTAAGTCATCAACAACTAAATACACATAAGTATTATCTCTCATTATATCCAGTTTATTGATAATATTCTGAATAGACTCGCCATTCTCAGATAAATTCAATGCTGTTTCTACCATGTTACCCATGGGCATACTTGTAATTTTCGAATCATACGGATAAATGTCTATTCCTTTAACACTGTCTTTAACAGAAGACAGATTAGTGACAAAGCCGGAAATTCCAGCGGATAAATGAATACTTAGAATAGTGTCATAGCCCTTAGCTGCCAAAGACTCATATAATTCAATCACTTCTCCCAATGCTGGTTGCGAAGTAGTTGGAAACTCCGAGCTGCTGTTTAACAGATCGTAATATTCATCTGCCTCTATATCTATCCCTTCATTGTAAATTTTTCCATCTAAAATTACTGGAATAGGGATAACAAACAAATCATCATGTTCCTTAATTCTATCTGGTAAATAAGCTGTACTATCAGTTACAACAGCAAGTTTCATATAAAAACCCTCGTTTCATAATTCTAAACTTTATTAAATATAACATACTCTTAAATAGATGAAAACTGTATTTTTTATACTAATCGGCCAAAAATGCTTGTATAGCCTGCTGGTTCATCTCATTATCAGTCGCTAAAACGCTCCCTGCATAATCATAGTACTCATCCCACCAGGAACCATCAACAGGGACTGTTAAACGATCAATACCTGCTGTTCCTTTCAAAGCCAGTGAAGGTCCGTTCTTTAAAATAAATGACATCGGAATATTATTGGCCATATATCCGATAAGCTTACCTGCAGATTCGGGTGTACGAATTAAAACCAGTGGTGATTTCAGTTGAGAAATGACAGCAGTCATCACCTGCTGCTGTCTCCGAACCCGCCCGAAGTCTCCTTCTTCATCCATTCTGAAACGAGCATATTGTAACAGAACATGTCCATCCATCTTTTGATTTCCCTGCGCAATATCAACGCCATCCAAATTTAAATCTTTTTCTGAATCAATTTCAACTCCTCCTGGGAATAGAGAATCAATCACCTTCTCAAAGCTTTGGAAATCTACTTTAGCATAGTATTTGCAATCAATACCGAAATTTTGTGCAAGAGTTTGTCTGACAAGCTCCGCACCGCCATATGCATAAGCAGCATTGATCTTATTTGTTTCATATCCTGGTATGTCAACAAATGTATCTCTCATGAATGAAATCAATTTCAGCTTTCCAGATGGCCCGTCCAATTGCAAAACCATGATAGTATCCGCTCTTCCTGAATCCTCTCCCCTAGTATCACTTCCTAGAATCAGAATGTTATTTGCTCCATTTGAACTCGTCACCCCATTAAATATCTCTGCTTCTTCTTGAGGAATCGATGTGTCATTTTCAGCAGCATGTTTCCCTTTGAAAAAGAAAACAATAGGAAGGACAATCAAAAGTATCAACATAATGAGCAGCCAACGCAGCAGCTTTATTTTTCTTCTCTTTTTAGGTTTCTTAACTTTGGGAGGCTTACCGGGACCCGGAATATTGCCACTATCTTCCGAATCACTGTACAATCTCGTTTCCTGATCCTGATAGTCCTGTTCAACTGGTTGTTTTTCTGTTTTCCGTCCATTCTTTTCTCGTCTTGGATTAAAGCTTCCTTTATTTTCAGATTTTTGGGAATCTTCATGTATATGCTTAAATCGGTCCATTCGACTCATTTCGTATCCACCTCATTTTTACTGTCAAGAATAAGCATACTCTATTTTAAAGTAAATGTCTTTGTTCAACAGTCATTTTTTAGAAAAAATAACCTTTTTAAAAAGAAGATTATCTCTGTTTATTTGTAATAAACACTCCCGAATTTCCAAATAAAACATGAAAAATATATAATTTAAATCACTTTTCTGTATTTGTAAAGCTCTTCTGTTGCTTTATCATATATTTCTAAATTAACGGATATTTTAAAAGGTCTCTGATAAAAATGAACATTTATTTTTTCTATTGTTATCTGTAAGCAAAGTATTTTGAATCTCCTTCAAAAACTATCTTATGTAAAAATTTTGCATAAATAATTCCGAAATATAAAAATAATTTTAATGACTAAAATCAGAGAAATAATTTTTGATACCTGGCGAACAATAGATTATATTTCTGCAAAATACGAACATGAGAATAGATCAAAAGTAGATGCTGTACTAATTTCTTGTTACACACGAAAGCAAGCTCCAACTGTGTTTATCATTAGTTGAATACTTGCTTCCTGTTTTCTAAATTCCATGTATCGGATGAATTTGATAGGTTCCGAATACTTTTACCGAACCGCCCAACAAGCGTATTTCCTCCAAAGCAAATTCTATAAGTTCTTTTGGTTTATTTATATTTACATCAATTAAAAAGAAATATTCTCCCAGCGTTGTTTTTAAAGGCCGCGATTCAATTTTGCTCAAGTCAATTTCCCGCCAGCTAAACACAGATAATGCCTTATGCAGTGCCCCCGGCATATTATTAGGCATTGTAATAGCAAGCGTCATTTTTTCCTTTTCAACTGGAATATGTTCAAGTTCCACCTGCTCAGAGCCAATTACCCAGAATCTGGTGCGGTTTATTGCAACATCCTGAATATTCTGTTGTACAATAACCAAATCGTATGTCTCGGCAGAAAGTTTAGGTGCTATGGCAGCAATCTTCTGGTCTGGATGTTCGGAAACAAAGTTTGCTGCATAAGCAGTTGAAGGTGTCGGCTCTAATAGTGCATCTGGAAAATACTGATTGATAAATTCCTGAGATTGAGCCAATGCCTGCGGATGAGATAAAATCCTAGTTATACTTTGCCAGTCGTCCTGATTTTTTTTACTGACCATCAGCTGTTGAAAAATCGGCAATACAATTTCAGCGCCCACAGGAATCCTGCTTTGATGGAAAAGATAATCCACTGTAGTATTCACTGAGCCCTCAAGTGTATTTTCTATTGGAACGACACCCAGATCAACTTCCCCGAATTCAACTGCTTTGATGCATGCAGGAATTGAACGAAATGGAATTAATGCATCTTTTGGAAACGCTGTTTTCGTTGCTGTATGGGTAAATGAGCTTTCCGGACCGAGATAACCTACATTCATTTTTTCACCTCTGCTTTAACCTAGTTAGTATTTCTTCTGTAATTTCTTCCGGTGTTCGCTGATCGGTACTGACAATCATACTTGCAGATTCTTTATAGAAAGAAATTCGAGGCTCAAACACCTGTTTTATTTCTTCTGGAGATTTAGATACAACCAAAGGACGAACTGTCGTATGATCATTTTTTAGTCGTGGTATAAATACCTCCGGAGCTGTTTCCAGATAAACAACCGGCTTCATCTGCTTTAATAGTTCCCGATTTTCCGGCCGCATAACAATTCCTCCGCCGGTAGAAATGACAAAGCCGTGATCAATATATTTTTTTAAGACAGTGGTTTCCTTTTCACGAAATGCATCCTCTCCATATAAATCGAAATATTCCTGAATCGTCATTCCAATCTCTTCTACTATTTTGTCATCAAAATCTATATGGTTCATTCCTGTAGACTTAGACAATAATTTCCCTACAGTTGTTTTACCGGCTCCCATAAACCCAATAAGAGTGATTCCCTGCATTTTTTCTCCTCCTACTTAAATAAAATTTCCAAATCATTGAAAAAATTCGGATAAGATACAGAGATCGCCTCTGCTCTGTTTAATTCAACTGATCCATTTTCTACCAGTAATGCAGCTATCTGAAGCATCATTCCAATTCGATGGTCTCCATAGCTTGTTACACGACCGCTGTTTAATGATGTTTTTCCGCGTATAATCAGACCATCATCTGTTGGTGTAATATCCGCTCCAAGCTTATTCAGCTCGTTGGCAACCGCATCAATACGGTTTGTCTCTTTCACTTTTAGTTCCTCTGCATCGCGAATAACGGTGATTCCTTCTGCTTGAGTGGCCATTAAAGCAATGATCGGCAGTTCATCAATTAGACGAGGAATAATCTCACCGCTGATCTCGATCCCTTTTAACTCGCTTGCTTCCACGGTGAGTGTACCAGCCTTATTATTTTCGCTGCTCACTTCTTCTATTGTAATCTTTCCGCCCATTTGCTTAATAACATCAATTATTCCGGTTCGTGTAGGATTTAAGCCGACATTTGTCAATGTAATTTTACTTCCAGGTATGATTAATCCAGCTGCTAAAAAGAATGCTGCTGAGGAAATATCTCCTGGTACAGTAACTTCCTGCCCAGTCAGTTTTTGAGGACCAGTCACTTGAATTTCTCTATCATTTACTGCAATGCTTCCTCCAAATTGGCGAATCATATCCTCAGTATGGTCTCTTGTTTTTTCTTTTTCAACAACAGTTGTCATTCCTTCAGCCTGTAATGCTGCAAATAGAACAGCTGATTTGACTTGGGCACTTGAAACAGGCATATCATAATGAATAGGCTGAAGTTTCTCCGATCCATTTATTGTCAGCGGAGGAAATTCTGTTCCTTCATGACCTGAGCATACTGCTCCCATTTGATTGAGCGGGTTCATCACTCTGGCCATAGGACGTTTCGCAATTGAATCATCCCCTGAAAGCTCTGAGGCAAAAGGTCTGCCAGCTAAAATTCCGCTGATTAAGCGGATAGTTGTTCCTGAATTTCCCACGTCAATCTGCCTAGCAGGTTTTTTCAAGCCTTCAAAACCTTCGCCATGAACAATAATAGTTTCTCCATCGTCTTCAATGCTCACACCTAATGCTCTAAATGCTTCAATTGTACTGAGACAGTCTTCCCCTCGTAAAAAATTTTTTACCACGGTTTTACCATAAGCAATCGAACCGAACATGATACTTCTATGTGAAATGGACTTGTCGCTGGGTACATGAACTGTTCCGGATAGCTGCTGTTTATTCGTTACTAATTTCAAAATATCCCTCCTTTATTATTTTTCATAACATAGATAATTCGTTTCTTTTTCAATAACTTCCTTTGCTTTTGTCAAGTCTTGTTCTCTTTTAAATGTCAGCTGCAAAATTCCAAAAATATCTTCCCTGGTTTCAAGAATTTTCAAATTAATTAGAGATAGATTTGCTTTTCCGATAATTCCCGTAATTTCCGCAATAACTCCTGGAATATCTGGAATGTCTATGAATAAGTCGTGAAAGGCTGGAATAGCACCTTCTTTATGGATCGGCATTTGATTTCGTGTCTCTTTTGCTTCCTGGAAAAACTGGAAAACAGCCAATCTGTTTTCCTCTTTCAGCCACTTAGAAACCTGATTCATTTCAGATTGCCAGCTTGAAATCAGCTCCAAAAGCTTTTCTCTGTTGCTCATCAATATATCTGTCCACATTTCAGGATCAGAAGATGCAATTCGTGTCATATCTCTGAACCCTCCGGCAGCCAATTGTTTTGCTCTTGGATGTCGGGTGGTGAAGTCCTTGCTTTGATTGACAAGTCCTGCAGCAATAATATGCGGTAAATGGCTTAGCATCCCTGTGATTTTATCATGCTCCTCTGTCGTCAATATCACAAATTTCGCATTTGTCCCTTTCAAAAGCTCTTTTAATGAACTTATATATTCCGGTTTTGTCAGAACATTAGGGGTTAAAATATAATACGCATTTTCAAAGAGCCGCTCATCTCCTGCTGTAACCCCCGACTTATGTGAACCTGCCATGGGATGGCCGCCAATAAATGAATGCAGCTTCAGCTTTTCTGCCTCGGCAACAATTTCCTGTTTGGTGCTGCCCACATCAGAGATGATTACTTCCTCTTTCAGCCGAAGCTTGCTTAGTATCAACAGCTGCCTCTTAACTACTTCAACAGGAGAGCACAGCAGAATTACATCAGCCTTCGGAGCTTCACTTTCAATTGAAGCCGCAATTTTATCTATTAGTCCTCTTTTCAAAGCAAAATCTTCTGAGCTTTTTTCGATATCCATTCCGATAATAACTGTTTTGGGATGTTCTTTTCTGATTACCAGTGCCAGTGACGTGCCAATCAGTCCTAGCCCAATGATTAATACATTTTGTTTCATTTCTCTTCACACCCCGATTTTTGTAGTTGGTTAAAATTGCTGAGTGTAAAGGCGATAATCCGTTATTTCCTTTTTCATTTGGTCGAATGAATCGCTGCCGAATTTTTCCAGCACTGCTTGAGCAATCTCGGTTGCTACTACTGCTTCACAAACGACGCTGGCAGCAGGCACTGCGGTGCTGTCTGATCGTTCAACACTTGCTTTATAGGCTTCTTTAGTATCAATATTCACGCTTTGGAGTGGTTTGTACAGTGTAGGAATAGGTTTCATTACCCCACGCACAATGATGGGCATGCCATTGGTCATTCCGCCTTCAAAACCACCCAGATTATTAGATGTTCTTGTATAACCGGTTTGTTTATCCCAAATGATTTCATCCATCACCTGACTGCCAGGTTTATGCCCCATTTCAAAGCCGATACCAAATTCCACACCTTTAAATGCATTGATGCTGACAACTGCCTGTGCAATTTTGGCATCAAGTTTTCGATCCCATTGGACATAGCTGCCCAATCCGACAGGGACACCGCCAACTAATACTTCGACAACCCCACCAATCGTATCGCCATTTTTCTTAGTTTGATCAATCAGTGTTTTGATTTCTTCCTCGACTGAAGGGTCAACGACTCGTACCTCTGACTGCTCTGATCTGTTTCTCACTTCAGATATCGTCATATTTTCAGGGATCTCGGCTTTAATTCCTCCAAGTACTACAACATGCCCGGCCACCTCGATATCAAGCTCTTTCAAAAGCTTCTTGGCAACAGCGCCAATTGCTACACGCATCGTTGTTTCTCTTGCTGAAGATCGTTCAAGTACGTTTCTCAAATCATCATGCTCGTACTTAATCCCCCCTACCAGATCCGCATGCCCCGGTCTTGGCTTATTGACTCTGCGAATATTTTTTTCTTTTTCAGACACCGGTTCAACCGACATTACAGACTGCCAGTTTTTCCAGTCTTTATTTTCCACAATCATAGTAACTGGAGATCCCAGAGTTTTTCCGTGACGAACACCTGATGTGATACGCACCATATCCTTTTCAATCAGCATTCTTCCACCTCTGCCATAGCCGGTTTGACGACGGGCGAGTTCAAAATTTATATCCTCTGCACTTAAAGGAAGCCCTGCAGGCAGTCCTTCAATAATTGCTGTTAATTCAGGTCCGTGTGATTCACCTGCTGTAATAAATCTCACTAAGCTCAGCTCCTTTTCAAATAGTCCTTCATCTCTTCAATGCTAACTGTTTCAATTTTTGCCTGACCAATTGTTTCAAGTAAAATAATCTTTATTGATGTACCTCTGGTTTTTTTATCATGAGTCAGCGCTTGAAACAATGTTTCTTCCTGCCAATTGTCATAAGTAGCAGGCAAACCGAATTTTTCTATTAACTCAATTAACTGGTTTGTCGTATTTTTTGGAGTCAACCCTTTTTCTTCAGCAATTTGATTCATCTGAACCATTCCTATTGCTACGGCTTCCCCATGACTGACAACACCATAACCAGCTGTATTTTCAATGGCATGACCAATCGTGTGACCGAAATTTAAGATCAGCCGAATGCCATTGTCCAGTTCATCTTCTTCTACAACTTTTCTTTTTATCTTTAAACAATCAGTAATAATTTCAGAAGCATGCTGCAGCAGATCCTGTTCATCTTTTAACTGCTGCAGTTTTCCCCAGAGCTCTTTATCGGCGATTGCTGCAGATTTTATGATTTCAGCAATCCCTTCCTTCAAACGTCTATTTTCTAACGTTTTCAATGTTTCAGGATCAATCAGGACACCGTCTGGCTGCCAAAATGCACCAACTAAATTTTTTGCTCGGTTAGTATTGACACCCGTTTTTCCTCCGATACTGCTGTCAACTTGAGCAAGTAGTGTAGTTGGTACCTGCAGGAAATGAATACCACGCATATATGTTGCAGCAGCAAAACCTGCCAGGTCACCAATCACACCACCTCCAAGTGCAATAATTCCATCACTTCGAGTAAACTGATTTTCAGCCAGATGATCATAGATTTTTTCAGTATTTGTTAAATTTTTACTGGGTTCTCCTGCCGGTACTACAAATTTAGTAACATCAAACCCTGCAACTGATAATTGCTCAAGTACCGTTGAACTATAAATTTTATCTACTGTACGATCTGTGATTACTGCGATTTTTTGAGGCTTCCATAATTGCTGAACCCACTCTCCCAGACGAGACAGACTGTTTTTTTCAATGATAATCTCATAGCTGTGATTTGGAAGGGTAACTGTTAACATATAATCCCTGCTTTCTTTTATACTCATTCATTGAAGCGATGCTGATTTATTTGTCCAGATTTCGAATCTCTTTCATCGCTTTTTCCATTATTTGAACTTCTGCCATCATTCGCAGGTAAGTTTTTTCGTTCAATGACTGAGGTCCGTCAGACCATGCATTTGCCGGATCTGGATGAATTTCCACAATCATACCGTCTGCTCCTGCTGCAACTCCTGCGCGAGCCATAGGCGGCACTAAATCCCAAATTCCTGTTCCATGGCTTGGATCTACAATAATTGGGAAGTGGCTCAGTTTTTTTATTAACGGAACTGCGCTTAAGTCAAATGTATTTCGTGTTGCTGTTTCGTAGGTGCGGATACCCCGTTCAATAAAAATCACATTATTATTGTTTTGAACAGCGATATATTCCGCTGCATTCAGCCACTCATCAATTGTACCTGAAATTCCGCGTTTTAAGCCAATTGGTTTTCCTGTCTTCCCGACAGATGCCAACAGTTTAAAGTTCTGCATATTACGGGCGCCAATTTGCAAAATATCACTGTATTCAGCAACCATGTCAATATGGGCTTCATCCATTACTTCTGTAATAACCTTCATTCCGAGCTCATCTGCTGCCTGACGAATGAATTTCAACCCTTCTTCTTCCAGTCCCTGAAAAGCGTATGGAGACGTCCGCGGTTTAAAAGCTCCTCCGCGTAAAATCTGAGCTCCTCCTGCTTTAGCAATTCTTGCACATTCTCTAATCTGATCCAATCCTTCAATGGAACAAGGACCGGCCATTGTGACAAATTCGCCATTTCCGATCTTAACACCATCTACATCAACAACTGTATCCTGTGGATGAAACTCTCTTGATGTCAGTTTGTAAGTATTGGAAATACGAACGGTGTTTTCTACCCCTTCATAGCTGTTAAAAGCAACATCCTGCATTTTTCTGGTATCTCCTAAAAGTCCGATAACTACATGGTCTTTTCCTTGATTAATCTGAACATCCAATCCCTCTTTTTTGACTCTATTGATAATTGAATCTACCTGTTCTTTCGTTGCATTAGCTTTCATAATAACAATCATAATTAAATTCCTCCTGAGTTTTCTTTGTATGTTTTATTAGCTGTTTTCAATAATAGATTTTACTGTTTCTATTGGCATTTCCTTACCCGTCCAAAGCTCAAATGCTGCGGCGCCCTGATACAAAAGCATCCCAAGTCCATTGGCTGTTTTTGCGCCTCTGGCTTTTGCTTCTTTCAACAATCGAGTTTCTCTTGGAGTATAGATGACATCAAATACCGCCAGATCTTTTGTGATGATTGAAAAATCACTGATAGGAGCAGCTTCCAAATCCGGCTTCATTCCTACCCCTGTAGCATTAACCAGCAATGTACTGTCTTTTACGTCTGCTGCCAGCTCGCTTTCATTTTCCAAATCATGCAAATGAATATTGCAGTCTGTCTGCTGCTTTATATAAGTCAGCTTTTCTTTTACTTTTTCAAAAAATTCATCTCTGCGATTATAAACGGCAATTTCTTTCACACCATCAAGTGCAGCTTGTACAATAATTGCTGTTGCTGCCCCGCCTGCTCCTATAAGTGTCATCTTTCGTCCGATGATATCGATGTCCATGTCTTTTAAGCTTCGCATAAATCCAGTACCGTCTGTAATATGACCAGTCAGCTTACCGTTCACATTAACAATCGTATTGATAGCGCCAACCAGCTTGGCTGCTTCACTTAAATCATCCATCAAAGGAACTGCAGCCATTTTGTTCGGCATGGACAGGTTTGCACCCAGCATGTCTAAATTACGTATTGAATCAATCGCCTGCGGCAGACGATCCGTTCCAAGCTCAAATGCCAGATATACTGCATCGATCCCGAGTGCCTGGAATGCTGTGTTCTGAATCATAGGTGAAACACTGTGTCGAATCGGAGTTGCATATAATCCGACCAATCGGGTGTGTCCTGTAATCTTGTTTTCCATCCTTCAACCTCCATAAAATCAAAATAAAAAGCGAGATACCCACTGAAATTTTACAGAAAATCTACAGTGAGTACCTCGCAAAAAAAATTAAAGAAAAAGCCACTATAGATTTTCATCTACGCGGCTTGAAAGTCATGTTGAAATTCTTTAGCCATCATAGATACAAACTTGCGTTTTGCACTGTTTGCACCCATGATACTCATGAATACAAACTCATCTAAAATAGCTAAAGTAATACTTATTCAGTTGTGAATGTTTCTTAATTGCTTTTTTCATGTCAATCACTCCACTACTGTTTTTAAGAATTGAGATAAGTATAAGCTTATCTATAACCATTGTCAACAAATAAATTAAAAAAAGAAAAGTTCTTTTTAATTCTGCTTTTAAATTCAGAGGGTTAGTGTATGAACTGTCTAAGAATATAATTTCCGATTAACTGTTGATGACATAACACTTTACCACATGTAGTTATGCATATTTTTGTTCAGCATCTTTATTGATTAAAACCGACTAAAACCGTTAATAAAAAGACACCTCCGTCAGAAGAGGTGTCCAAATAGAATATTGAATTATAATTCAGATGCGTAAATATCATCAACCGTTTGAGTTGGATCAATTACAATGTACAGACTGTTTGTTTTTTCACTGATTTTTGTTGATTGATAAACATTATCCAAGCCTTCATCACTTTTGTCTTTGTATGGGAAGTAAACTAAATCAGGCGTACCGCTTTTGTATAAAATTTCCATACGTTCGATATCTTCGTATTTCAAAGCTCGTGCGAACATTCCTGATTCTAAGCCGCCCATGTTGATATCATGGGTTTGAACATGATCGCCTTCCTGAAAAATCTCGATTTTAAAACCGGCACATGGATGAATTTCTACAAATTCACTGCCATTGATACGTCCAAAGCTTGTAGTTATCTGTTTGATCCACAAATCTCCAATGTAGCGGCGGTTAATTGTCCAAGTCTCGCCATTTCTAAAATAAAATTTTAACCCGGTCATTTCTCTTGCCATAATATTATCTCCTTAAAAAATAGTCTTAACACACTTTTCAGTTTAGCATATTTACGGACAAGTGACTAAAAAAACGCTTTGTTGTGCTAACCCAGTTTGCTCAGAAAAATTTCTGTTAATATCACTGCACGATAATGCTCACCTGTTGCAACAAGCTTATCTTCATCCATCACTTCAAAAGAGAAGCCGATTTTATTTTTTTCCTGCTCTGTACATTTTACATTAACAGTAATCTCAGTCCCTACTTTTGATGGATGTAAATGTTTCACATTAATTGAAGTCCCAACACTTGTTTCTTCGTCAGCCAATTCTTTTCCCAGAAAATCCTTTGCAGTATTTTCTACCATAGCAATCATTACCGGTGTTGCAAGTACATCCAGATCACCGGACCCAGCATTTTTAGCAGTGTGTTCTTCTTTAACAACAAATTTTTTGGAAAAAGTATCCATTTCTTCCACTCCTTTTATTTTCAAAAACAATTTGTTTCATTACCTGTAAAATTGGCAACAAAATAATTTTCAAGGTGAAATTGAAGCGATAAATACTCAGCCTTGAAAATCCTGCTGCTCAATAATTTTTTTTGAACAAGAAATTAGCATCTCTTTATCATTTGGAATCTCGTTATTGATAACAGATTTCTCAAGATAATCAATCAATAAACCCAGCCATTTGCCAGGCTTCCTGTCAATAATTGTCATTAAATCGTTCCCTGTAATTGCCAGATGCTTTCTTTCTTTGATTGGTAACGCTAAAAATTGTTCTTCCGTCTCTTTTAGTTTACCTTTCAGATTATAAAAAGACAATAGCTTTTCGACCGCCAACGCCCGATCAAGACCGGCACGATAAAGATCTTCCGGCAGCCAAGCTCCTTCCAATCTCTTATTCAAACAGTATACCAGTTCTGCTGTTTCATGCATCATCTGATTCGACAGCTTCCACTTTTTTAGAAACAGACGAATTTCCTTATTGGGAACTGACAGCTCCTTAATCAGCAACGCCCATGCTTGACGTTCTTCTTCTATTGGAAAATTCGGCAGCTCTGAAAAACGAAGCAGGCCTTTCAGATGTTCTGCCAAACCGGGACAATTTCGATAACATTCAGTTTCTATAAAAGGGCTGAACCCCTTTTGTCTGTTGTTTCCCAACAGTAGTTTTGAAAACTCTACAGAAATACGTTCTACAGATATCTTGGAAAGCAGCTCATGGAAGGTATAAATTGCTTTGAGTGTTTCTGTCTCAATCGTAAAATCAAGCTGACTGGCGAAGCGAAGCCCTCTCATCATACGCAGCGCATCTTCATGAAATCGCTCTTTGGGATTTCCAACTGCACGAATAACCCCATTTTTCAAATCATCCAGTCCATGAAACAGATCAATCACTGTACCTTCCTTGTCCAGTGCCAATGCATTAATCGTGAAATCTCTTCTTTTTAGATCTTCTTCGAGTGATCGGACAAATGTCACTTTGTCTGGTCTTCGAAAATCCTGATAGGTTGATTCCGTTCTGAAAGTTGTAATTTCATATTGAGAATCTTCATATAAGACTAATACTGTTCCATGATCAATTCCTACATCTACAGTCCGCTTAAAAATTCTCTTGATTTCTTCAGGATACGCACTTGTAGCAATATCGACATCATGACTTTTTTTCCCAAGCAAGGCATCTCTTACGCTGCCGCCTACAAAATAAGCTTCAAATCCATGAAGCTCAATTTCTTTAATAACACCAAGTGCTTTGACAAATTCTTCTGGCATGATATCCAATTTCATAATAGATTTTCCAATCCGTAAACCAGCTTATTTAAACCAACGACTTTTTTACAAGCCAGTGCAACGCCGGTCATAAATGAGCTGCGGTCATATGAATCATGACGAAGCAGCAGCCCTTCTCCAGTTCCTCCGAATTGAACTTGCTGATGGGCAATCAGTCCTGGCAGCCGTACACTGTGAATCTTCATTCCTTCATAATCTGCTCCACGCGCTCCTGGAATCAGCTCTTTTTCTTCCGTATGACCTTGATGCTTTTCCTGGCGAACCTCAGCCATCATTTCGGCTGTTTTAATTGCTGTTCCGCTAGGTGCATCCAGTTTCAAGTCATGATGAAGTTCAATAATTTCCACATCCGGAAAATATTCAGCTGCTTTCTGGGCGAACTGCATCATTAAAACAGCTCCAACTGCAAAATTAGGCGCAATCAAACCGCCAACTTTAAGTTCTCCTGACTTTTTTTTCAAGGTCTCAATTTGTTCTTCTGTAAAGCCTGTTGTTCCAACGACTGGAGCAATCTTATTTTCAACGGCAAAGAGCGTATTTTCGTAGGCAACAGCCGGAACTGTAAAATCAATCCAGACATCTGGTTTTGTGGGGAGCAATGCCTCTTTTGTCTTAAAAACAGGGATGTCCAACGAACGGTATTCAGGGATTTCATTAATATTTTTTTCTTCTGCAAAAGGGTCCAACACACTTACCAGTTCCAGCTCCGGGTCATTTAACACCATATTCAGTGCAGTACTCCCCATCTTCCCTTTAAATCCGGCTATTGTTATTTTAATCATGTGTTTTTCCATCCTTTCTCTCAAAACGGTAGTTGTCCCGTTTGTTAAATTTATCCATATTTCTATTAAACACTTCTGTCAGATCAATATCAAGAGAATTGGCCATAATCATTGTGACAAATAAGACGTCTCCCAGTTCTTCTTCCACTGTTTTTAGCTGTTCATCCGTTTTTTTTAGTTTTTCTCCGTAGTAATGATTGATCTCTCTGGCAAGTTCTCCCACTTCTTCTGTTAAACGAGCCATCTGGCTCAACGGTGAAAAATAACCTGCTTTAAACTGTTGAATATACGTATCTACTTCTTTCTGCATAGCTTTTAGTGATTCTGGCTTTTCTGTCATTTCATTCACAACCTTCCTTCTTTGACATCTTATCAAAAACTTTTTCGGTTGAAAAGATTCTTCTTGTTGTTTTTTGTATTGAATGATACAGTGATGAAGGAAAAGGAGGTGAGCATATGGAAGAAAAAAGTTTTTATGTTAAAGATAGTATTATTATTTTATTTGGGACGGCACTTTATGCTTTTGGTCTTGTAAATATAAATATCGCAAATGATCTTGCTGAAGGCGGTGTTACCGGTATTACACTGATTTTACTGGCACTCTTCAACATTGATCCAGCCTATTCTACTTTGCTTATTAATATCCCGCTGATTCTAATTGGCGGAAAAATATTGGGAAAGCACGCCTTTTATTATACGATTATCGGGACACTTTCACTTTCTGCCTTTCTGTGGATTTTTCAACGCTTTCCAGTTTCCATTAATTTAGACCATGATCTTCTAATTGCTTCTTTGCTGGCAGGACTGGCGGGAGGTGCAGGCAGCGGTTTGATTTATCGAGTGGGTGGAACTACTGGAGGAAGCGATGTTATTGCGAGGATACTAGAGAAGAATTTCGGAGTCAGTATGGGACGTTCTCTACTTCTCTTTGATGTCTTTGTATTAACATTATCCTTAACCTATTTGGATGTAAAACGAATAATGTATACGTTAATTGTTTCATTTGTTTTCAGCAAAATTGTGGACTCAGTCCTGGATGGTGCTTATTCAGCCAAAGGAATGTTAGTCATTTCAAACTGTTCAGAAGACATTGGTGAAGTGATTATGGCAATGCTGGAACGGGGAGTAACCTATCTCTCCGGAACAGGCGGTTATTCTCAAATCGACAAAAAGATCTTATATGTTGTTGTCAGCCCAAGTGAAATTATAGAGATTAAACGAATCGTTCACGAACTGGACCCAAAAGCATTTATTTCCGTTACAAATGTACACGAGGCGATTGGCGAAGGCTTTACCTATGCAAAGCCTGAAAAGAAACTATTTAGAAAAATGCCTAAAAAAGAAACATGATAAGCAGAGCACCTGTCTTATCATGTTTCCTTTTTTAGTATTGTAAACATCAAAGCTTCTTAATGATACAACTGCTTCATTCGATTCAGTTCATCAGACAATTCTAGAAAGGCTTCGTGGTTTCCATCTTCCAATGACTGATCAATCTGTGAACGAAGCAGCGCCATACGGGCAGTATGTTCTTGATGCTCAAAATAAGCATTTATTTTTTGAACCGTTTCATCACTGATATTCTCTTTCCAAGGGGAAAAAGGATTGTCTTCAAGTATAGAAAGATACTCCGTATTCTGGAATGCCTTATCAAAAATACATTCAAGGTACAGACGATCTTTCCAGTTCATTCGGATCTCATGAAAAATCTGATCCGTATCCGTAAAGGTTTTTCCTTGAAGATATAATATAATCGGTTCATAATCTGCGCTTGCTGAAGCAATTTGAATCCCGCGATCTGTTTTATTTGCATACTCTACAAATGATACATTATTTAAAATCACTTCATGATTAATCAAATAATTCAATATCCAGATTACTTCACGTTTTGGAAAGGAAATATTGTTCACTAGCCAAACCAAAAAACTCTTTTTTTCTGCTACATTAATTTCCATAATATCGCCTAACCTTCCCCGATGTCATCCAGTAAAGATAAAACCTCATTATCACCTGGTTCTATTGTCAGATAGCGCTGGAACAAATCTTTGGCTTCTGAAAGCATTCCTTCCTCTCTTAGAAAAAGTCCATACTCTTTTAAGAAGTCCGGTTCATGTGCCAATTCCTGATAGGCCTGCTGGTAATGGCGTTTTGCCTGATCAAACTTTTCCAGTTCATTGTAGGCATTCCCAAGATTCCATTCTGCGTATGGGTGTCCCTTTTCTTCCATTTTTTCAAGAGTCTGAATGACTTCGTCAAAACGTTCTTCTGTTCTGTATAAATTGCTGAGTGTCAGTAATGATTCATCTGATTTTTCTCCCAATTCAATTGCCTGTTTCAACAATTTTTCTGATTTTTCAATATCATGCAGCCGATAAGCATTTTCTGAAGCTAATTGATAGAGATCGACCTGAAACGGATTCTCGTGGATTCCCTCCTCCAAGACCTCCTGCGCCTCTTCCAGTAATTCTTCTTCCTGAAGAGCTTCTCCCAGATAAAAATAAAGAGATTGATAATGCGGATTTAGGGCTCTGAGCTGCTGGAATAAAATAATAGCTTTTTGGTTTTCGTGCATCTGAATGTAGGTGAAGGCCAATTGAAACAGACGATCATCTGTCTGTTGTTCTTTTAAACTATTTTCCAGAAAAGGGACAGCTTCTTCAAAATATCCCTGCATACTGTAACTGGTACCTAAACGTTCATTGATCGAAACCCCAGAAACATTTTCCTCTCCCTGTTCCAACAGCTCTGCATATTGTATTGCGGCTTCAGCGAACTGCCCATTCACAAAATACAGCTCACCCAATGCAAATTGAATCAGCGGTTCTTCTGGAAGAAGATGCTGTGCTTCTCTGAGTTTGGCTTCACTAACTTCCGGAATTCCCATCACTTGATAAAGATCTGCTAAAATCAATAGAGACTGAGGATAACTTGGGCTGTTTTCAGGTACTTTTTCCAGATAAGCAAGAGCTTCATCAAACTGATCATTCTCTACAGCAATTTCCGCTAATGGTAAATTCAGACCTTCTGCATTCGGAAATTTCGAAAGCAATTGTTCAAAAATCAGTTTTGCCTCTTCTAAAAAACCAATAGACAACAATTCTTCTCCAAGTTGAACTAAGGTATCTTCATCATCATTTTTCAATGCTTCTATCAGCATCAGCTGTGCTTCTGCCAGATTTTCTGCATGCAGAGCCTGCAACATCTTTTCACTATATGTCATTTTTTCACTGTCCTTTTTCTATCTTGTTAATCAATTTCCTGTATTCCTCTACTGTCAGAAGCAGTTGTTCTGCATCAAAGTTTACTTTCTCTTCTGGAACCCCTATATCCTGTAATAATAAAGATTTCCCCAAATTCTCGCTGCAGGTCAAAAGCTCCTGCACATAATCACTGGTAAATATTTGCTTCGGAAATTCAACAGGATAGCCTAAACGCATCAGCCAGATTAGGAAATTTTCAAAATGAAACGAAAATCCATTTTTTTGTTGGGACCATAATAGCTGTAATAAGATACCCAGCAGCTGCTTCATGTAGTTCGAAAGAAGATGTCCGCCATCTACAGCGTAAAATGCTTTTTCAAAAATATAGCCAAATTCCTGAATTGAATTCCCCTGCTTTTCATAAAACTGAAGCAATGGATTTAAAAGTCCGTTAAAGGATTGTTGATTCAGCCGTTGTTTGTCGGAAAAATTCCGAAACAGATCCCTTAAGAAATCATGGCTGCAAACAATCCCGCACTGAATAAATACCATAAAATCAGCCAACTGACTATCTCCGTCTTTTTTTATCATCGTTTGATCATAGATAATTTTTTCTGCCAGTGAAATAGACTGCAATGCTTTCTGACGATTCAGCTCTATTAGCCCATAACCTGAAATTGCTTTACTTAAGGCTTGCAGAGAAAGCGGAAGCTGCCATGTATTTATTTTAAATGGTGCTGTTCGATCAATAAAAGAAGAAAGATGCATGACTCCTTCATTTCCTATTCCAATCAGCATATAGTCTTTTGAAATTGGAAATGCTCCAATAAAAGCCAACAAAGATGCCAATTCACTAAAATTATTACAGTGGGCATCATTACTGCATATGTACCAGTCAAGGTTTTGACGATGATTAAATAAACGAATCAGCTTATCTGAAAAAAGATCGTAATATTTTTGATTTGTTACCAGCAAAATATGCTTTTCTTCAAACTGCTCTTCTTTTAATAATGATGCTACTGTCTCGCCATAAACAACCAGGCTTTGCTGCTCATCTTTTTCGTAAAGAACTTCCATAGAGCACCTCCCTGATTTTATTCTACCATCTTTCCCCTTCAACAGATATTTTAAACACCCGAAAAATTGTTATTCCAGGCTCTTTCAAAAAGAATCTGCAGGAAATAAAAGTAAATAGACTGATTTTTTAATCAGAGATTGCTTTTCTGCTGAGTATTCACTATAAGCTAAAAGATACGCAATTATCTTAGTTTCTTATTTTTTATTCCTATTATTTCCAATTTATGTTAAGCTATACATACAAATGTACATCAATAAGATACTTTGGAGCAGAAATAAAAACTCAAAGGATACACATTAACCATTTTATTCAGCAAAAAAACATTCTGTTGGAATGAATCACAGGAGGTGCATTTTGAATAACAAATAAATGAATAGATTGCAGCTATTGTGTTGACCAGTTTAAAGCTAAGTTAGGCTTCTAATTCAAGAAACGTGCAGCCAGCACAGGAGCAACTCGGAAGAAAACACCGATTTTATCCCTAACTGGAGTCAAGCTATTTGAAGTTGCTTGCTCTTGTCATTGACATCATTTGCAGACTATCTTTTATAGTAATTTATAATTTGATCAGAGCACTAGTATTATAACACGGAACGGGGAAAGAAAATGGATAATTTATTTGCGTTGGGAATTATTTGCAGTGCGTTTGCTACATGGTACTTTATTCGAAAAAAACCGAATAAACGATCGAGGAATATTTCTATCGGCATACTGATTATTTCTTTTATTTTATTGGGAATAACAGTTCCAAAAGAAAATGAATCTGTTGAGAAAAATCCAGATATATCCAGGAAAAATTCTACGATTATTTCGACAACCAGGTCAAGTTTATCTGAGCCAAAAATCCTTGAACTGGTCATTGAAAGCAGGCTGGAATCAGATGAAGAGGGTCTGATTTTAATAAGTGGTACAACAAAACCCAATGCAACTGTCAAAATTGGAACAATCAGTGAAATAACTTCTGATTCAGAAGGCTACTTTGAATATAATTATGCTCTCACAAACACTTCGAACACAAGTGTAAAAGTTTCTGTCGATAAAGATGGGATCGGCAACTATAGTTATGTTGATCTAATTGCATCAGGCCCCTTCATTTCAAAGAAAGCAGAAGAAATAAGAATTGCAGATGAAGAGGCTAAAAAAGCAGAAGAACTTGCAGCTCAGACAGCTGAAGCCTTTTCTGCGGTAGCTGCCGCAGAGGCAAATCTTACGAGAGAAAATTATGAGGCTGCGTTAGCTTCTGTGAATGGACTACCTGCGCACAATTCAGATTTGACAGCCAGACTAAATGCAATTGATGAAAATATTAGGAATCAGGAAGTTCAGGCAGCAGCCGAAATGCAGAAAGAAGAGGCTCTGCAGGAACAAACCAATGAACAAACCGTTTTAGTAACGAAAACCGGCGCACATTATCATACACGAAAATGCGGCAACGGAACATATACACCTGCTAGTCTGGAGGCAGCTCAAAGTATGGGGTTGACTCCTTGTTCAAAATGCTTTGGATAATAGAATAAAAAGAAAATGAAGCGAAAACAGTTTGTTCTCATCCCTACTGTACGCTTCATTTTTTATGAGTAATTATTACGCTATCCCTATAAATCGCTCCACAAAAAATTGTTCTCAATTTCAACACCTTCAAGTCCAACTCCTGAAATTATCTCATCGTCAATTAAGGATTCAAATTGATACGGCTGAATAACAATGGTTAAGGTACTGACAATCAGACCATTTTTCTCAACAATCGTTTTTGCTTCTTTAAGGCTGTCAATATATTTCGGATATGAGGCATAAAGCTCTTTTTCTTCCTCAGTTGAAGGATTATATACTTGAGGGAAGTAGACTTTTTCAATTTCGGTTCCCAACTCTTCCTGATCAATCAAATAACTCAGCATGGATAAATAATGCTGCTCCAACTTATCAGAATCCATGCTGATTCTGATATTATTTGACGGAAAAAGCTCCGGATATTTTTCATTCAGCTGCTCCAGTTGTTCTCTATGACTTACTGCGTCTTCCTGATTGAATATTCTCAAGTAGCTTTTACCAAAATTGAGTCCAAAATTAGAAGTACCTAGATAGGAATAATCAGTAGATAATATTCCAGCTCCCAGCACATACTCAAGCTCATTTTGTTTTACAAGCGACTGAACCTGATTCAATTCAACTTTTTTATAAGGTTCAAAATACAATTTGATTTTTAAATAGCTGCTTTTAGGCATACCATTGATTCGTTCTTTTAGTTCCGCTAAGTCAGGGTTTGGTTTACTGCCAAACATCTTTTCTGTTGAAATCCAGCTTGAAGGGAGAAAAGAATGATAGTATGAGGTTACCGGCTGGTAATCTATTTCATCTTTTTTAATTGTGATGGACTGCAGCTGATAGTTATTTCTGAAAACATCAACATACTGCCCATCTACTTGATAGGTACCAATTCCAGTCTGTTGAATATTAACACTTGTTAAATTAGGCCCATCCGGAGACAGACTATCCTTAATTCGTTCATACAATTCAAAATCACTATAGGTATTCTCACTTTGCCCCTTCAATGGATTGAAGTATAACTGGTTAAGCAGCGGTCCCCCTAAAAAGTATCCTCCCAACAGGATAAATAGAACAATTATTCCTGTAATTATCCCTTGCTTCAGCCATTTTTTTTGAATAACTTTTTGAATATGTTTAACATCTTCCGTCTCAAAAATCGGAATTTCTTTATTTTTCGGTAAATCTTCCAAAGAAAACAGGTAGTCCTGAATCGCTTCTGCTTTTTTCAACTCTTCCTCTACATATTGTTTTTCTTCTTCAGAAAGCTGACCATATTGATATTTTTCTAAAAGTATTTTAAAATTCTCATGTTCACCCATTTAGTATCCTCTCCTTTATCTTTTTGCGTCCTCTGTACAAGATTGTCTTTATTTGACTGCTGTTCATTCCAAAAAAGGCTTGGAGCTCCGTAACCGACATTTCTGAAAAGTAAAAATGAAAAATAACTTCGCGATAAGGAAACTCCAGACTGGCAATAATTGCCAACAGATTCTCTTTCTCAACTTTCTTTTCCAATGCTTCTTCAATTGATTCTGTCTGTAGTAAACTGTTTGTTTTATTATTAGAAAGAGATGTTAACCGCCATCTTTTCTTTTTTCGTTGAGAATCAATAAATTCGTTATAAATCACTCGAAGCAGCCAGAATTTTCTCTGGGAACTGTTGATCTTTTCAATATTCAAAAGATACTTGTACCAGGCGTTTCCAATTAAATCATCCGCCTGTTCTCTGTTTTTTGTCAGATGAAAAGCATAGCGAAAAAGCTCTTGCTGACAGCTTTTAAATTCCTTTGTAAAATCCCCGTCAAACCCATCCACCTTTTGACCCCCTTCACTCTAAATACGTCTCAGTGTTGAAATGGTTACAGAAAAAATGAATTTATTTTTTGAATCTGGAAAATCAGCTTCCTGCTGCAAATAAAAAAGTGATCAGCCGCTTCAGTACTGGTCACTTTTATTATCGATTAGTTGAAAACGCTTAAATTTATTGTAGCAAATAAAATAATAAACCAATAGATATCATTATGAAATTTAAGAATTAAATAACTAGTTATTTCAGGATAGAGAGAAAAAATTACTTAAATCATTTGGGTTATAAGCAGGGAATATTTTTCTAATCATTTTGTTCAGATACTGACTTTCCCCGGAAATAAATAAAGAACCCTTGAAAATCAAGGGTTCCCCGAACTGCTCTATTTAACAGCATCTTTCAACGCTTTACCTGGTTTGAACGCAGGTACTTTACTTGCAGCGATTTGGATTTCTTTACCAGTTTGTGGGTTGCGTCCTTTACGTGCAGCACGTTCGCGGACTTCAAAGTTACCAAAACCGATTAATTGAACTTTCTCACCTTTAGCAAGAGTTTCTTGGATTGTTGAAAATACAGCATCTACCGCTGCGGTTGCGTCTTTTTTTGTTAAGCCAGTTGAAGATGCAACATTTTCGATTAATTCTGCTTTGTTTGCCATGGATTATTTCACCTCCTCCATAAGGATAGGATATCTAAAATAGACATCAAATGTATTTTGACTTTGAGTGGTCCAAAGACAAAATATAAATATTGAATCGGATCAATATTCTGTTAACAAGATATCATAGGAAACTAGTAATAGCAAGGGATTTAACGCTATTTAAATAGTTTTTTTTGAAAAATCATCAAATATTCCAATATGTTTGAACATTTGATGACATTATGGTAAAATGCACTATTTTCGCCTTCTTGGGATAATTTTAATCGGTGTTCCTTCAAAAGTGAACGCATTTCGAATTTGATTCTCTAAAAAACGAGCATATGAAAAATGCATCAGTTCTTCTTCGTTTACAAAAATAACAAAAGTCGGCGGTTTAACCGCAACCTGAGTCGCATAAAAAATCTTCAATCTTTTGCCTTTGTCTGTTGGTGTTGGATTAATTGCTATCGCATCCATGATCACATCATTCAGTAAAGCTGATGGAATCCTCAGATTTTGATTCATACTGACTGTTTCAATCAGCTCCGGCAATTTGTTTAGCCGTTGTTTTGTAAGTGCTGAGACAAAAATAATCGGTGCGTAATCAAGATATTGGAACTCGTCACGAATTTCTTCTTCGAATTCACGCATTGTATTTGTTTCTTTCTTAACCGTATCCCATTTGTTGACAACAATCACAATGCCGCGACCAGCCTCATGTGCATAGCCTGCAACTTTTTTATCCTGTTCTCTAATTCCTTCTTCGGCATTCAGAACCATTAAAACAATATCTGACCGTTCAATTGCCCGCATTGCCCGCATCACACTGTATTTTTCAGTTGTCTCATACACTTTGCCGCGTTTACGCATACCTGCTGTGTCGATCATTAAAAATTTCTGACCATCTTCTGATTCAAAATACGTATCAATTGCATCTCGAGTTGTTCCTTCTATCTCTGAAACTATTACTCGATCTTCACCTAAAATTGCATTGATTAAAGAAGACTTTCCAACATTTGGACGTCCAATCAAACTGAATTTGATCAGCCCTTCTTCCTCTTCTTCCGTTTCCGTAGAGAAATGCTTCACTGCTTCATCTAAAACATCTCCGATTCCCAAGCCATGGCTGCCTGATACAGGAAACGGTTCCCCAAGTCCTAAAGCGTAAAACTCATAAATTTCTGCCCGCATTTCAGGGTTGTCAACTTTATTAACAGCTAAAATAACCGGCTTATTGCTTCTATATAATATCTTTGCCACCATTTCATCTGCATCTGTGACACTCTCACGACCACTGACGACTAAAATGATAACGTCTGCTTCATCGATCGCAATCTCAGCCTGATGCTTAATCTGCTCCATGAAAGGCTCATCACCTAAATCAATTCCACCAGTATCAATAATGCTGAATTCACGACCAAGCCATTCACCTTTTGCATAAATTCTATCTCTTGTCACTCCTGGAGTATCTTCTACAATTGAGATACGTTCACCAGCTATACGGTTAAAAATTGTCGATTTGCCGACATTAGGTCGACCAACAATTGCTATTGTAGGATTTGCCATATAAAACTACCTCCTTGACAGTTTTCAATCTTGTCTAGTTTACCTCATAATTCAATGATTATGCAAGAAAAACTCAAAGAACATGTCAGATTATGAATTGAAAGATTATAATCGTCAATAAATGCAAGAAATTTTTTTATATTTCTTCTGGTATAGAATACACTTATATATTTATGATCAAAAAAAAACTAATATTTTTTTAGTAAGTAAGTTACAGCTTCTTCCAATGGAAAAAGCTTAAAATTAATATTCCTGATGCCATTTCTGAAAGAAAGCAAATATCTCTATCTATTTCATCGATGATGCCACAGACATGATATAAAAGAAAGCTAATTTCACCACCAGCTTATTTTTTTACTGCACATTCTTTTGAATGCGAAAACATTCTAATTGAATGCTATGAATATCTTTAGTTTGTTTTCATTTTACATATTTTCATATATACTTTTTACCAATTTCCAAAAATTTATTTTACTAATTTGATTAATTTATCGTATTTTTAAAATAAATCCTTAATCAATAATACTTCTAATCAGTTTTAAAAAAAAGTCAGTTTTTTCTACTTGTTTGAAAACAGGTTGCTTTTTACTTATAATGATAGTATAAAAGAAACTTTAAGTAAGGGGGCGTTTTGTATGTATAATAATGATGAAAATTCAACCATGCCAGAAGGTCCTCTTTCTCTAGGTATAGAGGCGGTCTATTATTCTTCTGATATAGAAAAGACATTACATTGGTTTGATACATTTCTCGGCTGGCTGACAAAAGTGGAAAAAAGAGATGCATCTGGTTTAGCTGCTTACGGTTTAGCCTATACGATTCCCTTCCAGTATTTTTACGATAGGTCACAAAAATCGGTGAAAATCCATATATTTAAAGGAGAGCCAAGAAAAGAACTTGTCTCTATTATTCCTACGATAAAATTAGATAAACTAGTTGCATTTGTAAATAAAGCCTCTAACAATACGCCTTGTGTAATCAAACGTACTGATGATGGAATAAATTACGTGGAATTAACTACAGTGGATGGCTCAATTTTGACTTTTTATCAAAAATCATCCAAATCCAATTTTGATAGTTGACTAACAAAAAAGCTGCAGAAAACCAATCGGGTTTCCTGCAGCTTTTATTTCACTATTACTCGTCCTCTGTCTCCTGAGCTTTTAATTGATCACCAAGTATATCTCCCATGGTGAAGCCAGTATTTTCTTCAGGTAATTCATATTCCTGTACTTCTTTAGGCTCTTCCTGCATTTCAGGTTTCGCTTCTAATGCTTTAATACTCAAAGCTATACGATGCTCCTCTTCATTTACATCGAGCACCTTCACTTTAATTTCGTCACCTTCATGTAAAACTTCATGTGGTGTTGCAATGTGTTTGTGAGAAATTTGAGAAATATGAACAAGTCCTTCCACACCTGGGAATACTTCAACAAATCCGCCAAAGCTTGTCAAACGTTTTACAATTCCATCAAGAACAGCACCCACAGGAGCTTTTTCTTCAATATCTGTCCAAGGTCCAGACAGCGTTTCTTTGATGGATAATGAAATACGTTCTTCATCAGGAGTGATTGAAAGAATTTTAACTTTCACTTCGTCTCCTACATTCAGTACATCGCTTGGTTTATCAACATGATGATGAGCGATTTCTGAAACGTGAACCAGACCGTCAATTCCGCCTAAATCAACAAATGCACCAAAATCAGTTAATCTTGCAATTTTCCCGTCTACAACATCTCCGTCATGCAGATCAGCAAGAATTTCTTTTTTGTGTTCTTCCTTCTCTGCTTCAACTACAGCTTTATGAGATAGAATCAACCGATTCTCAGAAGGTTCAATTTCAATAATTTTGAATCTCATTGTTTTTCCTTTATATTCAGAAAAATCATCGACAAAATGATCTTCGACCATTGAAGCCGGTACGAATCCTCGTACCCCAACATCAACAACCAAGCCCCCTTTTACAACGTTTGTAATCGGTGCTTCAATAATTTTGCCTGCCTGGAAATCTGTTTCGATCTCTTCCCAAACTTTTTTTGCATCTAAACGGCGCTTAGACAATAGATAACTGCCGTTCTCTTTATCTTTGCCAATTGAAGTAATAACAACCAAGTCCAGAATATCATGTACTTTTACTAAATCATTGATATCCTCTACCTGAGAAGTAGAAAGTTCTTTCGCAGGTACAACACCTTCAACACCCGCTCCCTCAATTCCGACAATTACCTGTTTGTCTTCAATTGCAAGAACCTCGCCTTTAACGATATCCCCCACGTTAACTTCCTGAACGCTATTCATTGCGTCTTCCATTGTTTCATTGCTGTTTTCTACTAGATTATCTTCTGTCATGAATACTTATCCTCCTATGCCAACAAAAATTCGTAAAAAAAGTCTCGTTTCTCTAATATTAAGGGATTTGGAGGAAAAAATAAAGCGATTTCTCTTAAATAATCATATTTTATTGATTCTAATTCGCTTTTTCACGAATAATCGACTCAATTCGTTCAACTACCTGCGAAATTGACATTCCAGTTGTATCAATTCGTACTGCATCTGCCGCCTGAACCAGCGGAGAAACTTCTCTTGTTGAATCAATCTCATCTCGACGTTCGATTTCTTTTTTTAATGTCTCGAGATCTGTAGCAATCCCTTTTTCAACATTCTCTTTATATCGTCTTTGTGCTCGTTCTTCTGCACTGGCAACAAGAAATATTTTCACTTCAGCATGCGGCAGTACAGTTGTTCCGATATCCCGACCATCCATTACGATACCACCCTTTTTGCCAATGTCCTGTTGGAGCTCAACTAGTTTTTCACGAACTTCGCGGTGTGCTGAAACGACTGAAACGGAGTTGGTAACATCTGGCTGGCGAATCAAATCGGTCACATTTTGCTGATCAATAAAAACCAGCTGACCATTCTCCTCCTGCTTAAAGGAAATTGTGTGTGTTGAAAGCAATTCGCATAATTTAGTGCCGTTATCTATTGTTACATTGTTAATAAGAGCCAGATACGTCAGAGAGCGGTACATCGCCCCTGTGTCACAATAAATATAGTTTAATTTTTTTGCCAATATTTTTGCTACTGTACTTTTCCCTGATGATGCCGGACCATCAATTGCAATACTTATTTTTTTCATTTTTCTCTCCATTCCTGCCGACTGAAAAAAACATTCTTTATTATTTCAGACTTTTTTTAATATTATGCAGAAACAACCATTTCTGCTCAATCAACTGTTCATTTTTCTCTCAAAAAAACCGGGACAATAAAACCTTGTCCCAGTTTTTACTTTTATTGCACACGTAATGAATCACCGGGATGAATAATCGCATCTGCGCTTAATCCGTTCAGTTCCATTAATTGTTCAACAGTTATTCCGTTTCTCTCAGCAACCTGCTTAAATCCTTCTCCAGCAAATACCTCTGTATATAATGGTTCGACTGTATCAACAGTTGGCGTATCTGTTTGTTCGCCTTCACCTGAAGGTGCTGTACTTTCCGCCGGAGCCTCAGAAGATTGCACACTTGATTCTGCCGGAGGCGCTGTAGTCGTACTTTGTTCTGTTGATGACACTACTATGGAGGAGGAAGGTGTTGTTCCATTGCTGCTTGGTTTATCTCTTGCTACCCACCAATAAGTCCCTATAGGCAAAGCAATAATCAATAATAATAAGATAACCAAAATAGTTAAAAAGACGGTATTTCCTTTTCTATGCTGTCTCTTTTCAATTCTTGAATGCCCATTGTCTTCCTTAGTGTCATAAATCGATTGTTCCCAAGGTTCACGTGCTTCAGATTTCTTATATTTATCTTTTTTACTCACTCTATTTCCTCCTAAAATCATATCGTTTGCTATTATAACACAGCTTCCTCGGATCTGCTGAGATAAAGTTAAATTATTCATTAACTTTAAATAATCTTATTAATATTTCCTGCCATCCAGACTCAGTATTTGCAGGGGATTCAGACAATTTCTGATCATTTTCAGCAGTTGGAAATTCCAGTCCGCAGTTGTCACAGCAGCTATCTTTTCGACCGACTTTTCCTTTTTCAGAAAAGTAATCCATTACAAATATCCTTCTACAGTTTTTCGTCTGAATGTATTCAAGCATCTGATGGAGCTGATACTGTCTCTCTATTCTTTTTTCAATTAGTCGTTTTCTTAATTGATCAAATGTATATGAACCATTCAGATACCCTTCCAGCCATTTTTGTTGAATCTCACTTAATGAGTTGAAAAGTCCTTCAGAGAAATCCATTTCTGACTGAACAAGCCGTTGCAGTATTTTTAACTCCTCAGTTACTTCATTTTGAAAAAAATAATGAATAAATTCATCTCCATGCCTATATAAAAGAACAGCCTGACTTGACATTCCGTCTCTTCCGGCCCGACCAATTTCCTGAACATAATTTTCAAGACTTGCAGAACAATCATAATGAAGTATCAGCCGGATATCCGGTTTATCTATTCCCATTCCAAATGCATTGGTTGCACAAAGCAGCTGAATATCATTATCAACAAACTGCTGTTGGATTTTTCCTCTTTCAGCAGTTGAAAGTCCTCCATGATAAAATGCTGTTCTGATTCCCAACTTTTCATTTATCAAGCAGCTGATTCTCTCCGTCGTTTTTCTGGAGGTACAATAAATAATTCCGCTTTGGTTAAACTTATCCAGAAATTTAAAAAGTACAGCATCTTTATCTTCTGTTATCTCCACACTTAATGAAATATTATTTCTGTTTACCGAATAAAAATATTGTTGGATTTCTATATTTTCTTGAAACAAGTGCTGCCTGATTTCTTCTTTTACGCTGTCTGAAGCTGTTGCTGTTAATGCCAGAGTCAAAGGAAATCCTAAGATTTTTAACACGTCTTTTATTTTAACATATTCTGGTCTAAAATCCACTCCCCATTGAGACACACAATGTGCTTCATCAATTACAAAAAGAGCCAGCTTCATTTGTTTTAGTTTTTGCATTACCGATTCATTCATCAATGATTCCGGACTGATAAACAAATATTTGTAATCTGAGAGACGACCTGATACATGTTTCTTTTCGCTATATGATAGAGAGCTGTTAAAGGCAATCACTCTTCGTTCTCCTGATTTTTGTAATTGTCTCACCTGATCATCCATCAAGGAAATTAAAGGAGAAACAACAAGTACAGTTCCTTCAAGCATCCTTCCTGCAAACTGATAGCAGAGCGACTTTCCTGTACCTGTCGGTAGTACGGCAAAGGTGTTCTTTTGCTGCAACAGCGAAGAAATAATCTCCTCTTGGCCTTCTCTAAAGTTCGAAAACCCGAATTCCAGATTTAGTATTTTTTTTAAATCCATATCGATTCCCACGTTCTTTATGTAATGTTAAAATCTGAGCCATTCGATAGCTGAAGTAATCCAAATCAGGCAGTTCTTCTTTTACTGATGTGTAGCTCCATTCCTGACAAGCTGCAGGTAAAGCTTTAAAAAAATGAATATGTTGAATTGACAACAATTGTTCAAACGAATACATTGGATTCTGAATTGCCAGCTCCAGAAGATGATCATTTATTGTACTCTGCTTCATCTGACGTATTTCACAGATTTTTTCAGAAGAATTCCCGGAAAGCAATAACTTCTTTGTCTCCAGCATACTTTGATTATTGGCAGCTTCCACTTCATCAAGCACAACTTTTTTTAGCATGACGACCTTATCAGTTGATTCAATAACTCTAAAAAAGTGATGACAAGCATTTCTTCTTACTAATTTCGATTTAAAGGCAGGATATGAATCAACTACTTGCTGCTCAGCCTTCCCATTCCAGCGATAACCAGAAAATTGCAAAGCAAAAAATTGACTCTCTTCATTAGATAACTGATCAAATACCAGTAACAGCTCCTCTCTTACTCGGTTGCCAATTGTATTCCTGTCATTATTCTTGAGAAGCTGCTTCATTTTCCATTGATAATAGGGAGAGGATTCCAAAGGAGAATAAGTATTATTTTGATAAGAAAGATTAGAGGTTACCTGAACAAAAAATTGAATCAGCCGCCAGATTTTGTTATCGATTTTGCCATATCTGTAACTATTCAGCCATTGACTTTCTTTTTCTGCCTGCAAGCTGTATTTTTGTATACAATCTCTTCCTTTTTCAGTGATAACCGCTTCCAAATTTTCTTGTTGAAGGCTTAAAAATCCTTCTGCAACTAACTTTTGAAGAGTCGCTTGAAATTCTTCCTCTGTCAGTTCAGGAAACAGTTGAAAGAAAATTAAATTTTCATATAAAAATCCATTCATTAAAACAGAAATAGTTCGTTTCCCTTTTAAAAGATGAAAAAGGGTTGATATCTTTATCTTGTATCCCTGCTTGAATAAGGATAAAATGAATAGAGTTGTCATAGTGATCAGCCTCTCCAATAAATAAGATAGGATGTGTGATTCTTTGAAGTGTAGAATTATCCCCGATAAATGTATTGCCTGCGGACTTTGCCAAGTTTATGCTCCTTCTGTTTTTGATTATACAGAAGAAGGCATTGTTCTTTTTAAAAATGAGCCGCAGCAGCTTAAAATAAATGTTTCAAACACAGACCAGGCTACTCTGGACGCCGTGATCAAAGCTTACCGCAAATGTCCTGTTCGTGCAATAGAGATTGAAAAAAAAGACTGACATTTGTCCATATAATTTGCTTAATAGACTTACTTGTATTCATAGATTTAAGAAATTTGACAGTCTTTTTCTTCTTCATTAAATAAAGAGGACTCAATTAGAATTATTTTCAGCTAAATAATTATATTTCTATGCTTCGACCAACTGAGACCGCTGCTGAATAAGTAAATTACTGATAATTCTCTGCTGCTCATCACTATTTATTTCAAGCTCAATGGTTCGTTTTACTGACCATAGCTTCCAAATTCTGCATGATTTCCACCTTGAATTTCTTCAAAAGAATTGACTCAGGCAACTATTCTTTCGCTTCGGAAAATTTTTCCTGATTTAATACACTATCATTTATTTTATCAAAGTATTGCATACCCTCTTGCTAGCTTACCAATGAAGCACTAAACATTCATATCAAGATATTAGAATGTGTCCTCTATAGGCTTGAATCATACACTAATACGAAGATGCACATGCGGATTTAATCAAGATAAAATAACAATTAAAGAAGATAATGAATGCAAGATACGCCCTCCATCTATCATCTTTATAAAATCACTCATCAGTCCAAATTTATACGAAAAATTATCAATAACTTTCAGTATTCAGGATGAACGAATAGTATGGCTCATGACTGTTTGACAAAGTATCTAAAAAAACCTTCACTGCCCAAAAAAGCAGGAAGGTCTTTCTTTTACAATTTTTAATGGAGATGCTTCGCTTATTTTGCGGTTGTTTGATTGCCCAGCTGATTTTGCTTTCTGCTTAACCAAGGGAGTATCTTCACATAGAACAGCATAAACACACTGCTGATAATAACTCCTTTAATTAAGTTGAATGGAACAATTGCAGCAGCGATGTAGCTTTCCATTGATCTTCCCAAAAATTCCTGTGCACTTACTCCGTAAAGTCTCAAATACAATGGCGTAATCACAAAATAATTTGCTATGCTCATAAATACAGTCATCATCAGAATACCGGTTACAATTCCGGCTGCTTTGTTTACCAGCTTATGCGAGCCTTTATTGAAGAAATAATACATCGGCAACGTGAACATTGTAGAAGCCAGGAAGCTGGCAATATCTCCGACCATGTTCTGCGGTGACGGTCCTGTCATCAACAAATGCAGCATAGAACGAATAAGTGCTGTAACGATCCCAGCAAATGGACCGAATAAAAACATGCCCACCATCACCGGTATGTCACTGAAATCAATCTTTAAAAAAGGAACCGACGGCAACAATGGAAAATCAATAAATTGCAATGCTGCACCAAGAGCAGCTAACATTGCCACGCCAACCATTTTTTGTACCTTACTGTTTCTCATGAAATCCTCCTGACAAGGATCCATCTTCAAATGAACCATTCAAAAAGCGAACTTTCTTTAGATGTTCCGCATTTAAACATCCTCTTACAAATCTTTCAACTGCAGAAAAAAACTCTATTTTTCTGCAGGGAAAAATAGAGTTAGAGTCATCTTATCTGAAAGAAAGCTATTCAAATAAGCCCTATCTTCTTTATCCAGACTTTACTGTCGGTATTGGAATTACACCAATTCGGCTACTTGCAATAAGTAGGTCGTGGACTATAACCACCGGTCGGGAATTACACCCTGCCCCTGAAGACGAACCTTTATTTAATTTTTAATACATCCCAATTATACATCACTTCTGCAAAAAAGCAATAGTTTAGCATCTCACAATCACGACAAAAGCATGAAGAAATATTTTATGAAGCGATAGAAAGTACATGGGCCTTGATCATAAAATTTGCAATTGATACATAATAACCATCTATTTTTTTACTAACTATCCGCTATCAATAAAAGTGAATAGGAAACAGGCTGGCAAAATTCGAGCACAGATTAATTATTCATTGTGCTGCTATTTTGCCTCATTAAGCAGACTGCTGATTTCTTTTTTATTCAAACTGCGATATTCCCCAGGTCTAAGTCCCTGTAATGTCAGATTTCCAAATTTTTCTCTTTTTAATTTTTGCACCGGATAACCTACAGCCTGAAACATGTCTTTGACCTGATGATTTTTCCCTTCATGGATCGTCAGTTCAACAATACCGGTGTTTGTTTTCAAGTCCACTGACAGAATTTGAAAATCTGCCGGAGCCGTTCTGTAACCTTTAACGCGAACACCTTTTTTCAAAGGCTGCAAGTCATGTTTTTTAGGAAGTCCTTTTACCTTAGCCACATACACCTTATTTACTTCGTGGCTTGGATGAATCAGCTTTTGCGAAAATTCTCCGTCATTTGTTAAAAGAATGATCCCTGATGTATCATAATCTAAACGACCAACAGGATAAATTCGCTCTTTAACACTTGGGAAAAAATCCGTAACAACTTTTCTGCCCTTATCATCAGATACAGAGGAAATAACCCCTTTTGGTTTATAAAAAAGATAATAAACATTTTCTTCCTGATAAATCGGCACATCGTCTACCTCAATCAGATCATTTCTGCTGACTTTTGTTCCCAGCTCTTTAACAATTTTTCCGTTGACCTTTACTCTTCCCCGCTCAATATATTCTTCTGCTTTTCGGCGTGAAGCAATCCCGGCATGAGCAATTACTTTTTGCAGTCTTTCCATGTTATTCTTTCTCCTCACTCTCCGGCTCTTCTAGCATCTCTGTTTCAGCAAGTTCATTCTTGTATCGATCAAAAAAGAGATCCAAAGGCAGCTCTTCGTTAATTTCCTCTTCCATATCCTGAATATCTGGAAGTTCATCCAAAGTTTTCAATCCAAAATAATCCATAAAATAATCAGTCGTACCATATAATATTGCCCGACCAGGCCCATCAACCCGACCTTTTTCCACTATTAACTGTTTAGCAGCCAGCTTTTGAATAGAGCCGGCAGACTGCACTCCACGAATTTCGTCCACTTCAACTCTTGAAATAGGCTGCTTATAAGCAATGATTGACAGTGTCTCCAACGCTGCCTGGGAAAGATTATTGGCGATTGGCGATTGAGCATATTTTTTCAGCAAAGGAGCATATTTTTTCTTTGTAGAAAGAACAAACTGATTCCCCACTTCTAATATATTTAATGCCGAACACTTATCCTGTTCATATCTTTTCATCAATTCAGATACAATTTCAAATGTTTTTGCAGTAGGTAGATTTAATAGATATGCCAGCTCTTCCAAGCTGATCCCCTCATCCCCCACTACAAAAAGAACTGCTTCGACTTGACTCATCATCGTCACGTTGTTTCCTCCAAATCATTTGTTGTTTCATTGTTGCTCTGAGCATTATACAGAAAAATCGAACCATAATTTGACTCCTGTTCAACGCGGACCAGATGTTTTTTCATCAACTCGAGTAAAGCCATAAACGTTGTTACAATTTCCTGTTTAGAATAGCTTTCAAAAAAAGAATCCAGCTCGACCGGCTCATTTGAATGCAGCGACCCGATCTTTTCTGTCAGCTCCGCAAGTTTCATCTCAATCGAAACATCCTCACCTGTCACAGTTGTCTGAACCGGCTGACGTTTTTTCCTTTTTTCAAGCATGGAATGAAAAGCCAAAAATAAATCAATGGTATTTAGTTGATTCGGTTTAAGCAATGGCTGTACTTCCCTGTATTCTTCAATATCCATCGGTTCCTTTGTATAGTACAAGCTGCGTTCCGCTTCTTTTTCATGAAGTAATCCGGCAGCATACTTAAATTTTCGGTATTCAAGAAGCTGAGTAACCAGAGCTTCTCTCGGATCTTCTCCTTCGAGTTCTTCTTCATCAGTGACTTCCAGTTCTTGTTTCGGCAGCAGCATTTTACTTTTAATCGCCATCAATGTAGCAGCCATAACAAGATATTCTCCGGCAATTTCCAGCTCCAGCGACTGCATGGCATGTATATAGCCCATATACTGTTCTGTTACAGCAGTAATTGGGATATCATAGATATCGATCTCCAGCTTTTTGATTAAGTGAAGCAATAAATCCAGCGGGCCTTCAAAGATATCTAATTTTATATTGATTTCCTGCAAAATATATCCAACTTTCTACTTTATCAATTCCCTTGTTTCTGCTTCCATTTATCCAGGTATGCCACAGTGGCATTTGTTCCGCTAATCATACAATCGCTGTAATTTTCCTGAAGCTCATTTAATAAAAGAAACCCTGCCCCTTCTCCACGTAAAGACGGATTTATACTTATATCATGAAGCACCAGCATTCTTGCAGACTCCTGTTCGATTCCCAGAAGCCCCTGAATATTTTTCTCCTGAGTAGGAATCCACAGCAGCAAACTCAGATTATTGCTTTGCTCATAAATTTCTATTTCATTCAGCAGCGAATGATACTTTTCCATTTTATCATGAAAACTCAGCAGCCCTGCTGCAATCTTTTGATGTTCCTTTCGATAAGGGATCAACATAGGTGTTTCGCCTCCTCTTTAGGCTCTTGGAAAGTGTTTTTTATAGACATCAGCCATTCTTTTCTTGGTGATGTGCGTATAAATTTGTGTCGTTGAAATATCTGCATGTCCCAACAGCTCCTGAACAATTCTTAAATCTGTACCATTTTCCAACAAATGAGTGGCAAAGCTGTGCCTCAATGTATGCGGGGTGATATTTTTTTTAATTCCGGCTTCCTGAACAATTTGCTTAAGATTTTTCCAAATCCCCTGTCTCGACAATGATTTTCCATGGTGATTGACAAACAGCTGCGGTACATTCGAAGGAGACTTAATCAGATTCGGCCTGCCTTCTTCCAAATACTTTTCAATCCAGTAAATGGCATGATCTCCCAAAGGGATAATTCGTTCCTTGTCGCCCTTCCCAATCGTTTGAAGCAATCCGATCGCCAAATGAAGATCTGCCAGCTTCAGTTCAATTAATTCAGTAACGCGCAGTCCTGTGGCATACATAACTTCTAGTATTGCCCGATTTCGAATCCCCAGCGGCTTAGAAACATCCGGTGTTTCAATAAGTTGAATGACTTCTTCCACCGAAAGAGTATCAGGAAGTTTCTGAGCTTTTTTAGGCGAATCGATATGCTGCATGGGATCATGGTCTGTGACTCTTTCCTGACGCAAAAACTGATGAAAACCTCTCAGTGTTGATATCATACGAATAACCGAGGCAGGAGAATTTTTATCATTGTGAAGTTCCTGAAGAAAATCCAAAACAGTGTAACGGTCAACCGCCTCCCAAGAAGGGATTGCTGCCTTTTCTTTTAAAAAAGTAAAATACTTTTCCAAATCCCGTTCATAACTTTTTCGAGTATTCAGAGATAGCCCTCGTTCTATCTGTAAGTAGTGCAAATACGTATTGATTGTTTCTTCCATTAGGTTATTTTACCTCATTTCACTGTACTATCATAACAATTCACCGAGACAAAGTATAGTTAATTCCATTGATTTTCTCCTGCATCTGCAAAGCCTTGGTGAAAATATCAAAATAAACACAACAGAATCAGAAAAGTGATTACACTAATTCTGCTGCTCAAATTATTCTGTCGCTTATTGCTAAAAAGCTGCTAAAATATCCATTTCTTTATCGGCTTAAGATCGGTTTAAGCAAAATGACTCATTTTCAATCAATATACTGTTCAAGAAAGTTTGAAACCCGCCTTTTATACGTTTCCGAATCTGTCGACATGGCAGTCGCATGCTTGGCGCCTTCAACAACATATTTTTCCTTCGGTGCATCTGTCGCATCATAAACCTGATCAAGCATGGAATAAGGAACAAAATCATCTTTTGTTCCATGGATAAACATTATGGGTGTTTTATTCTTTTTCAGCTGCTTCACTGAACTGGCTTCTCCCAAAAAGTAGCCTGCTCTGATTTTAGTGATACCGCTGGTTACTTCAATTAGAGGGAAGCCCGGTAAATTGTACATTTCTTTTAACTGATACGTGAGCTCATCTTTCGCTGAAGTATAGCCGCAATCCTCCACAATAGCCTTCACATTCTTAGGAAGCTTTTCTCCACTGATCATCATGACTGTCGCTCCGCCCATACTGATTCCATAAAGAGCCAGCTGACTGTCTGCTCCGTTTACTGCAATCACTTTATCAATCCATTGAAGATAATCTTTTCTTTCAGGCCATCCAAAGCCAATGTAATGCCCTTCGCTTTTCCCATGTCCGCGTGCATCAGGAACAAGAACATTATAGCCCCAATCATAATACATTTTAGCAAATTTACCCATCGTTTCTGCGTTTCCCATATAGCCGTGAGCCAGAATGGCATTTTTTGTCGTCTTTTCTTTCGCAGGTAAATAGATTGCCTGCAGTTTCAGACCGTCATTGGATGTTATATTCCAATATTCTCTGCTTGCCTCTTCCTTAAACCATATTTTTTCGGGAGAGCCAATTTCATCTGTTCCAGGGGTATCATCCTTAATAAAATTCTTTTTTGAAGGAACAACAGCATACTGATAAAAATAGAACCCAGCTCCTGCCAAAGCAATTATCCCCATAATAATAGTAATGATAATCAGCTTTTTCCACATAATTCTAATCTCCAATTTTCCATTTCATTTTTAATCACAGAAGACTGACCTTTTTTTAGTAAAAGGCTCTTTAAATAGCATCCCAATATCTTCTGCTGCATTGCGTTCTTCTGAGAGTTCCGGTTGCTCTGTTTCTTCAAATATCTTTCCTGTTTGAGCAATTCCTTGAAGTTTTGAGAATAACATTCCGAGTTCTTCTCTCGATGTTATTTCCCTCCGCGCCTCCTTTATTTTATCATTAGATGGAAAAAAAAGCTTTTTTACTTTACAGGAAATTTGAAAAAATATAGTTAAAAATGAAAAGAGCAGAACAAGGTTTTAGTTCACCTTTGTTCCACTCCAGTAATAGAAAGCTCATTTTCTTCCATAAAGCTTTAAATGTTCTATTCTTTATTTTCAATTAGTTTAAAGCTTGACCAAGGACGTAAGAAGTTTAGAAGGAAAAGCTCATCTTCTGATATCCTTCCAACAACATTAACTCGTCCGTCATTCTTCATTTCTTTTAAAGCAATCTGTGTTTCACCCTTGTATTGCCCATACCCCTCATTATCTATCAGAATATCTCCTCTGATCATGTCTTTTGTGTTATGTGCAGGAAATTCTTTGTCCTTGTAATATATACGTGTCCTTGTTGAACGCAGGATATACTCAGAACGATCTCCCCGGTAGCTGTGCAAATTGTCAAACAGACAAATTCGTTCATTTTCAGTAATATCTGATGCCACATCAACTTTTAATGTCGGAAAATCAGCATTGAAAGCTTCTGACATTGCTTTTAACTCCGCTTCTGATGCATAGGCATTTCCAATTGAAATATCATCAATCAAGCCAGTTAAAATTAAATGTTTTACTTGAGTGGCAATTTCCAGATTGCGGTGCTCTTCCAGTGAACACAGTCCATCTGAAGTAGGCCATGGACCAAAAGTGGCATCATGTGAATTGACAAAAGCCATTGTATTAATGTTATATTTTCTGAACTGTTCTGAGCAATATACAAAATGATCATAGCTAAGACCTGAGTAACGATGAGGATAGAAATTGTGAGAGCCCATCAAATTTACTGTATTTGGTGAGTAATTCATAATATTGTCAACATAACTGGTTCCTGTACTCATGTTGATCTCAATTTTGATACCATATGGATTTCTGGTCATTTTTGCTTCTTCACTGCCTGTAAATCCAATATCTAAACGTACACCGTATGCACCCATTTCGTGGAAAAATGACAGGTCATCATAGGAAATATTCAATTGTGCAAATAGTTCAGGATTAATATCAACCATTACTTCCATACCCAAACTGTTGGCATAATCAACTACTTTTTTAAACTCAGCGAGAACTTTTTCTTTATCGTCTTTAATTTGAAGCAAACTGGTAAACACACGTTTAAACCCGTATTTGTGAGCGAGTTCCAAATATTCTTTGTCCTTTTCAAAAGTTGAGCGTTCTGGATAAATCGAAAGCCCTAATTTTCCCATTGTTGCTGCCTCCTAAGTTTTCTTCTTTATTGACATTGATTGTCACTGTTGATTATAACAGAAGCTAAAAAAATGGTCTACACCTTTCCTGTTATTCTCCAGGACAAAAGTATGAAGAAGACACTAGTGAAAATCATACTATTTATTTTCTGAATCCCAAATTTCTCTGTTATTTCCCATTCCCTTTTTTGATAGCAAATAGTGAGTCAAAAAAATACATAGTTACTACGTATCAATTGTAAATTTTCTGATCAATAATCATGTATTTTAGAAAACTTTCTGCAGTTTCTGAAAAATATTTCTTCATGCTTTTGTTGGAGGGCATTCACAGTCTGAAACCACCAATCAATATTATGAATACTTTATTAAGACGGAATAAAATCTGGAGTCTGCAGAAATGAAGCACGTACGCCAACCGAAAGCCCCTTGAAAAGAGTGATCTCTTTTTTTCAAGAGTTCTTCAGACCTATATAGTTCTTCTTATAAGGTTGGAAAGCCTTAGCTTCTCTCTATCAGTTACCTAAGATAGCTGCTTCGATTACACTTATCAACTATCTATGATTTTGAAGGGAAATACATTCAGCAAGCAATTATCTGAATAATGGATGAGTTTAAACTATAAATGAAATTTTTTATGATTTTGTTCTGTTTTTTTAAAATAGTCTGGTAGTCAGGTAGATGTTTTGTTATTATATTTAGGATGACTATATTAAAGGGGATGTATTTTACACATGAAGATCAATAAACTTTTTACAGCAACAGTTTCAATTGCTGCTTCAGTTCTGCTTTTAGCTGCCTGCGGCAATGGTAATGACAGTTCAAGTTCAGCTGACAGTAATTCAAGCACTACAACTGAAAGTTCATCTGAATCAATAGATTTAAATGCGTTGGATCTTCCTCAGCTTTCAGAAGAAGTTGCAGACAACGAAGCCCTGATTGAAATGGTGACTTCAGAAGGTTCCATTGAAATTAAACTGTTTCCTGAAATTGCACCAAAAACAGTTGAAAATTTCATCACACATGCTAAAGACGGCTACTATGACGGACTTATCTTTCACCGTGTGATCGAAAACTTTATGATTCAAGGCGGCGATCCTAACGGAGACGGAACAGGCGGCGAAAGTATTTGGGGAGAACCTTTCGAGGATGAAATCAGCAATCAACTGTACAATTTAAGAGGGGCTCTTTCAATGGCGAATGCCGGACCTGGAACAAACGGCAGCCAATTCTTTATCGTACAAAACTCAGATGATATGTCTGACGGGCTTTTAAGAACAGACAAGCCTGACAAAATTATTGAAGCATACAAAAATGGTGGTACACCTCATTTGGATGGTGCACACACCGTCTTTGGTCAAGTAATCAAAGGGATGGATGTCGTTGATAAAATCGCTGCCAGCGAAACTGACAGCAATGATAAGCCTAAAAACGAAGTAACAATTGAAAAAATCAATATTTTGCAGGAAGCAAAATAAAAAAAATTGATTAGTTGGACGCATCGGGGAATTCACTGTTTGGGTGAATTCTTCCCAGATGCTTTTTTTGTAGTAAAAAGAAAGGCTGAGACAAACATCCCGGCAGCGTTCTTTGCTAACGAATGTTTGTCTCAGTCTTTCAGTATTCATACAGTTATTTATTTGAGAATACGCTTGCCCTAATGAAATCATGCTGACGAATACTTTTGAATAGATTCCTCAAGCAATTGGCATACTTCATTCTCTGTTATCCCAGCTGTATTCGTAGTGTACAAAGTAGCAATTCCAGCAGCTGTTATCCATATTTTTTCATGAATCCGCTTTATTAATTCTTCCGCCAACTTCTGATATTTTAGGGATGTCTGAATTTGTTTCTCAAAGTGCTGATAAGACAATTCCTTCAGCATCTTGCCGTATCCATGATGATCAATGTATAAATACATAAAAAGTCGACGATCCTTCTTGGCAAATTCAATGATATTTATCCCAAGATCGATTACCGGGTCTCCTTTTGTTTTATTATAAAAATACTGTTTTTCCAATTGTCCATGAATCATTGTCAGCAAAGTAACTTTCAAATCTTCCATATTTGTAAATTCTAGATAGATCGGCTGTGTTGAGATTCCCATTTTTTCAGCGACATTTCTGGCAGTAATTCCTGAAAACCCTTCCTTTAAAATAATGTTATAGGAAGCATTTAAAATCTGATCTTTTGTATAGACTTTTTTTCTTACCATACTGTCTCCTTTCTATTTTTAACCCTAAAAACACTTCTCTCCACTACCCTCATCCTCATTTTACACTGTTCTTTATATTTTTTTTCTCAATAATTACCAAAAATATGGAAAATGCTGATAATTTGTTTGTTCTATATTGACTATTACTGCTCTTTATAGGTATATTAACTATAGATATTGGTTTAAGGGGGGATTTTTTGATCAAAAAAACTGACAGATTTACATTACTACATACAGAGAAATCAAAATTTCAGAAAAAAAATACGAAACAATCTTATTTTTTTATGCTCTCCTATTCATTCTTTCTAATTTTTATCGGTCTTTTCAGCGGTTCCCTGCCGCTATTATTTGACGGGACATTAAATATACTTACATCACCTAGTCATTTATTGACAGATTACATTGCATTGGGATCAATCAACAGTGCATTTTTAAATAGCGGTATTTTAACCCTGGTCAGTGTTTTATTAACCAGGCGAAACAACATACCGATCACAGGACCGCTTATAGCCGCTCTCTTTACAGTTTCTGGCTGTTCTTTCTTTGGTAAAAATCTTTACAACTCGATTCCAATTATTATTGGAGGATATATTTACAGCAAAATTGTCAAGAAGCCTTTTTCTTCAGTGATTGTTGTCAGTTTATTTGGAAGTGCCCTTTCTCCGATTATCAGCTATATCACATTTGGATTATCTTTACCCCTAATCCTTTCTATTCCTTTGAGTTATATAATCGGAATCTTTCTTGGTATTATTTTACCGCCTCTAGCTTCTCACGTACTAAATTTCCACCAAGGTTTCTCTCTTTACAATGTCGGTTTCACTTCGGGCTTGATTGCTATGCTGTTTACTAGTACACTGAAAATATTTGATAGACAAGTAGATGTTAAAAATCTGGTTTCAACTTCATTTCATGATGAACTGCTCTTATTTTTACTCGTATTATTCAGTTTAATGTTTTGTTCCGGTTTCCTCTTGAATCATTGTTCCATCAAGGGGTTGAAAACAATCAGCCAAACTTCGGGTAAATTAATTACAGATTTCATCACCATTGCAACGGTTGGGCCTACGTTGATGAATATGGCTTTAATGGGATTTCTTCTTACCGGTTTTACTGTGATTTGTCATGGAACAATGAATGGACCGATTATAGGAGCTATTTTATCTGCTGTCGGATTTAGTGCATTCGGTAATCATCCGTTAAACAGTTTACCATTACTTGTTGGCGTTTTCCTGACTGCTCAGTTCACTCCAGCATTCCAAATAGATCAGACGGTGGTTGTCATGGCTGGCATCTTCGGTACCAGCCTGGCACCTATTGCCGGTTACTATGGTCCCATTTATGGCTTAATTGCAGGCTACCTGCATTTGTCTCTCGTCACGAATGTGAACTTTCTTCACGGGGGATTAAATCTCTATAACAATGGCTTTTCAACAGGCTTTGTGGCAGCAGTGATGGTGCCTCTGCTTGATAATATTTTACAGATTAAAAAGGAGAAAATGAATGCAGGAAAGAGAAAAAGCAAAAAGAATTATTGATGAACTGCTCACTTATTTCTTTTCTAATAATATTGAGGATATTCGGATTGGATTGGATTTTACTGAGGAGGGCTTCTATATTGAAATGCAAGGTAAAATTGATGAAGAGCCGGATGGAGTCATGGACTTGCTTGAGCTCTTAAATACACCGAGAGATACAAGCATTGAATCCTATTATGATGAGCTGCTGGGAATCTCTCATCATGAAGAAAAAGATTACCGCTTGTTGGGACTGATGATCGATGAGGCAGAGATTACTTTTGATTCTTCTATTTTTGATATTAAAGTATTTCGAAAAAGATAAAAGAAAACATTCAGATGAATTTTTGTGAAAAACTGAATGTTTTCTTTTTTATCTTTTTTAGTTGTAAACAGCACGCGGACCACCGATAAGCTTAGGTCGGGAAGCCAGATAAGTGGTATGCGCTTTACCGATTTCTTTAACAGAGGTACGAACTGGAATCTGCACATGCTTTACGTGCATGCCGATAAATGTATCACCAATATCAATTCCGCCGTTGCTGACAACCTTTTCGACTATTACAGGCTTTTCAAAAGAATGATACGCCGCTGCTGTTGCAGCACCGCCTGCCTGAAGGGAAGGAATTACTGTTACTATTTCAAAATCAAATTTTTCAGCAACTGCTTTTTCAACAACCAGTGCACGATTGATATGTTCACACCCTTGAACTGCAAGGTTGAGTCCTCGTTCTGTTAATATTGATTTTAGTGTTTCAACAACAACTTGACCCACTGCCAATGTGGAATGTTTGCCGATTCGTTCACCAAGTATTTCGCTCGTACTGCAGCCTAAAACAAATATCTTTCCTTCTTCCATCGGATACTGGGCAAAATATTCGTTCATCCCGGTTTCCAGCTGCCTCTGATAAGTATAAAGCTCTTTTTCCATAACAACGCCTCCTTGTACTTATTATCCTTCAGCAAAATAGAAAAAACCAGTAAAACAATGGATGTTTTACTGGCATAAAATTACTGTCCATCTAAAATATTTAAACGAACTTTCTTTGGTCCATCTGTACGAACGCTGTAAACAATTGTACGAATCGCTTTAGCAACGCGTCCCTGTTTACCAATTACTCGCCCAATATCTTCTTGTGACACAGTCAAATTATATTCAAAAAAATTATCTGACTCTTTGATTTCCAAAGAAACAGCTTCTGGATGACTTACTAACGGACGAACAATCGTTAATACTAACTCTTTCACATCAGTCATTTTTAGTCACCTTATTTCTTTTCAAGTTTAGCTTCATGATGTTTTTTCATCACGCCTTCTTTTGAAAGGATGTTACGAACAGTATCTGAAGGTTGAGCACCTTTAGACAACCAATCCAACACTAAATCTTCTTTTAAAACTACTTCCGCAGGATCTTTTAAAGGATTGTAAGTTCCTACAGTTTCGATGAAACGTCCGTCACGAGGAGAACGTGAATCTGCTACTACAATACGGTAAAAAGGACTCTTTTTAGAACCCATGCGTTTTAAACGAATTTTAACTGCCATTTTCTATTACACCTCCATTAACTTAATCACAAATGCTAGTTTAACAGATTTACCATTAGCTGTAAAGAGTTTTTTCTTGACACCTTTATTTTTGTTGTTTTTCATGGTATTGCCATGGTATAGTGGACTCACCTTGGCAGGGGCATCTTTTTGCCTTAGCTGAATACAGGCTGAACAGGAATTGGGCTGTAATACAAAATTCCAATACATTCTGTATTCAGCTTTTTTGTTCCAGATCGTGGCTGAAAATTATTAGGGCTTACAAATTGCCTGTCCATTGTTGCAGGAACAGCTAGTGGAATGATATGTGTACCGACATTCTTATAAATGTGCAGACATTCAATCTCCGCACTATTTAATCAACTCGATCTCCAGTCTCTGAATATAACCAAGTGCCTGTTCTGCTGAACCGTTAATCGTCTAGAGGCTCTGTGAATTGGATTAGAAACATAACTTATTTTTAATTCGGTCAACATACTAATACTTTAACACATAATAATTATATTGATTTCTCACCTGAAATCCCTCTGATAAATACAATTGGTAGGCAGGAACATTTTTAGTCTCAACTTCTAAATAAATACCAGCAGGATTTTTTTCCTTAATTGAATGAAGGACAGCAGACAGAACTTTTCTGCCTATTCCTTTGCCTCGATAATTCGCATTTACTACAAAGCCGTAAATTCCCCACAAACCAGAAGCTTCCTCCAAACGAATGCAAGCCAACAGTTCCCCTTCTTCTTTATAAATCAATGTATTGATAAGGTCTTCTTCTAAAGGTTCCCCTTCTAGCAAAAGCTCTAAATCAGGCAAATTCACCGATTTTGGTTGAACCAGAGAAACAGCTGCAGACAAGCTGTCAACCAAAGTATCCATTTGAAATTTCATATAATATTCCGAGAAAAGCAGTTTACACTGATTATTAATCAGATATTTAGTCAAAAACAAATGTGAGGAATCTACAATAAAAAGAATTTCTTTAATGTTATTCTTCTCTGAATACAGCTTAACCTCTTTTAGCAAAACGCTAAGTACAACCTTGGAATCTGGAACAATCATTGTTGCCTCAAGTGATGATACATCGAAGCTTGTGCACCAGACATACCCCTTCAGTTGATCCCCTTCCCAATAAAGAAGATGTGTTGCATAGGATTTTTCTTCTTCTGAAAAATTAAGATCCAACTTATGATAAACACTTTGTATATTTTCAACCTGCTTCAGCAATTCTGACACTTGGCGTCTTTCTTCTTTCGTCAGTTTCCTCTTCCAGATAATTTCATTTTTCAACCAGCAATCCCTCCTCACCTGTTATATCGATTATACGTGACTGAAATTCAGAATACAATCGCCTTGTAAAGCCCTTTTGCTTGCAATAATATAGCATCAGTCCTAGTATGAAGATAGAATCTTTTTCAGAATGGAGGAATTAGGTATGGTAAAAAAAATCGGATTTTTTGTAGGAAGTTTAAGAAAAGGATCTTATACTAGAAAGGTCGCAAATGCACTGGCTGGTCTGCTGCCAGATGGTTATGAAGCTGAATTTATCGATTTGGCGCCTTTAGAAATATACAATCAGGATCTAGATGATGAAAAAAGACCAACAGAGGCTTGGAAAACTTTTAGAAATCAGGTGAAACAGCTGGATGCGGTGGCCTTCTTTACACCTGAATATAATCGTTCTGTTCCAGGAGTTTTAAAAAATGCTTTGGATGTCGGCTCGCGTCCTTATGGTCAAAATGTCTGGGATAAAAAACCTGGGTTGGTTGTCAGCGTTTCCCCCGGTGCTCTGAGTGCTTTTGGAGCAAATCATCATTTAAGACAGTCACTTGTCTTCCTTAATGTTCCGACATTGCAACAGCCGGAAGCGTATATAGGAAATGTCACTCAATTAATCACTGATGATGGAACGCTTGTTGAAGGAACGATGAGTTTCCTTCAGGTAATTGTAGATGCCTTCATTTCATTTACTGAAGCAAACAGCTAAAATTTATTCTCTCCTTTACCCGTTGTTTACATGATGATAGATAAAGGAGAGTTCTTTTCATATTTTACAAATGATTATCATATCCTAAGAAGGAAATTCATTTTCATTCCAATCCTTAGCCAGCATTTTTTTATAAAATACATCCATTCCGACAGCTTCCATCGGTGCGGTAATAAGAATTGAGAGAACCGCAACTGTCAACATCATTTCTCCGTTATGAATTCCCATAGTTAATGGAATACTGCCGATTGCTGCCTGAACTGTAGCTTTCGGAAGATAATAGTAATTAAGTGAAAGAATTCTGTCACGATACCTTTCATTTCAGCTGTTATTTTTAGACTGCAACTCATCATGTCGATAACATTCCACAACGTGATCATTGATTATTCCAACCGCCTGAAAATAAGCATAAATAATTGTGCTTCCAATGAACTTAAATCCCTGTTTTTTCATATCCTGACTCGCTGCATCTGATAATTCACTGGTTGCAGGAATCGGTACATTCTTATATTGTTGTGTATCCAGAGGCTTATAATCAACAAACTTCCACAGGTAATCAGAAAAGCTGCCGAACTCTTTCTGGATTTTTTTAACTATCTGAGCATTGTGAATTGCAGCTTCAATTTTTCTGCGATTACGAATAATTTCTTTATTTTTCAAAAGCTCCTCTATTTTATTCTGATCATATTCTGCAACCGTGTCGATATCAAATGAGTCAAAAGCCAGATCAAAAGCATCTGACTTATTCAGTATTGTCTGCCAGCTTAATCCTGCCTGATTGATGTCAAGAACCAGTTTGCGAAACAATAGACGGTCATCATAAATTGGCACTCCCCACACCTGATCATGGTAGAGCTCCATAGTTGAACTGACTTTTGCCCAGTCACATTTTTCCATTTGAATTCCTCCATATAAAATCCATAACCAAACCCACTTTTCTCTAAAAAAGAGGAAAGACCACTTTTTATATCGCTGTCTTTCCCCTCTATTATTAAATTTGCTTATTTTTTCTTCTTCTTTTTTTTCTTCTTGTTTTTCTTGACCATACGATTCATAGCCATTTTTCCAAGTTTTCCTTTGACACCGCCGCCGAACATTTGATCCATTCCCGGAATGTTCATATTGCCGTTGGACATCTGCTGCATCATTTTTTTTGATTCCTTGAACTGTTTAATCATTTTATTGACTTCAACAACTGAATTTCCAGACCCCGCAGCGATTCGGCGGCGTCTGCTCGGATTCAACAAATCAGGATCTTCACGTTCTGCCGGTGTCATGGATTGGACCATCGCTTTTTTGCGTGCCATATCTTTAGGATCTACCTGTATATTTTCCAGCCCAGGCATCCCGCTCATTCCCGGAATCATTTTCAACAGGTCCTCAATAGGTCCCATCCCCATAACCTGATCCATCTGCTCAATAAAGTCATTAAAATCAAAGCTGTTTTCCTTCATTTTCTGAGCAAGCTCTTCAGCCTTTTTCTCATCATAGTCCTGCTGTGCTTTTTCAATCAGCGTGAGCATATCACCCATCCCCAAAATCCGGCTGGACATTCTATCGGGATGGAAAATTTCCAAATCAGTCAGCTTTTCGCCTGAACCGATAAATTTAATCGGCGCACCAGTCACTGCACGAATAGATAATGCAGCACCGCCTCGAGTATCTCCGTCAAGTTTTGTAATAACCACACCGGTGATACCTAGCTGCTGATTGAAACTGTCGGCTACATTAACAGCATCCTGACCAGTCATTGCATCAACAACCAGAAGAATGTCATTTGGTTTGGCAACTTCTTTAATCTGTTGCAGTTCGCCCATCAAAGCTTCATCAATATGGAGTCGTCCAGCTGTATCTATTAGAACATAATCATTTTTCTTCTCAGCAGCTAGCGCCATCCCCTGTTTCACAATCTCAACAGGATTTGTATCTGTGCCCATATCAAAGACCGGCACATCCAGCTGCTGTCCCAAAACTTTCAACTGATCAATCGCAGCAGGGCGATATACATCGGCCGCAATCATCAGCGGGCGGGCATTTTCATTTTTAATCAGCTGATTTGCCAATTTTCCGGCAAAGGTTGTTTTACCTGCCCCCTGCAGCCCCACCATCATTATTACTGTTGGGATTTTAGGCGATTTATTTAATCCAACCGTTTCAGAGCCCAGAGTTGCCGTTAATTCTTCATCAACTATCTTAACGATCTGTTGAGCTGGCGACAAGCTTTCAAGCACTTCGACACCAACCGCACGCTCTCTGACACGCTTTGTAAAATCTTTTACTACTTGGAGATTGACATCGGCTTCCAGTAAAGCCAGTCGGATTTCTCTCATCATTTCCTTTACGTCAGCTTCGGAAACCTTTCCTTTACGACGCAGTTTGCTCATCGCCTGTTGCAGGCGTTCTGTTAAGCTTTCAAAAGCCATAGTATCATTCCTCTATTTCCTGAATTTGTTCGATCAAAGTGACTAGTGTTTCATCTTTGGGATACGTCTCTGCAGAGTATCTTTTTAGTTTATCGAGTATTTCTCCTCTTACGATATAATCAGAGTATAAATGCAGCTTTCTTTCATATTCCTCAATAATCTTTTCGGTACGTTTAATATTATCATATACTGCCTGTCGGCTGACCTGATATTCTTCAGCAATTTCGCCCAGAGAAAAGTCATCTGCATAATACAGTTCCATGTAATTCATCTGCTTTTCTGTCAGCAAAGTGGAGTAAAATTCAAACAGGGCATTCATACGGTTCGTCTTTTCGATTTCCATGCTTCTCTTCCTCCATCATAATCCCTTTTAGGTTACCGATTTCACTTCGATTAGTCAAGAGTCTTCGTTTGATTTTCAAGAATTTTTTCAAACGAGAGTATCAGCTGATCATAGTAGCTCAGAGCATTCGCACAGAAATCCTTTATTGCGAATGTCTTTCGATCAGAAAATTGCCTTCCCTCTTTTTGAGAGATTCCATCTATTGTGATAGCTGTACGTTTCCCGTAGAAGATTTCTTTGAATTGTTTTAGTCTTATCGGGTATAGTCCAGACACTTCTTCTTCCTGAAGATAAAAAGAGCCTGGTGATAATGCTTTGTTAACGACAAATACATTGGTAAACTCATTATCAACAAAATCACCTAAATCAATTGCTACAATAAATACCCCAAGCTTTTCCGGTTCATCCTGTGTTAATTTTACACCCAACTCTTCTTCTACCTCACGAAATCCGTCCAAAACAGATTCATTTGACAACAAATGTCCTGCAGCAGTAATATCCAGTTGATTGGGAAAATCTTTCTTTTGAAGGGAACGCTGCTGAAAATAAATAATCAGATCTCCCTGATCCATCGTATAGAACCAGCAATGAAACGTTTCATGCCACAATCCTTTTTCATGTGCTTCAGCACGACTTGCTGTTCCAATTTGTTCATATTTTTGATTAAATATTTTCAATTGTTCATTTTCAGCCATGTAAATTTGCTTCCTCCAAAAATTTTTTCCAGTCATTTTCCGGAACAACTTTGATTCCCTTCTGTTCAAAATATGCCGCTGCAACCCCTATCCCGTTCTTGGTTATACCAGAAAAACTGCCATCATAAATTCTCAGCTTGCCGCAAGATGGACTGTTTTCTTTCATAAGAATACTGATTACGCCTTTTTCCTTCAGCTTTTTATAGGCCTCTATTGCTCCCTGCTTAAAAGCTTCTGTAATATCAATTCCAGAAGCTGTAATCACACGTGCATTTCCCAACCAGACATCTCGACCATCTCCAGTACTGATTTCTGAGGGCTCTCGAGGTGTTGATAAGCCGCCCATCACTTCTGGACAGACAAGTACTGCCTTCTTACTGTCAATCAGTTTTCTCAACTCAACGATTGGTTTAGCATTTCCGTCATATCTGCAGGAGACTCCTCCCAAACAGGCACTGATTCCAATCAAGCCGCTTCTCTCCTTTTCATGTTTCCTTTATTTTCCTGTCACCAAAAACATAAGAACAGTTTCCATTTGCTGAAAAATAGTCCAGTTGATTTTTCATGAACATTGTTTTTTCTATTCAGTCTATTATACCATCAACTTAAGGTTTCCTACAGAGATAATCCTATTCTGATCCATTAAAACTATGATAGAATAAAGAAAGGCAGAAAGATTATTTCGAATGAGATTGATGCAGATATCATCAATCGATCCTAAAAGGAGAACCGCAGTCCTTGCCGATTCATCGGCTTAGGAATGGGGCTATCGGACCAACAAAATGACAGTAACCGATTGTCGAGTATGGAAAGGCGGTTGCTTCAATAATTAAAAGGAGAACCGCAGTCCTTGCCGATTCATCGGCTTAGGAATGGGGCTATCGGACCAACAAAATGACAGTAACCGACTGTTGAGTATGGAAAGACGGTTGCTTCAATAATTAAAAGGAGAACCGCAGTCCTTGCCGATTCATCGGCTTAGGAATGGGGCTATCGGACCAACAAAATGACAGTAACCGATTGTTGAGTATGGAAAGACGGTTGCTTCAATAATTAAAAGGAGAACCGCAGTCCTTGCCGATTCATCGGCTTAGGAATGGGGCTATCGGACCAACAAAATGACAGTAACCGATTGTCGAGTATGGAAAGGCGGTTGCTTTCAATAATTAAAAGGAGAACCGCAGTCCTTGCTGATTCATCGGCTTAGGAATGGGGCTATCGGACCAACAAAATGACAGTAACCGACTGTCGAGTATGGAAAGACGGTTGCTTCAATAATTAAAAGGAGAACCGCAGTCCTTGCTGATTTATCGGCTTAGGAATGGGGCTATCGGACCAACAAAATGACAGTAACCGACTGTTGAGTATGGAAAGGCGGTTGCTTCAATAATTAAAAGGAGAACATTCATGAAACACGTATTAGTTGTAGATGACGAACCATCCATTTTAACTTTATTGCAATTTACTTTGGAAAAAGACGGATATAAAGTATCCACAGCAGAAACTGGAACTAAAGCTTATGAAATGGCTTTGGCCAATGTCTATGATTTTATTATACTGGATGTCATGCTTCCCGGGATGGATGGTTTGGAGATTACAAAAGCTCTTCGCAGAGAGCGGATCGAAACCCCAATTCTAATTCTTACAGCCAAAGATGATCAGGTAGATAAAATTATTGGACTGGAAATTGGAGCAGATGATTATCTGACCAAGCCGTTCAGCCCACGGGAAGTATTGGCGCGGATGAAAGCAATTTTCCGCAGAATACAGAAACCCATATCTTCAGCTGATACGCCTTCAGAAAACCCTAAAACACAGCTTGTTGTTGGTGAAATTGAAGTTGATGAAGAAAACTATGAAGTAGTGGTGCGAGGACAAAAAATTGAACTGACACCGAAAGAATTTGAACTGCTTGTTTACTTTATGAAGAGAAAGGATCGCGTCATCAATCGGGATACCCTGCTTGAACGAATTTGGCAGTATGATTTTTCCGGTCAAAGTCGGATTGTGGATGTTCATATCAGTCATCTGCGGGATAAGATTGAAAGAGATCCAAAGCGTCCAGCGTATTTATTGACTGTTCGAGGATTTGGCTACCGTTTTCAGGAGCCTAAAAAATGAATAAAAGACAGCGTTTGGAGTATTTTCTGGCCGTTTCATTGATGCTGATTCTGTTTTTTGTCAGCATTTTTACGATTAACTCTTTTTTCAAAAGAGAATTAATGTCTCAACAAGTATCCTATCTTCAAAAGAAAACAACATTTCTAAGTAAACAGCTTACAGACAACGTATTTTTGCAGGAAAGCCTGACCGCACAGGAAAGTAATCTGTTGAAAGAGTATACAGAAAGCAATGAAGAACGAATCAGCCTGCTAAACAGCGAAGGGGAATTGTTCTATGACACAACGGATAAAAATTTGGATGAGACCAGAGCGCAACGACCGGAAATAAAAGCTGTTATTGCAGGTGCTGATTTTGGCTCATCTCATCGTATCAGTACAACCTTAAATGTTGATCTGCTCTATCTTGCATTACCAATAAAATCCGATGGCAAATTAATTGGCATCATTCGAGTTTCTGAAGAAGCAAGTAAATTCTCAGGAAGCATTCGAACCTTTCGTAATTTTCTCATCAGTATTTTTAGTTTGCTGTTTTTAATCCTCACTATTTTTATTTTATTGATGATCCGTCAGAAAAACAAACCATTATTAACGGTACTCCCTTTTTTAAAACGAATGATTAAAGATCCTGAAAAAAATAGATCTATTATTCAGGAATCTTCGGAGTGGAATGAACTTTATGAGACTGCGAATGAACTTAGCCATCAAATGAGCGAAACCTATCGAGCATATACTTCTACAGAAGAACAGCTGCATAGTTTGCTGAACGGGTTAATGATCGGGGTCTTTATCATTGATAAAAATGGTAACTTGGAATTGATCAATGCAGTTATGCGTGACTTTCTAATGTTTACCGGAAAGCCAGCGGAAAAAGAAAGTTACTTAAAAACGATTAACGATCCTACTATGATTCATTTAATTAATCAGGCAATTACTGAAGAAAAAAATGTTCAGCAGGAAATCAGTTTAGCCGGCAGTAATGAAGAAAGAATAATCGATCTGTCACTGCACTATTTTGATAATGATTTTAACAACCATCAAATTTTTGGTGTGGCTTATGATTTATCTCAAGTACGCAGATTGGAAAAAATCCAAAAGGATTTTGTAGGAAATGTTTCTCACGAACTGAAAACGCCGGTCACTTCTCTAATCGGTTTTACTGAAACGCTTCTGGATGGTGCCAAAGAAGATCCGGAGACACTAAATCAGTTTCTTGAAATAATTCAAAAAGATGCGTATCGTTTGGAGCGCCTGATTCAGGAAATTATTCTTCTCTCCAGAGATTCAAAAAATTCGTATGAAAAGCAAGCGATTCATCTCTATCCGTTTACAAACGAAATCATTCAATCTTATCAAAAATCGATTGCAGAGAAAAAAATCCAAATTGAAATTGTAGGGGATCAAACGCTGTCCTTCACTACTGTTTATGAGCTGTTCCAGCCTATCATTAAGAATTTGATTGAAAATGCAATTCAATATTCTACTATAGAGGGACACATTACAGTGACTTTTGATACTATAGATCAGCACCTGAATTTCTCTGTACAGGATACTGGTTTAGGCATACCTTTAGAGGATCAAAAACGGATTTTTGAGCGATTTTATCGAGTTGATAAGGCGAGAACCCGTAATTCTGGCGGAACAGGTTTAGGATTGGCGATTGTTCAAAATTATAGTGAACTTCTTGGCGGTACAGTGACCGTTGAAAGCTATCCCGGCATTGGCTCACTTTTTACACTCTCTCTTCCACTATAAAAAAGGTTCTATGTTAAAAAATATTGGCAGATTTTCCACCAACACAAAATATTATAGAACCTAAAAAAGCAAAGCAGTTAGAAGGAGCGCATAAAAAAATGCTTCTCCCTCAACTGCTTGTTTATTTACAAATAATTTTTTATTTTCTGATAACTTCAACTGCAATCCCAGTTGTATAGGACATTGGAAAAGTTTTTCTCTTTTAATTCTTGATAATTGATAAAGAAATTACCAATACCAACATCTCCCCAGATAATTGGCCAGCTCCCATTTTTTGATTCACTATCCAATTGAAACAACAGCACATCATAGGTATCATCTGTTCTTGGATCTTGTTGTGTAAAGTATGAATAGCCGCCGATTTTACTGCCGGAAGCTCTTTTAGTCAATTTATTATAGATTTTTTCTTTCTGTTCCTCATTTTCAGCCACATCTGCCAGCCAGTCAAACAGATCTTTCCCAAATTTGTTTTCAAAATCAAAATTATCTCCGCATTGATATTGACTTTCTTTTGTTCCTTCCATTTTGAATTCTCCACTAACCACTTTATAGAGTTCGCCTGCTTCTTCTGCTTCTACCAAAATAGCAAGCTGCTGTTCTCTTGTATATGAACCTTTTGAGCAGTCTTCAAAATACAAAACTCTGAAACCGATCTGATTTGTTTGATCAGAGAAATCTAAACCCATTAAATCATCTGTGTAATCCACATAAAAGCTGAGAATTCCTTTTTGAGGAAATCCGTCCAGTTTAGGCAGCTCTTCAAAGTTAATCTGAGCCAACAAAAACAAAGGTACCCCTGTATCTCTGTTTCTTGGATAGTCCTGGTCAACTGGTAAATACCCCACACCGCCAGCCTTGCTTGCAGCCAGATCAAGTGACCCCCTATCACTGATTTTCAGCTTAATAAACTCACGCTTCGTTTCTTTATAACGCTCCCACCAAATCTCAGGCAACAAATCCTTTAATTCATTTTCCAAATCTTCACGTCCCTTCCTCTCTATTGTAACTTTTTCACAAACCTCTGTAAACACTGAGTTTATCAAGGGTTCAGATTGTGAATATCGTTTCCGGCTCTCTGTACTCAAAAAAGAGCAGCTTTAGCTGTCCAGTCACGTAGCAGTCGTTAATATTCAGATAAGTGAGTAACCGTAACACTACTCACTTTTTAGTCTTTCAGATTGCCGATAAAGATGTCAATAGTCAAGATGCGGTTTCGCTTTGTCCCTTCGGGCTTGTGAATCACATTCTTATCTAGTAACTCGTTAACACTCTCCACGTTTAGAGCTTCCAGTCGAGTATATTTTTTTACTCTATCCATAAACCGTGAAACATCTAAGCTTTGATTTTCCTACGTAGAAAGGCTCTCTTTGACTATTGAAATGGTTTAGCTAATTGATTCTGTTCTTTTTCTCGTAAGTCTGGCTCATCTTCATAAGGTATTCATCAGTCAGTTTTCCAGATAAATGATCTTCATACAAACGCTGGATAATTCGATCAATTTCTTCATGGCGCCGTTCATCAGAGGTTGTGACAAAGCTTCTCCATGCGACGAGTAACTGCAGGAGCAAGCTTTTTGTGCGACGAGTAACCGCAGGAGCAGAAGTATTCTATCTCAAGAACCAGGTAGGTATCATCTACTCTGACAGGTCAATCGTAGTGATTTATGTCAATAAGTCGGACTATACGAAAATTGTCAAGGAACACTAGTCATAAAATGACTAGCTGTGAATTGATACCTCCCTGGAGCTACTCATATTTTCAGTATCGTTCGACTTATTTCCAGAACTGCTGTCTCTACGCGTCTAACGATTCTCGAGACAAAACATTACGCTGTATCCATTTTTCTGCGTCTACGGTTTTCACTACACTTCGTTTCGATCTCATCAATTTCTAAACGGCAAATTTTTTCATCGAAAGTCTATCTGTCTATTAAAATGGACAGAACAGACTGTAGACAAAAAGGAGCTGGTTTGATTACCAACTCCTTTTTGTCTACAGTCTGTATAGCGGAAAAATAATAATAAGTCGATAAAGGATTCAACTTTCTATTTATAATCGCACACAGTGTATTTTGTTGCAACACAAGGCTATTTATTTATAATAAAGAAAAACAACTGACGGTGATGGTCAGTTGTTTTGGGTTATAGGTTATTTATTCTGACTGCTTTTACATTGCTAATAGAATAATTTTTTTCCTTTCCAAATAGCAGCTTCATATGAATACAAAGTGGACGGAACTGTTGAATAATTCATATATGTGGCAGAAGCCGTCCAACCATTTGATAATATAATGAAATTATTCATTGTTTGCCCTCGTTTACCAGTCATTGTTCCCTGAACAAATACTGTGTGACCTGAAACTCCACCACCATTTGTTTTATTATAAAAGACACTAAGTGCTACAGGATAACTCTGAGCAATAGCATTTTGAATTAACACAAAGCTTGGGGAAGGCGTTGTAGTCTGTGTTAATGTTACACCTTTCTCCCTTGCATAATTAACTAGTGCTGGTCCGATATAACGAGTTTGTGTCAAACCTTCATTACTTGTATAGGCAAGAGTCCATAATCTATCATAAGCAGCTTTATATTGACTTTCTACAGCTGTACTATAAAAATTGTAAGAACTTGCAATTGTAGCTAATGCAACTACCGCACAGGCATACTTTTTGTTAACTTTCAGCGTATAATCCTGAGTAATAGAATTAAACTGTCTAAGGTAGTATACTGAAGACATCTGAAAATCAGAAGGATAATCTATGAAAAACTCAGATGAATGACCATACATTGCTGAAGTAGCGTATTTTTGAGATTCTTCAACAACATTTAAAGCCTCCTCAGCTACAGAATCTTGATAGTTCTCAAATTCTTGTAAGGTTAACTCTTCACCATCGGACCTAAATACTTCGTCTTCAACTACTACATTATACTCTGTAGGCATCGTCTCTAAAATTTCAGCATTCGTATCATCACTAACTTCATTTGAAAGCTGTTTTGTCATTTGAGTATAATAATCAGGAACTCCTCGCTCTATACTAAACTGAGAAATATAATCATCTTGCAATCTAAAATCAATGATTACATAGCCATATTGCTCTGTATCTAAATTAAAGGCAATATCATAACCAACCGTTACACCCTCAACATCCCGAATAGGAGTCGTCGAACCGATAGTTAAATCTAGCGTTGGTTCAATAGTTTTAGCAAAATCTAAAGCCAGCCTAGACGCTACCTCTTCATTTCCAACAACTTCCGCTCCTTCTTCAATTTTTGAAACATTATCATCAGAAAACGAAACAGTTTCTGCACGGGCAACATCTAAATTTATAAAAAAAGGTGCTATAACAAAAAAAATACTGAATAAAATTTTTGACCTTTTCATAAAAAATCCCCTATCTAATTTACTTTTTTTATGCTACTTAACGAGTTTATTTTATAAACTCTTGTATCAGAATCAATTGTCCCTTTTCCATATGTTAATTCTATCTGATCATTTACTGTAAACATACTAACGAATTTATTCACACTGTCTAGAGAAGCCGACTCACCATTTTTATCAAAGATAACATCAGAAAAATCTAAAACTAAAGTAGAAAGTTCCTTAGTTTTATTATTCAAAATTAAAATTTCCATCTCATTCTTTTCGGATATATATGTTATTCTACCTTCTAAAATTTCTGGAGGCTGTTCGTCAACATATGAATTCATTTGATAATTTCCTTTCTTGTTAGTACACCCTGCTAAGAATACTAGAATCAACACAACAAATATGAATAGTTTAAAAACCGTTTTCATTTATTTGTATCAACAGCTCCTCACTTATTAATAAATATAAGTTTTACTTTATTATGAGTATATTATTTTGTAAATGACATAAATGTCTTGTTAGAAACATACATATTATATCAAGGGTATTGAAATCCACTTAAAGCGACTGAAAACATCTCCAAAGAGACAATTTCAAATGTTTTGCCTATTAAAACATTGTATGTAGGAAATAGGATAGCAAGGGAGTAATTAAGATTATGAGCGAAAAATGAATACTGTCAATTTTTTGACGAGAAAATATATTTTTAGATATTTTTGATAAGCTTGGTGCGACAAGTCATTTCAATAACTATTAGTCTGTGTAGAAGCAAAAAAGGTAGCGAAATTGACACTCGCTACCTTTTTTGGGGTTATAGGTTATTTCCGGCTCTCTGTACTCAAAAAAGAGCAGCTTTTCAGCTGCTCTTTTAATTAGGAGTTAGTTATCATTTCAAACAGTTTATTATTCGCTGCCTTTAGTTTTTGGTTACTTCACCATCAACACTTCTTTCTACTTTCATATCTGTAATCGGCAGATAGCCCAACTCTTTAACAATGGTTTGCTGAACATCGTCACTGACCATGTAATCAAGGAATTTCTTTACTCCAGCATCCGGCTCGCCATTCGTATACATATGCTCATAGGACCAGATTGGCCAAGAATTGTCAGCCACATTTTCTTCTTTTGGTTCTACTCCATCCAAGCTTAATGCCACGGTGGTATCATCCATGTATGAAAATGCCAGATAGCTGATTGCTCCAGGTGTTTGAGCAACAATTTGTCGGACAGTTCCTGAAGAATCCTGTTCTTGCGATTTTACTGCTTGTGCTCCATCAAGTCCCCACTTTTCAAATGTTGCTCGGGTACCACTTCCTGAAGGTCGATTAATCACTGCGATTTCCTGATCTTTACCGCCAACCTCTTTCCAATTAGTTACTTTTCCTGTAAAAATTTCAATCAGCTGCTCTTTTGTCAGCTCAGTTACACCAACATCTTTGTTGGTAACCGGTCCCATACCAACAACAGCTACTTTGTGGTCCACCAGTTTAGAAGCATCGATCCCTGATTTTTCCTCTGCAAATACATCTGAATTTCCAATTGTAACAGCTCCGTCAGCAATTTGAGAAAGTCCTGTTCCGCTTCCTCCCCCTTGAACCGAAATGGAATAATTTGGTTCATCTTCAACAAACTGATCCTTAGCCGTATCAACAAGTGGCTGCAAAGCGGTTGAACCAACAGCTACAATTTTTATCGGATCGCTTGATGCCGAGCCGGAATTAGAAGCTTCACTTCCGTTAGAACTGTTACAGCCTGCTAAAAGCACCCCAGCAGTAATCACTAAAGTCGTTAATAATCCTTTTTTCATTTCGACACTTCCTTCATAATTAGTTACAAGCACAGTCTAACAGGTGATTGTTAATCCTCATCCAACTTTCTGTAAATTTCACGTAAAGAATGTAAAAATTAAGTGTAGTCTACTGACTTTAGTCGACTAAAAACAAGAAAGCTCAATAAATCCATGCTGTTCTTATCTTTTGAACAGCTTCGAAAGACAGCTTTCTCTCACCTTGAACTTTCAAAAATGGTTAGCATGTAAATCAGCTGCTTCGATTACATAAGCAAAAAAATGCTGTTTCTTTTTTAGTGAGAAACAGCATTTTATCAATTATCGATTCATATAGACAGCCATACGCTTCATTGCTTCTTCCAGACGTTCCATATCAGCAGCATAGCTGATGCGGATGTATCCTTCGCCTTCCGGACCAAAGGCGATCCCGGGGATAAGTGCGAGTGCGCATTTGTTCGCCAGATCCAAACAGAATGCCATTGAATCTTGTTCATAGCCGTCTGGAATTTTAGCAAAAATATAAAAAGCTCCATTTGGCCGTGCAATCTCAAATCCCAAAGATGACATCCTATCATAGACAAAGTCTCGTCGTTTTCGATACTCTTCCTTCATAATCAGTCCATCATTCATTCCTTCAACAAGTGCTCTGACAGCTGCTTTTTGAGAAATAGTTGATGCAGCTGTAACTAAATACTGATGGACTTTAATGATTTCAGCAGTAAATTCTTTACTGGCGAAGATAAAGCCAATACGCCAGCCAGTCATTGCATGCGATTTAGAAAGACCGTTGATAACAACTGTTTGCTGTGGAATATACTCCGCAATAGACACATGAGAATTATCATAAGTCAGTTCGCTGTATATCTCATCACTAATTACAAATACCGGATATTTCTTTAAAACTTCTGCCAGAGCCTGAACTTCGGCCCGATTATACGTAACTCCAGTTGGATTACTTGGATAATTTAATATGACCGCTTTTACGGACTCCCCATGAACCGCCATCGCCTGATCAACCATTTCCGGTGTTAGCACAAAGCCATTAGAGGTTGTATCAATATAAACAGGGTCAGCCCCAGCCAACGTAATAACCGGTTCGTAGCCAGGATAGATGGGGGCAGGCAACAGTACTTTGTCCCCAGGTTCAAGAATAGCCAGCAAACTTGCTGAGATAGCTTCAGTTGCCCCAATAGTTACTAATATCTCAGAAAAAGGATCATATGAAAGTCCATATTTTTCCTTCATAAAACAGGCTGCTGCTTCTCGAACATCTGAAAGTCCGGCCATACCCGAATAGTGAGAAAAATTATTTTCGATTGCCTGCTGCCCCGCTGTTTTCACATGTTCGGGTGTATTGAAATCAGGTTCTCCCAGGGTCAGCTTCAATATATCAGGAATTGATGAAACTTGCTCATCAAATTGTCGAATAGTTGAGACAGAAATTTTATAAACCTGTGAGTTAAACTTTTGTGTTAAATCCATCATTATCGCTCCTTTTCACTTGCACATTATAGTACCATATTCTTTTTGAAAATGAAAATCCTATTTAAAATCCGAATCATTTACTATCCGTATTCTCATTTTCAGCTTGCAATTAAAGATTCTTTTCTTTATAGTAGAGAAAATTGAACCTTATAGTAGAGAGGCAGTGGACAAATGAAAGGCATTCGAAAAATAGCTCCTTATATACCGGGAACCCAGCCGAATATTTCCGGAATGATAAAAATAAACACAAACGAGAATCCCTATCCGCCATCACCTAAAGTTTCCGAAGTCCTTAAGAACTTTAAAACAGATAAGCTAAAACTTTACAGCTCACTGGATAACCAACCTTTGAAAGAGGCTCTTGCAGCAAAACACAATGTTCTTCCTGAACAGCTGATGATTGGCAATGGTTCTGATGAGGTGCTGGCTTTTTGTTTTCTGGCTTTTTTTAACAGTGGTGATCCGATTCTCTTCCCTGACATTACCTATGGTTTCTATAAAGTCTGGGCAGATTTATTCTCTATTCCTTTTAAAGAGATTCCTTTGAATGAAAACTTTGAAATTGATTTTTCCGATTACAATCAAATAAATGGCGGTCTTATAATCACCAATCCCAATGCACCGACAGGTTTATTTAAAACAAAAAATGAAATCAGAGAATTGTTAAAAAACCATTCTGATGTAATTGTTATTCTTGATGAAGCTTATATAGAATTTGCGGAAGATTCGATGACTTCTTTACTAGATGAATTTCCTAATCTGATTATTATTCATACACTCTCAAAATCCCAGTCACTTGCCGGTCTCCGAATTGGATATGCAATGGGAAATCCTGAATATATTGCTATTTTGGAAAGTGTAAAATCTTCGTTTAATCCCTATTCAGTTGACATGCTTGCTGAAGCACTGGCAACTGCTGCAATTCAAGATAGTGAATATTATCAAAAAATAACGGGCAAGATTTGCCAAACCAGAGACTGGTTTTCTCAGAAAATTGAGGAAAGCGGCTTCCGTTCTTTACCTTCTCAAACAAATTTTGTCCTTGTTTCACACGATAAAGTCAAAATGAATGAGCTCTTCCAATATCTCGAAGAAAAAAATATCTTTGTCCGCTACTTCACCAAGCCGGAACGCCTGAAAAAATTTCTTCGGATTTCTATCGGTACAGAGGAAGAAATGAAAAGAGTAGCAGCTGTATTGGCAAACTTTGTCAGTAAATAACCAAGATTGAGACAGAGAAGCTAGGTCTAATCTTAAGTATTGGATGGAAACTGAAGCAGTTCCATCAGTACAAAATTTAGATCTTTGTTCTGTCTCTTTTGTCTTTTTTAAGTAATCCTTCTGGAAATTTCTTTTAAAGACGATAAAATTTCCTCCGCGCTATTTTTAACCTCTTCCATTTCTTGAGCAAATTTTGCTTCTGTTTCATATACCTCATCAAAAATCCGATGAATCTCCATTGCAGAAATTTCCTGAATATCTATGATTTTCCGATAATAGTTCATCAGTTCCTTGCTGTTTCCCGGAAAATCTATCCCACCTAAAAAATATTGGTCAATACGATAAAAGACATCCCATTTCGTGATATCCCAAAATGGTTCGTCTTCTACTTCTTCCACTAATGCCAGCAGCTGATCTTTGGTACGGTGAGTGAAATCCCGTGTCAAGTCTGTAAAGCTTGTTCCAGTTAATCCATCATAACCATATCCTGTGATGCTGCTGATCATTAGGCTGCCAATGTTTAATCCAAGTATAGAGTTTAGAAACAAAAATACTTCGGAACTGTCGATCCCCTTTTGCTTCTGCAAATATCCTTTTGTTAAAGTCATTGTTCTCTCTATAAATCCGTCAGGCATTTTTGAATAATCTTCTCCATACGCTTTATCTCCACTCTGAACCGCAGACATTACCGAATAGCAAACGTAGCACCAATCCTCTTCACGCATATATTTGTTAAAATACAGCAGTAATCTCTGTACTTCTTTCATGGCTGTGCTTTGTTCTGTGACATCATTTAGAATCAACGTATCCTGTTTCGTGACTACAAACATTGAATAGGGAGAATGCCAGGCACCTGCTTTGTGTGCAGCTATATTTCCGCCTACAATTTTTGCCCATTCCAACACAGCCTTTCCTTGACCAAACCTCTCCTCCCTTAACTTCTCAATAGTTACATGTTCACTGCTGCTTAGAGCGAAGGAGCTTTTGTCCATGATTCCCAAACTTGTGGTTGAAGAAATATATTTGCGGTTGCCGGCTATAGGAAACAATAAAATATTTACAAAGTCATATTCATTACTAATATTGGTGATTTTATTTTTATTTACTTCAATTTGTTGCTTATATTTTAGTAAAAAGCTCTGATTAAATCCCTGACCGTCAAACGAGTAAACATGTTCTAGCTGCTCACCTCTTAATACACCTATATATTGGGCTTTATTCCCACCTTTTGAGTGCCCGGATACATAGATTTTATCTCTTCCATGTTGAATTCTCATCTTGTCAAAATAATCTAATGCCAGTTTTTGCTGCTCTGTATCTGTTATTTTTGTATAGCCGCCAATCCCATTATCACGCCACTCCAAATCTCCAGCTGTTCCTTTATATAGGATGATTAAATCCTCCCCATACGCAACGGCCGCATTCGTTACCCTCTGAGAACCGCTTTCATTTGCGTATTGTTCATTATTTATATCTCTTACAATCATCTGATGATATATAGATTTATTTTCTTTAATTGTGTGAATGACTTTTTGAAATTCAGTTTTAGACATTTCAGCCGGTTTTCTACTGTCATCCAGATTATCTGAATCAAATTGTACCGCCCATTCATAAATACTCATGTTTTCTGCCTGATTAACAAAATCATTTGTATAAATTATGGCATTCAGAATTAGTAATTCACTTTCTGTCGGCTGTGCCACTACTTATCTTCCCTGCCTTCAGTTCTATCTACTTTTCCCCAAGATTCTCTTAACTCAAAAAGCAGGCTTTCGGTAGGATAGTTATCACCGTTCTTCTTTGTTTCAAATCTGTCATTTTCTATATCCTTCTGGTAATCTGCTTCAAGATACGCATTAATACTGATTATTCCAATAGCAACGTTTTCTTTTTTTATTTTTTCTACTATTTCAAAAAGTTTATTTTCCAGCTTCTCTTTATCCTTTTCTGATGTCACAGGAACATAAAGTACCCCCATAATTGTTGTGCTTTTGTTTGCATACTTTTGAAACTCCGGAAAGGTCGTCTCTTTTGTAAAAAAATTGGGGTAAACCTGGTTATAATGAATAACCAGCTGATATTTATCAAAATAATCTTTTATTATGTCATCAAATAATTCATAATAGAACGGCTTCATCAAATAACCGATATATCCATCTTCATAATGCTGCCCATCTTCATAACGGTAAACAACAAAAGACTCTTCAGGATCGCCTTCTTTTGGATAGGCAAGCATGCTCTCATGGTTCGGCTGAGACCATGAACGATATTCGATTGAATGAGAAATAAATTCTTCTTTATACTTTTCTTCTAAATACTGTAATATTTCTGTCTTAACTTCCTCACGCGATGGCAATTTCTGGTTGATTGTTTCGTTCATCCGTTTACATCCCCCCATTAAAAGTATGTGTACTAAAACAATGGTCACAAAAAATCTTTGCATTTTCGTCTCATCCCTAAATAGTTAAAATTGAATATATCACTCATTTTATAAAACTGCTGACATTCAAAAAGGGGCCTCTTTTCTTATCTTTTTCAGAATAGGCTTACATGTTGTGTTGTCTACATTCTGATTCCATTCATTCCAAACCCATTCCAGTTATTAGCTGCCTTTTACTTTTCTTCTATTTATTCTCCAGTTATTTTTTTAGCCTGTACCTGATCTGTTTCCGTAAATCCTTCAATGATTTCTTCTAAAAATCTGATTGATTTGTCGGTAATTAGTTGAAGCTCATCTGCACCTTTAACAAGAATAGCCAAACACTGGTTTAGCATCTCTGTTGCCTGTCCCTGACTTTGTGTAAACAAATGTTCGGTAACATATCCTCCACAGGAAATTTCATTTACTTTTACACTGATGCTCATCAAGCGATTTTTAAGCAAAGCCATTTCATCAGTCTCTAAACTTATTTTCTCCATCTCATCCTCCTTAATAAATGAATTGATCCTTTTGATCGATTTCTTCAATAAATAAATAGCTTTTTCCGTTTAATGTTTCCGCAAGATTTTCAGCTTTTCCCGCGATACAGGCTATCTGATCAGCAAACTGTTTAAGTCTTGCAGAAATCTGCTGATCCTCTAAAGCCTGCGTGGTGACAGATATAAGAATTTCCTGAACTTCATTGCATATTTCACTGATCGCTATTAAATAGGTGATTAAAGATTTTTCAGCGAAAATAAATTCGGCATCAGCAATGAGCAATTCTTTATTAGCCATATCCCTCAGCCCTTTCCAGCTTCATTAAATTAGTTAAGGAAAATAATTGAGATTCATTTCTGATTCTTTGCTGCTTTAAATCGGTTATCTCCTGTTCCAATTGATAGATGATTCGAGTAATTGCCAAGTGCTCTTCTTCTGATTTTTGATAATATTTTTTACTCTCAAGTATCAGTTTACCCATAAATTCTCTGTACCCGCGATAAAAATTCAGATCGAACGCATCGGATGAAACCTGTTCAATTCTTCTGTTTCGTTCGTAAAAGTTCCAACTGATGTCATCCATCTGTGCAGTATGTTGTTTTTTTAAATGGTATAAGTCGTTCAAATCCTGTTCCTTTTTTCTAATTTGATCCTCAATATCAAAGATCTGCTGCTGTAAAGCTCTATTCTCAAACAAATATTCTTGTTCTTTTATGCTTCTTTTCTCCTTTCCTCTATTTTGATATTAAAAGTCCAGCTTACCGGCAAGTATATGATCTCTTTCTTTCATTACCATGATCGACTCCTTGATTTGCTTCTGCAAAATTTCAATTATTTTTCGCGTCTCTTCAAAGCTTGGTTTTAGATTCTCAAATCTTTGACAATAGGCTTCAGCTGCACTTCCTTCCCAAAATTGCGGAACTGTTAGGAGCATCTCATCCAAACTGCTTATACACTCTTCATATTTCTCTTCCTGCCTGTAAAGTTCTGAAGAAATGCGAAGTAATTCTGAATAATCAAGCTGTATTCTTATTTTAATCATCTCCTGTCGTAATAAAGATACGCAAAAAATAAATTTTTCAACAGATTATTAAAAACAAATCGAAAATCCAGATTCTCCAACTTAGGAAAATAAAAAAAGACTGAGAAAAATCTCAGTCAAACATCGTATTTTTACTTAGAGATAATTGTTTTTAGCTCATTAATAAAATAAGTTAAAATAGCACTTTTTTGTTGATTCTTCTGATAAATAATACAGATTTTGTTCTCTTCTTCCTGAACAAGAGGGATCAATTTAATCTCCTTCTTGGTAAATCCCGTAAGAATTCCAGAGCCTGAGGCATAAGAATTGGTTTCAGCCAAGATATTCATCAACGTTCCACGATCGTTCACACTAATAACTATATCCTGTTCATTTTCTTCCACCAGATCTTCAGACAAATACGAAAATTCACTGCCCTCCTGAATAAATCGAACCTGAGGATAATGTACCAACTGCTCAAGTGTTAATTCTTTTTTATGAGCAAGGGGATGATGATTGCCTAAAAAAATATGAGTATCAAAGCAGCCGACCACATCATATATTAAATTAGTTCCAGATAGGTGGCGTTTAATGCCAGAGCGATTGCTGCTATTTAAATACAAGATGCCAAGTTCACTGTGATAACTTTTTACATCCTCAATAACTTTCAATGTCGTTGTCTCAAAAAGACGAAATTCTTTATACTGATTGCCAAACTTCTGAACTGTTTTTGCCATTATACCACCTAAAAAATCATAATGTTGGGAAGAAATGGAAAAACGTGTTTCTTTTTGCTGATGTTGATAGCGATTTTCAAGCAGAGATAGTTGGGTCAAAATTTTCTCAGCAGATTCTAAAAAGGCAATACCCTCTTCTGTCAGCAAAGCCCCTTTATTAGTTCGTGTAAACAAGTTCACACCTAATTCGTCTTCCAGCTCTTTGATTCCATTAGAAAGGCTCGGCTGTGTAATAAACAGCTTTTTTGCTGCTTCACGAAAACTGCCATTATCTGCCACAGCCACCACATATTTCATTTGTTTAATATTCATGTGTTTTCTCCATTATTCAACCAAATAAATCTTTCGCTTATTTCTGCTTTGTATCGGCCGATTATTAAATTCCAACATATCTTTTTTTAAGTTTTTAACCAGCTGACGATCAATTTCTTCTACTTGTCGAAAAACAAACCATGGAATCGGGCCTTTCGTAGGAGGTGTTGTCAGCGATCCTATGTAATGATAGTGTGTACGCTCATTTGGCAAAAAAAGAACAGGATTAAAAACAAAATCATGTGCTCTTTCACTCACTTCAAGCAGTCTTTTCAATTTAGAAAACTTTTCTGTTTTATCTACAAGTTCAAAAAGACAGCCGACAACCAGATTTTGTCCTTCCTCATTCATATGAACAAGGTGAAATTCTATTGGATATTGAACCTCTTGAAGCAGATGTTCACTCGGTGTATGAAAGTGAATGTCTGTTAAACGATACTGCTGATTCTGATGAACAACATAGCTTTCTGTATTTGGCGGAACAAAATGCATGGTATTTTTAAATTCCTTTTCGGTAAAGGTTTCCTCTATATAGTGGAATGTCAGGCTGTCTACTGACGATTTTTTTTCATCTATTATTTTTTCTGAAAGCATGATTGGTGACTGATCGGGAAAAGCTGCTCCCTGAGCAAACCAGTCGCACAGAGTATGCCAGTGTTCCGTTCCTCTGTCTCCTGAATAACTCCATTCTACATCCATATTTCTAATTTTCTTCATAAAACCCTCCTGAATCAGAAAAATTTATTTTGATAACTGTAGCGTATTTCAAATTTTTAGTCAACTGATGAATACTTTGCACAGCAAACATGCAGTAAGTTTGCTGAATTGGTTCTAATAAGAGGGAAATGAAAACAGATAGCAAAGCATATATACACACTATAAAAAAGCTTCCTAATATATTTATGTTAGAAACTGAAAAAATTAAGCACGGCAAGGAAGAGCTTCGTTTTCAGCACGGTAATTGCTGTTTAAGCAGTTAGAAAATTTGCTGCAACACTATGCAGATACCTTCTTCTGTCCCTGTATTGAATCAATGTGTATATCACTCTAAACTATAGCATTTTTTGAATCATTGTCTAGTGTGCTGACCGAATTAAAATTAAGCTTGGCTTCTAAATCCAAGAAACGTATTGCCTATCCAGTAGTATTACATATGAGACTACTGGATAGGCAATGAGTATTTGCTAAAAGTACAGGAGTAAGCTATACAAAAAAATATTAGACATGTGCCAATATAAATGAACAGCTGCTCCTATTATGAGATGAATGTTTACACATAAAAAAATTGTCGTACGTATACAGCTGTCTCTTTGTATATGGAATAAATTTATCCCCTTCAGAGCTTCGCATACTAGTAATCTCTTAGTGATGAACATAAATGGTTGCCCATTTATTTCAACCAGAGCATTACTACCATCTCACTAGTTTATTTATCTTAGTGAGACTGGCAGCTACCTCCAAAAAGTGATTGAATATTTACACATTCCTCAGATTGTCAGCTCGCATACCATCCCACTAGATATTCCTGCATCAGTGGGACTGGCAATTTCACTAGATATTCCTACAAAAGCGGGAAATCCTTGTATCTATGAGTCTCACTACAACTACACTACACTTCGTTTCGATCTCATCAATTTCTAAATGGCAAAGTCACTAAAAATTGAAGGACTTCGTTCGATTCTTGATACAAACGTGTCTACTTGGAAAAGCGTTGGCATGTCTTGTATGTGGTTATAAGACATGCGACGAGCATCCGAAAAAGCGTAGAAGCACGCTTTTAATACAGGTTTAAAGCTGTTTGTTCTTGTCATTGAAGTATACAGGTTAACATTTTCTATCATTGAACATCATTTATAAATTATTTTTAATTATAATTTATAACATTGTCAGATCACTGGTCTTTTTGCCATGCCTCCGGGTTCTTTTTCCATTCTTTCAGAAGATCCAAATCTTGCGCTTCTATATAATTTGCCTCCAATGCTGCCTCCAGCAAAGTAGAATAGTTCGTTAAGGTAACCAAATCCATACCATGTGAAGCAAAATTCTCCTGACCTTTCGGCAGTTCATAGGTGAATATTGCTGCCACTCCTAAAACATCTGCTCCTTCACGCTTGGCTGCTTCTGCAGCTTCCAATACACTTCCGCCAGTAGAAATCAGATCCTCGATAACAACCATTTTCTGACCCTCAGTGATTCGACCTTCGATCTGATTGCCTTTACCGTGTTCTTTGGCTTTGCTGCGAATATACACCATAGGCAGATTCAAAATCTCTGCGACCCATGCTGCATGAGGAATACCCGCAGTGGCTGTCCCTGCAATCACCTCTACATCGGGAAATTCAGCTTCAATTTTGTCAGCCAAGCCTTGAGCGATTTCTTTACGGATCATCGGATAACTCATTGTAATTCGATTGTCGCAGTAAATAGGACTTTTAATCCCGCTTGCCCAAGTGAATGGTTCGTTTGGACTTAGGAATACTGCTTCAATTTTCAGTAAATCTTTTGCGATATTTATTGCTGATTCAGTCATTTATTTCTCTCCATTCCATTCTTTTTTAATAGAAAGATATGCCTCATAAGGATTGTCGCTTTTTGTTACTGGTCGCCCCACGACAATATAATCCGAGCCGATTTTTTTTGCTTCCTGAGGTGTCATCACACGTTGCTGGTCGCCAATCGCACTTCCTGTTGGACGAATGCCGGGAGTCAGACAAACGAAATCCTGATTTGTTTTCTTTTTAATCGTTTCAACCTCCCAGGCGGAACAAACTACACCATCAAGGCCTGCTTTTTCAGCACATTCTGCATAGTGCACAACACTCTCTTCCAGCAAAACGCTGATCAGCTGATCTCTCTTCATTTCTTCTTCACTTGTTGATGTAAGCTGTGTAACAGCTATTAAGACTGGCGTCTCAGCACCTTCCTTAGTCCCAGCCTCAAGCCCTCTTTTGGCAGCTTCCATCATTCGTATTCCTCCAGCAGCATGAACATTGGTCATATCCACACCCAATTTGGCTAGACCTTTCATTGCATATTCCACTGTATTGGGAATGTCATGTAGCTTTAAATCTAAAAAAACAGAATGTCCGGAAGCCTTAAGCCATTTAACAATTTCCGGTCCTTCCTGATAAAACAACTCCATTCCCACTTTTACATAAAGCAATTCCTCTTTTGGAAAGTGTTGCAGAAAATCTTCTACTTCCTTTCTTGAAGGGAAGTCCAATGCAACGACAGGTCGGCTGTTCATGACTGATGCTCCTCTCTGACTTCTTTAATTAATTCTTCCAGTGATTCAATTCCTAGTTCTCCCATGCGAACAGGCAATCCCTTAATTAATTTCGGGCAAATATACGGATCAGTAAAATTAGCAGTTCCAACCCCAACTGCACTGGCTCCGGCCATAAACATTTCAAGCACGTCGTCTACTGTCTGGACTCCGCCCATGCCAATAATCGGCAGTTTGGAAATTTTGGAAACCTGATGAATCAATCGAATTGCCACAGGTTTGATTGCTGGTCCTGAAAGTCCTCCCGTACTATTGGCTAAAATCGGACGCCGCGTTTTTAAATCAATCCGCATACCAAGCAGTGTGTTGATCATTGTAAACCCATCTGCACCGCCTGCTTCAATTGCCTGAGCAATAGGAGTAATGTCTGTTACATTTGGAGATAATTTAACATACACGGGAACCTTTGCCACTTTTTTCACCGATTCAGTCAGTTGAAAAGCAACATCCGGATCTGTTCCAAAAGCGATCCCCCCATGCTTTACATTTGGACAGGAGATATTTAATTCAATTGCTTTAACATTGGGCGCATCGCCGATTTTACTGCAAACCTCCACATAGTCTTCTTCGCAAGCACCTGCGACGTTGGCAATGATCGGCAAATCATATTTTTCCAAAGCTGGCAGTTTCTGGGTCATCACAGCTTCCAGACCGGGATTCTGCAGACCAATGGCATTTAACATTCCACTCGGTGTTTCAGCTACTCTAGGCGTAGGATTTCCAAAACGAGCTTCAGCAGTTGTTGCTTTTATCATGATTGAACCAAGTTGTCCGATATCATAATAATTTGCATACTCCTCTCCAAAGCCAAAACATCCGCTGGCAGGAATAATGGGATTTTTCAGTTCAAGTCCCGGCAAACTCACGGCTAATGGATTTTTCATCATAATACAACCTCCGTTGCTCTAAAGATTGGACCTTCGTCACAGACTTTAACACTTTTAACACCTGTTGCATCATCGGGAACATGACAGACACAGGCATAGCAGGCACCCATTCCACAGGCCATCCGCTGTTCCATTGACAAAAAGACATTTGGATTATCTGGAAATAACTGAGCTACAGCCTTTAACATGCCATTGGCACCGCACGCGAATACAGCAGCAGGTTCTTCATCTTTTAAAGCATCCAACAATAGATTACCGACATTTCCGTTTATGCCAAACGTTCCATCGTCTGTCGCAAAACGTGTATCCCCTAACGCAATGAACTCATTTTGAAAGTAGGAAACAGCCTTTGAAGCATATCCAAGAAAGTGGACAACCTCAACACCTTTTTCTTTTAGCTGACGGGACAGCTCATATAAGGGAGGAATGCCAATGCCGCCGCCAACAATATAAACCTTTTGTCCGGCTTCCAAAAACGATACATCAAAACCGTTACCCAGAGGTCCCATCACATCCAGTTTTTCACCAACAGACATGTTGGAAAAATAAAGGGTCCCATCACCTTCTGTTCGATAGATAATTGTACATGTTTTCTCTTCTTTATCAATCTGATTGATGCTGATTGGTCTTCTGAGCAGAAAATCTTCACGCGGGACTTTAATGTGTAGAAACTGACCGGGAATCCCCATCTCATTAACCAGCTCACCAGATAAAGTCATTTGAAAAATCCGCGGTGCCAGTTGTTTCTGTTCAACGATTGTCATCATTTCCTGTTTCATCTGCTGACTCCCTCCATAATATTCTTGTACCTGTTGATCATTCTTTTACCCATCTTTTTTCTCACAATAGAACATCAGCTCGGAGCAAATTCTGCCCAGCCTTGATTCTAAATTGCCTCTGTTGAAAAAGCCCTTGATTCCAATACCTTTAATATGGCATTTGCCGTATCAAGAGAGGTAAATAATGGTACCCCCTGCTCAACAGACTCTCTCCGAATAATAAATCCATCCTCATTTGAAGACGACCGGTCCTTATCCATTGTATTAACTACCACCTGTGTCTGACCATTTCGAATAACATCCACAACTGTTTCGTTGTCTTCCTCTTTATCTTCAATTTTGGATACAGTCTTTATATGAAGACCAGCCTTTTCAAAATATTTTGCTGTACCGGCTGTACCAACCAGGCTATAGCCAATCGCTGTAAACCGTTTTGCCAATGCCAAAGCTTCCTCTTTGGTTTCATCTGCAATCGTAAACAACACTGCACCATAGCTTGGCAAATGAAGACCGCTGGCTTCGAAAGCCTTATAGAGTGCTTTTTCAAGACTGTAGTCTGAACCCATGACTTCTCCTGTGGATTTCATCTCAGGTCCAAGATACGTATCTACTTTTTGTAATTTGGTGAAGGAAAAGACTGGTGCTTTAATATGAACCTGTTTACTTTCAGGATACAGCCCATCTTCATAACCAAGTTCTGTCAATTTTTCACCTAAAATTGCTTTTGTCGCTACCTGTGCCATTGAGATGCCTGTGATTTTACTTAAAAACGGAACGGTGCGGCTGGCTCTCGGATTCACTTCAATCACATAAACCGTTTCTTCATGAATAACAAATTGAATATTCATCATACCAATACAATTTAAGCCTAAAGCCAGTTTTTTTGTATACTCAGTAATCGTTTCTTTAATTGTTTCAGAAAGAGTCTGCGGCGGATAAACAGCCATCGAATCACCTGAATGCACGCCGGCACGTTCAATATGTTCCATAATTCCTGGGATCAGGACGGTTTCTCCATCACAGATAGCATCAACTTCACATTCTCTTCCGACCAGATAGCTGTCTACCAGAACAGGATGCTCAGGTGAAGCCTTTACTGCATGTTCCATATAATCCTCAAGATCACGCTGATTTTCGACAATTTCCATTGCTCGTCCCCCCAGTACATAACTTGGGCGGACCAAAACCGGATAGCCGATCCGATTGGCTACTTCAACAGCCCCCTCTGCACTGACTGCTGTATCTCCCGGCGGCTGAGGAATTTCGAGTTGTTTTAAAGCTTGTTCAAACAAGTCGCGGTTTTCTGCACGATCCAGATCTTCAATCGTCGTTCCAAGAATTTTCACGCCGTTTTTCGATAATGGCTCCGCCAGATTAATTGCCGTTTGACCGCCGAACTGAACGATCACACCCTCCGGCTGCTCCAAATCAATCACGTTCATAACATCTTCAAGTGTTAAGGGTTCAAAATATAATTTGTCTGAGATTGAAAAGTCAGTTGAGACGGTTTCCGGATTGCTGTTCATAATAATTGCTTCATAGCCTGCTGCCTGAATCGCCTTAACGGAATGTACGGTTGCATAGTCAAATTCCACACCTTGACCAATTCGGATAGGACCGGAGCCAAGCACCAGAATAGATGCCTTCTCAGAACGAATACTCTCATTTTCGAATTCATATGTGCTGTAAAAATATGGTGTTTGCGATTCAAATTCAGCTGCACAGGTATCTACCATCTTATAGACAGGAATCAGATTATTATCATATCTGTACTTCCTTATTTCCTGTTCAGTCATGGACCACAGATCAGCAATTTTACGATCAGAAAAACCGTTTTGTTTTGCTTCTTTCAGTGTTTCAAAATCGTTCTTGTTTGCAGCAAGCGCTGTTTCCAATTCCACAATATGCAATAATTTATCAAGGAAGAACAAATCGACCTTCGTTAAATAAGCAAGTTCTTCAATACTATAGCCTCTTCTTAATGCTTCTGACAGATAGAACAGACGGTCATCCTGTGCCTTAACCATTTTTTCAGTCAGTAATTCATCTGAAACCTCTTTTAACTCTTTCAATTCATTGTGATAGGCTCCGATTTCCAGAGAACGAACAGCTTTCAGTAAAGATTCCTCAATATTTCGACCGATTGCCATAACTTCTCCGGTTGCCTTCATCTGTGTACCTAAAAGACGTTCACCCTTTTCAAACTTGTCAAAAGGCCAACGGGGAATTTTCGCAACGACGTAATCCAATGCCGGTTCAAACTCCGCATAGGTTGTTTCAGTTACAGGATTTTTCATTTCATCCAGCGTTAAACCAACGGCAATTTTTGCTGCAAGCTTTGCAATCGGATAGCCGGTCGCTTTACTTGCCAATGCAGAAGAGCGGGAAACTCTGGGGTTAACTTCAATTACATAATAGTTAAAGCTATGAGGATCAAGCGCGAGCTGAACATTACAGCCCCCCTCGATCTTCAAGGCACGAATAATTTTTAGTGATGCATCTCTCAGCATTTGATATTCGTAATCTGATAATGTCTGACTTGGCGCAAATACAATCGAATCTCCTGTATGAATACCCACTGGATCAAAATTTTCCATATTGCAGACCACAATGGCATTATCAGCTGAATCCCGCATTACTTCATACTCAATCTCTTTATAGCCGGCTATACTTTTTTCAATTAGACACTGCGTTGCCGGCGAAAGTTTCAAGCCGTTTTCAGCTACCACTCGCAGCTCTTCCTCATTGTCGCACATTCCGCCGCCGGTTCCGCCTAAAGTAAATGCAGGACGAACGATAATTGGATAACCAATTGTATTGGCGAAAGCAACTGCTTCTTCCACCGTGTGCACGATATCACTTTCAGGAATCGGCTGTTCAAGTTCTTCCATTAACTGTTTGAACAGATCACGATCTTCTGCCTGGTCAATCGCACTCAGCTTCGTTCCCAGCAGTTCAACATTCAGCTCTTCAAGGATGCCTGATGCTGCCAGTTCCATTGCCATGTTCAGACCAGTCTGCCCACCCAGTGTTGGAAGTAACGCATCTGGTCTTTCTTTACGCAGAATTCTCGAAACAAATTCAAGAGTGATCGGTTCGATGTAAACTTTATGAGCAATCTCTTTATCCGTCATAATTGTTGCTGGATTGGAATTGACCAAAACAACTTCGTAGCCTTCTTCTTTCAGAGCAAGACATGCCTGTGTTCCTGCATAATCAAATTCTGCAGCCTGACCAATGATAATCGGCCCGGAACCGATGACCATAATTTTCTTTATATCTGTTCTTTTAGGCATTTTCCTGCTCCTTCCATGCATCCATTAGTTCCATAAATTCATCAAAAAGGTGTAGTCCATCATGAGGACCAGGGGCTGCATCCGGGTGATACTGCACAGTAAAAGCCGGAAATTCCTTATGTCGTACCCCTTCAACTGTACCATCATTTATTTCTATATGCGTGACCATTAATTTTTCTGGATCAACTGTTTTTTCATCCACTGCGTAACCATGGTTTTGAGAAGTAAAATCTATTCTCCCAGTCGCAATCTCTCTGACCGGATGATTCAGTCCCCGATGACCGAATTTCATCTTATAAGTGTCTGCTCCGTTAGCCAGCGAAAAAAGCTGATGTCCAAGACAGATTCCAAAAATCGGAACCTTCCCCTGAATCTGCTGAATCATTTCAATTGCTTCCGGGACATCTTTTGGGTCTCCAGGTCCATTTGTCAGCATCACTCCATCCGGATGGAGATCTAAAATCGTTTGTGCATCTGTATTATAAGGTAAAACAGTCAGATTGCAATTTCTCTTGGACAGCTCACGCAGGATGCTGTGTTTCAAACCAAAATCAATCACTACTACATTTCGTCCGACACCTGGACTCGGATAGGGCTTTGTTGTTGAAACCTGAGCAACCTGATTCTTTGGCATAACTGTCGCACGAAGCTGATCAAATAGATGATTAAAGTCATCCCCTTCATCTGTCAACAGTCCTTTCATGGTTCCAACAGAACGAAGCTTTTTCGTCAATGCACGTGTGTCAATTCCTGCAATACCGGGAATTCCTTTCCTTTTGAGAAATTCATCCAGTGTCATTTGGTTGCGCCAGTTTGACGCCAGTCTTGCATACTCTTTAACGATCACTCCTTTACAGGTCGGCGAAATGGACTCATAATCATCACGATTAATGCCGTAATTCCCTATCATCGGATAAGTAAATGTGATAATCTGACCGTTAAAGCTTTGGTCCGTAATTGTTTCCTGATACCCAGTCATACTCGTCGTAAATACGACTTCACCTACTACATTCACTTCTGCCCCGAACGCTTTTCCTTCAAAAACAGTGCCGTCTTCTAAAATCAGTAATCGTTTCAACGTTATGCTTCCTCCTTAGACCAAACCAGCTTCCCATCAACAAATGTCATCAATGTATTTCCTTTTACTCTCCACCCGACAAAAGGTGTATTTACCGCAAGTGATTCAAATTTTTTATCATCAATGGCTTCCTCAAGTTCTAAATCAAATACAGCCAAATCTGCTGCCGCACCAATTTTCAGTGTTCCAGCTTTCAATCCGAATATTTCAGCCGGTTTCACGGACATCCAATCTACTACTTGTTCCAGTGTGAATTTTCCTGTTTCAACAAAGTGAGTGTAAATCAGTTGAAAAGCCGTTTCACTGCCGACAATTCCAAATGGAGCTTTTAAAAATGACTGCTTCTTCTCTTCCAGACCATGCGGTGCATGGTCAGTTGCAATACAGTCAATCGTTCCATCCAACAGCCCTTCAATCAAAGCCTTGCGATCCGCTCTCCCTCTTAAGGGAGGATTCATTTTCCAAAAACCGTTATCTTCCGAGATGTCCTCATCAATCAGCAGAAGATGGTGTGGGGAAACTTCAGCCGTTACATGAATTCCTGCTCGTTTGGCATCACGGATAACCCGCACGCTTTCTTCTGCAGACACGTGACAGACATGATAGTGAACGCCTGTTTCCTTTGCCAGTGTGATGTCTCGTGCAATCTGTGAAGCTTCAGCAGCACCGAGAATACCTGGAAGTCCTAGTTTTTTCGATACTTTACCGGTATGCATTACTCCGCCAAACAAAAGCGATTCGTCTTCTGTATGTGCAACAAGAGCCATATTGTTTGCTGCTGCTTCCTTCATTGCCAGATACATGGTTCCTGCAGTCTGAACGCCCACACCGTCATTCGTAAATGCAAATGCGCCAGCTTCTTTTAAAGCCTTTTGATCCGTTAGCCGTTCACTTCTCAGCTCTTCTGTAATGGGTGCATACTGCAGCACCTTTACAACAGCCTCTTTGCTGATAGTCTTGTAGATTTCTTCCAGCTTTTCTGCAGTATCAGGTACAGGATTCAAATTCGGCATTGCACAAACAGTAGTGAAGCCGCCTCTTGCAGCTGCTTTGCTTCCTGTTGCAATTGTTTCTTTATACGTAAAGCCCGGTTCTCTCAAATGGACATGAACATCAACCAGTCCGGGTGTAATCAACTGTCCCTTTGCATCATAAACCTGCTCAAACAGTGCTTCATCAAATTTTTGACCAACTGCAAATATTTTCCCTGCTTCAATCCAAATTGAAGCTTCAGTTAATTCGTTCCCGTTTTCAACAATTTTTCCATTTTTAATTAATGTTTTCATACTTGCCTCCTATGCCTTTCCTGCTAATACAGCTTCTAATATTGCCATTCTCATGTAGACTCCGTTGTTCATCTGCTGAACAATTCTGGACTGAATACCTTCAACCAGAGAATCAGCCAGCTCCACGTCTCGATTAATGGGTGCCGGGTGCATAATAATTGCTTCTTTTTTCATTTTTTTTGCACGTTCAACAGTCAAACCGTGCTGCTGATGGTACTCCTCTTTTGAAAAGCTTTCCGTTCCGTCATGTCGTTCATGCTGTACCCGCAGCATCATCATTACATCTGCTTTTTGGACGACCTCGTCAATAGATTCGTAATCACCATAAACATCAAACTGCGCATCATACCACTCTTCGGGACCAGAGAAATAAATTTCAGCTCCAAGCCTTTTCAGCAGCTGCATATTTGATTTTGCCACTCTGGAATGTGTCAGGTCTCCAATGATACCGACCTTCAATCCTTCAAAATAACCAAATTCCTCATAAATGGTCATCAGATCCAGCAAGCATTGGGTAGGATGCTGACCACTGCCATCTCCACCATTGATAATGGAGCATTGAATCGTTTTGCTTTGAATCAGCTTATCATAATAATTCTCTTCGCCATGACGAATAACTGCTACATCTACTCCAAGAGCCGACATTGTCAGAACTGTGTCATACAGTGTTTCACCTTTTTGAACAGAGCTTGTACTGGCTTCAAATTCGATCACTTCAAGGCCCAGTTTCTTTTCAGCAACATCAAAGCTTTTATGCGTCCGCGTACTATTTTCGAAAAATAGGTTCGTTGCAAAGTACTGCTTCCTGCCGGATTGCCATATTGCTCCCTGTTTAAATTCCTGCCCTCGTCTGATCAATCCCATTACTTCCTGATCACTTAAGGCTTCAACAGTTAATAAGTGCTTTAAACTGACTCGTTCTGACGTATGAATCATTCGTCATTCCTCCTATTATTATGTCTACTCTTTCTTTAGAAACCAGATTTGATTTATCAGACAGAAAATGGTCAATTTTTCTGTCTCATTATTTCGTGTTCTATTACTAATACTAAAAGCTGCATTTACAGCTTATAAACCAATCATTCTACTTCGCTTCGTGCCTTCTCAGGTAAAATCAGATTCAATATGATTCCCAGCATGGTTGCTAATGCCATACTTGTTAATTCAAAGCTGGCAATTTTCAAATACGCTCCGCCAATCCCAATAACCAAAATGGATGATGTGATGACAAGGTTCCGTTTCTGATCATAATCGACTTTGTTGTCGATCAGTATCCGCAATCCGCTTGAAGCAATCACTCCAAACAGCAGAAAGCTGATTCCGCCGATTACCGGACTCGGAATACTCAGAATTAATGCACTGACCTTTCCGATGAATCCAGCTGCAATAGCCAGTACAGCTGCTCCGCCAATTACATAGACACTGTGAACCTTTGTAATCGCAAGTACACCTATGTTTTCGCCATAGCTGGTAGTCGGCGGCCCGCCTGTAAACCCGCCGATAATTGTTGACAGTCCGTCTGCCAACAATGTTTTATTCAGCCCCGGAGATTTAAAGACATTCCGTTTGGTGATTTTACTTAAAACCATCATGTGTCCCATATGTTCCGTCATCGTCACAAACGCAATCGGAGCCATGCTCGTCAGTGCTGCGAGTGAAAATGAGAGATCATAGTCTATGAAAGGCAGCTGAAATGCCGGCAGACTGAACCACCTTGCTTCATCAACCGCAGATAAATCCACAATGCCCATCAGCATTGCAAAAAGATAACCGCAGACGATCCCCAGTAAAATCGGAATCAGACTCATAAATCCTTTCAAATACATGTTGAAAAAGATCGTAATTCCCAAAGTAAATAATGCTACTATGAAAAATTTACTGTCATAAACAGCTTCCCCATTTGCCAGTGTTCTGAACATTGCCTGGTTCCCAGCGGTTGAAGCAAGCCCCAGTCCGATAACCATGATCACCGGTCCAACTACGACCGGGGGCAAAATTTTATTTATCCAGTCTGATCCGACTTTTGAAATAATCAGTGCGACAATCAGATAAACAATCCCCGCATAGATAATTCCCTGTGCCACAGCCGGATACCCTTGAGTCGCCATCAATGCATTAATTGCTGAGATAAAGGCAAAGCTGCTGCCAAGATACGCAGGTACTGACCCTTTAGTGATCAGGATAAATAATAGTGTTCCAACGCCCGAACTAAATAAAGCGATACTTGGTTCGAGTCCCGTTAAAATCGGCACCAGTACATTGGCGCCAAACATTGTAAATAAGTGCTGCAGGCTTAAGCCCATCCACTGCAGGGCACCTGGTTTATCTTGTATATCCAAAACAACATCTGTATTTCTAAACTTTTTCTCATCCATTTTCTCTTTTTCCAACTTTCTATCCAGCCTATTCTGATTCTTTATTGATTAAAATTCTATCTTTTCCATCCAGCTCTTCCATCTCTACAATGATCTCTTCTTTTAAGGAGGTTGGGATGTTCTTTCCTACATAATCTGCGCGAATCGGCAGCTCTCTATGCCCTCGGTCCACCAGCACAGCTAATGAAATTTTCTTTGGTCTGCCAAGATCAATGATCGCATCCAGTGCTGCTCGAATGGTTCTTCCAGTGAAAAGGACATCGTCTATCAGAATAACCTGCTTCCCTTCTACTGAAAAAGGAATATCTGAAGAATGAAGCTCCGGCTCTTGTGCTTCGGGATCTGCAACATCATCCCGGTATAAGGTGATATCCAGCTCACCGACTGGAACATCAACATTTTCCAGTTGTTTCAAACGTTCTGCAATTCTGGCTGCGATATAAATTCCTCTGGTCTTGATTCCCACAAGAACAATATCCTGAATGCCCTTATTCCTTTCAATGATTTCATACGTGATTCGTGTTAATGCCCGTTTCATTGTTACTGCATCTACAACTTCTTTTCCTTGCATGATATATGCCTCCTTATACATTTTACTGCTTTATTCATTAGGCTGTGGTTTCAAAAACGATTGAAGTACGAATTCTCAGACACGTCCTTATAAAAATACAATTGTTGAGCTTCTTATCCTTTTTTATCAAAGTAGCTTTTTGACAATAAAAAAACTCCTGCCCAGAGGACAGGAGGATAGCTTACATAAGTGTATACTGTAATACACACAGACCTTGATTTAAGCGCACTTAAATGTTTTCTGCATGTGTCCTTCTTAGCCTCACGGGACTACTCTTAAAGGAATAATATTCAACTAAAGATAGTGTACCTTTTAATAAAAAATAAATCAATCATTATTTCTTAATTGCTCCAAAGTTTTTTCAAAAACCTTTGGTAACGGCGTTTCAAACTCCATGTATTCACCGGTTGTCGGGTGAACAAAGCCCAGCGTTTTGGCATGAAGGAACTGACCATTCCCTTTCAGTGTTTTTTTTGGACCGTAAAGCGGATCGCCTGCCACAGGATAACCAATATATTTCATATGAACCCGAATCTGGTGCGTTCGACCCGTTTCAAGCTGAAGCTCTATCAGAGTATAGCCGGAAAAACGTTCGACTACCTGAAAGTGAGTGACAGCAGGCTTCCCTGTTTCAATAACTGCCTGCATTTTCCGGTCAGTTTTTGAACGTCCGATTGGGGCATTAATTTCTCCCTTATCGTGCGAAATCTCGCCATGAACCAACGCAAGATATTTTCTGACAGATGTTTTCTCTTTCAGCTGTTCCGCCAGAGACTCATGTGCTTTATCATTTTTTGCCACCATCAAAAGCCCGGAAGTATCTTTATCAATCCGATGGACAATCCCTGGTCGAATAACTCCATTAATTGAGGAAAGATCCTTAATATGATACATCAATGCATTGACCAGTGTTCCGTTTGTATGCCCTGCTGCCGGATGTACCACCATTCCTTGAGGCTTATCTATGACAGCAACATCCTTGTCTTCATAGACAATAGTAAGAGCAATATTTTCAGCCTCAATCAGCAATTCCTCAGGTTCGGGAATATCAATCTCAATTTGATCCTTCTGTTTTACTTTATAATTGGATCGAACGACTTCTCCATTTACTCGGACCTGCTGTTCTTTCAACCACTGTTGAATTTGTGAACGTGAATAATCTAAATGCTCACTTAAAACTTTATCTATTCTGCCTGTTTCTGTATTGATTGTTAAGCTGATTCGCTCCATTTTTTCCATCCTTCATTTCTTTCTATTTGACGATTACTGACATACATAATCTGCTGATTCATCTTACTAAATCATTTTGCTTTTTTTCTTTTTTCTGCCCGTTCATCTAAAATCAGGTAGATAAAAATACAGCCAACTCCTATAACTAAGGACATATCAGCAACATTAAAAATCGGAAATTTCATAAAATCCGTCTGTATCATATCCACAACATAACCAAGACGCAACCGATCAATAAAATTACCGAGTGCACCCGCCAAAACCAGACTAAGACCAAATGTAAACCATTTGCTTCCATTAATGTTTTTGAAGAGTAGATATAAAATAACCCCGGCCACGATTACCGTGATTATATAAAAAAAGGTCATCTTCCCTGCCAAAATACTCCAGGCTCCCCCTGTATTTCGAACATATGTGAAAGAAATAAATCCTGAAATAAAATCTTTCGTTTCTCCTAGTTGAATATTTTTCACAGTCAAATACTTGGTCCATTGATCCAAACCAATAATCACTGCGCTAAGAAGCAAATACACTGCTAACAATCCCATCATTCCTTTTCTCCGTTTTTATACAAATCTCTTGGGCGGATAATTCCCAGTAAATTCCCATCTGGATTTCCATCCTTCGTTATTAAAACAGCTTCCAGCCGAACATTTGAAGCAAACATTTCCTCCACCTGAAAAACTTTGGTATTTTCACCAACAAATTCGTAGTTTCCTTGTTTGTAATTGTTTGCAAGTAAATCACCTGCTGTTTTTCCAGCCAGTTTTATTTCTCCTTTTGTACTTTCGACTGCCAGCCAAATTCCCAATCCTCTAACCGTAATAAATCCCTTAAATTTACCCATGTGATAGATTGGAAACTGAGAATACCGTTTTTTGGCGACAATTCTCAAAATTTCCTCCAAGGAAATAGTCATTTCAAAGCCTGTGACGGGCTTTGAAAATTTCGGTAATACCTTTTCGGGTTCAATCAGCTGATGCTCAATTTCAGTGATACGGCTTACCGCCCATTCATTAGGCTCTGCTATAACAAAATCTTTTGATATCCGTTCATGAACAATGGCATTCCTCAGCTGAGCCATCTGGAGAAGATCATTTTCAAATGACGCTACCTGAGATTTGCTCTTTTTTGCCATTCGTCTGGTCATCTCGCTAAAACCCATTGTTGCCGGGTTATTAAGCTGATCTCTCAGCCATTTTTCTATTCGATTAAAACTATTTAAAAACTGCTCAGCATTATGTCCCATCTGTTTTCTCCTTAATTACATATGCTTTTTTGAGTACTGAAAATAAAAAGATACAGTATAAAGCCAAAAGAATCAATACACCCCAATACGAACCCCGAGCAACTAGAATCAGAAAAAAGAAAAATAAATAATTTGAAACCAGAATCGGATTCATTTTTATTTCCAACTCTTTCTCCGCCGAATCATTTGCAAGAAGGAATACATCACTTTTCATAAAATAAAAGCGGACCTGCACCTCAACCTCATTTTCATTTACTTCAACCATTTTTTCTGAATTATTAGTAATGAGAAACCAGCGCTCGCCGTTTTTCATTACCTCAATTGGTGTTGCCATCCCGTAAAAACCGGTCTTCCGTGTAAAATGAACAATCATTTTTATACACCTCCATGCAACTCTTATCAAGTATATACTAAATGAAACAGCTAGAAAAGAAAAAAACAAGGATTATTCCCGCATCGGAACATCCTTTTCTTTAATCATTTTCTATTTATTATTTTAATTCCTTCATGATTTAAGCATTTTTCTTCTATAAACTTTCTGCTATGGACATTGAATTCATTACTTCTAAAGCCATCAAAACATCTCAAAAGCGAAAATTATGCACAAAAATAGTCTGACAAGCATCTTTCTCTTCGTTTCCATACACATCAGAATTGAGGTTCTTATGTCCACTCAATCCAACAATTATCAGATACCTGCCAGACCATATTCAGTTGGTAAGGAGTTTCTCAAATTCCCACGTTCCTTTCAGCTTTGCCATCTTCGGCTCCCATTTTACGATGTTCTCTCAACATCTGTTTCACTATTCCTCCGCCATAACTCTGCGGCATTATTAGGGAATTTCTATTACCCCTTACATCTATTTTATACCATATTCCAAATCGTTTTGCAAGCGCTTTAACTCGGGTAATTCAGATTATTTTTATTGCCTTCACGCTATAAAAAATTCTAGGAAAAACAGTGCATTAACACTGCTTTTCCCAGAATAAATATCTGCACTGTGCTTGATTTATTTAGAATAATCCGATCGCATTTCCATCTTTATCAATATCCATATTTAACGCAGCAGGTTTTTTAGGCAGCCCCGGCATCGTCATAACATCCCCAGTCAACGCGACAATAAACCCTGCGCCCAGTTTAGGAACCAGTTCACGAATTGTAACAGTAAAGCCTTCAGGCGCTCCCAACTTTGTCGGATCATCTGAAAGAGAATATTGCGTTTTTGCCATACAAACAGGCAAACGATCCCAGCCATATCTTGTAAATGTTTCCAGTTGTTTCTGCGCCTTCGGAGAAAATGAAACGCCTTCTCCTCCATAAATTTTCGTGACAATAGTTTCAATTTTTTCTTCCAATCCGATACCCATCGAATAAATTGTACGGAAATTGGACATTTGAGTATCAAGCGTGTGAAGCACTGCTTTAGCCAGTGCCTCTCCTCCTTCCGCCCCTTTTTCCCAAACCTGAGTCAGTTCAACTGGAACGCCAGCTTTACTGCACAATTCAAGCAGAATTTCCACTTCTTTTTTTGTGTCGCTCACAAATTCGTTAATGGCAACAACAACAGGCAATCCATAGCTTTCCATGTTTTCGATATGCTTTTTGAGATTTGCAAAGCCTTTTTTCAAAGCAAATACATTTTCCGTTCCCAATTCATTTTTTGCAACACCGCCATGCATCTTCAACGCGCGAATTGTAGCTACAATAACTACTGCGTCAGGAGCTTTATTTAAATTCGGCACCTTAATATCCAAGAATTTTTCTCCACCCAAATCTGCACCAAACCCTGCTTCTGTAACAACATAGTCGCCTAATTTTAAAGCCGTTTTGGTAGCCAGAACACTGTTGCAGCCATGGGCAATATTTGCAAACGGTCCGCCATGCACAAGAGCTGCAGTCCCATAAATTGTCTGAACAAGGTTCGGCTTGATCGCATCTTTAAGCAAAAGAGCGAGTGCTCCCTGAACTTCTAAATCATTCACTGTTACAGGCTCGCGATCGAATGTATAACCGATAACAATATTTCCCAGACGAAGTTTTAAATCCTCCAGATCAGATGCAAGACAAAGAATAGCCATGATCTCACTGGCTACAGTAATATCAAATCCATCTTCTCTTGGTACTCCCTGAATCGGACCGCCTAAACCTACAATAACATGTCTGAGTTCCCGATCATTTAGATCCACGACCCGTTTCCAGATTATTCTTCTAACATCAATGTTCAATTCGTTTCCCTGCTGAATGTGATTATCCAACAACGCAGATAACGCATTGTTTGCCGTAGTAATGGCATGCATATCCCCGGTGAAATGCAGATTAATATCCTCCATTGGTAAAACCTGAGCATAGCCTCCGCCGGTTGCTCCGCCTTTGATTCCCATAACTGGTCCTAAAGAAGGCTCTCTTAAAGCAATAACTGTTTTCTTGCCAATTCGGTTTAGTGCATCCCCCAAACCAATTGTAACTGTAGATTTTCCTTCCCCTGCAGGAGTAGGGTTAATTGATGTCACTAAAATCAGTTTGCCATCATCATTTCGTTCAAGTTTTTTTATTGCTGGAAAATCAACTTTTGCCTTGTACTTTCCATGAAGTTCCAAATCATCCCCGCTTAAACCTATCGTTTCTGCAACTTTTTCAATTGGCAGAAGCTCTATTTCTTGTGAAATTTCAATATCTGTCTTCATTTTTACCTCTTTTCCCGAACTTTTATAAATATAAAATGCTTTTCGTTAAGTTATTTACTATTATAACGGTTATTTTTGTAGTTTTCCACGTTTATATTCTCCTATTCCAAAATGTTGACGTTTTCCTGTATAGTCTTTATAATTAGACTAGTTTCAAATTTTAAAGGGAGCGTGAAGCGAATGGAAAAAGGATTCGTCAAATGGTTTGACAATAGAAAAGGCTATGGATTTCTATCATATAATGAAGATGAAGAAATTTTCGTTCATTTCACTGCTATTGAAGAAGAAGGATTTAAACAACTGGAAGAAAATCAGGAAGTTACCTTTGAAGTTGTTCAGGGTAATCGCGGTCTTCAGGCTGCGCATGTAAAGAAAATCTAATCAAAAATAATATAAACTTTAAAACGGCTGAGAAACGAATCCACAGATTCTTCTTCAGCCGTTTTTTGGCTATTCTAATTTATTATCCAAGAAATTATATGCGACAAAATAAGCAAGCTTATTCCGATAACAAGCCAATACTAGTATTTTTTATCTTTAAACAAAATGCTGTATATTCCAGCCAAAGCTAAAGGAACAAAAACAAAACCCAACAACTCTCCTAAAGCATCTCTGACAATCATATCCTGAAAACAGCAATGCAATCCATCTTCTTTCAAATATGACCCTCCCGGAGAAATATGAGACAGCTGAAGTAATACATGTCACCAAAAACAAATACATCATATAAGCTATAAATCCATTATTACTAATTAATCGAAAAAGAACATATGATAATAGTAAAACAGATGGGGTCATAAAAAAAAGCCAGCTGGCATATGTTTCTAAAGTGAACCTTGAGCTACCAAAAGAAATATATAAATCTTATCGATAGGCATACAAAGACAGATTGCCTTTAAAAAGATGAGATAAAAGAGATAATTTTAGTATTCACAGAAGACGCAGAAATTAGAAATACCCGCTAAAGTCTATTTCAAACTTTAACGGGCATCATCTATTTTTTATCTTTTTAGAGGCGTTCGTTCAATTCTTTTGCCAAATCTTCAAATCCAGGTTTGCCAAGTAAGGCAAACATGTTCGCTTTGTATGCTTCTACCCCCGGCTGATCAAATGGATTTACACCGTTTAAGTAGCCTGAAATTCCTACAGCAATTTCAAAGAAGTACATCACATAGCCCAATGAATATTCATCCATTTTCGGTACTTTGACAATCATATTAGGAACATTTCCGTCCGTATGAGCTAACAGTGTTCCTTCAAACGCTTTTGTATTAACAAAATCAATCTCTTTTCCTTGAAGATAGCCCAGTCCATCCAAATCTTCATCCTGCAATGGAATCGTTAATGAATGACGAGGATTCTCAATCTTCACAACAGTTTCAAATAAATTACGAAGACCATCCTGAACATACTGCCCCATTGAGTGTAAGTCTGTTGAAAAGTCAGCAGCAGCCGGGAAAATACCTTTTTGGTCTTTTCCTTCAGACTCTCCATATAGCTGTTTCCACCATTCTGAGAAGTAATGCATTCCAGGCTCGTAATTAATCAGCATCTCTGTTGTCTTTCCTTTACGATATAAAATATTACGTAATGCTGCATACTGATAAGCCTGATTTTGTTTTAAGTCAGTTGTTGAAGCATATTCTTTGCGGGCATCATTTGCACCGTTCATCAATGCATCGATATCCGCTCCGCTGACTGCAATCGGCAGTAAACCTACAGCTGTTAGTACAGTAAAACGTCCGCCAACATCATCAGGAATTACAAATGTTTCCCAGCCTTCAGCATCTGCTTCAACCTTCACTGCGCCTTTTTCACGGTCAGTAGTTGCATAGATCCGTTTGTTTGCTTCTTCCTTGCCATATTTTTTAACCAATAATTCTTTAAATACACGGAAAGCAATTGCCGGCTCTGTCGTTGTACCAGATTTTGAAATAACATTGACAGAAAAATCACGGTCTCCGATTACATTGATTAAATCAACTAAATAAGTTGAACTGATGCTGTTCCCTGCAAAGAATACTTGAGGTACTTTGCGCTCTTCTTTTGTTAATGCATTGCTGAAAGAATGCTGCAGGAACTCAATCGCAGCACGAGCACCCAGATAAGAACCGCCAATACCGATAACAACCAGTACTTCTGAATCTGACTGGATTTTTTCTGCTGCTTTTTTGATACGGGCAAATTCATCTTTGTCATAATTTTCAGGCAGATCAATCCACCCAATGTAATCATTTCCGGCACCCGTTCCTTGTCTCAATGCTGCATCCACTGCATCGATTTGAGTTTGCATATATTCCAATTCATGTTCAGCAACAAAAGGTGCTAATTTGGAATAGTCAAAATTAATGTGTGACATTCCTTCTCCTCCTTGAAAATAAACTTAATACACTACTACTTTACGTTTTTTCAACATTTTAATCAAGTAAATTATGCATAGATAGACCAATTTAAAACAGAATACATCTTCATGGCTCATAACTGCGTATAAAAACTAAATCTGCTGTTTGGACTGTCAAGTTAATGAGAGGCCAGATTCCCTTCTGCATACTTCCAGACAAATACAGCAGCAGCTCGTTAAAGGCAGCATTCTGTCCTATACTAAAAAACGAGAGTGGGACAGAAATAAAGTTCCAAGCTCTCTTCGTATTTAGCCCCGAATAAACGGTGGGACAAACACTTATGAGGGCTATCGTCCTTCTAAGTGTTTGTCCCGACCTCAGTTTCATACTTTTGATTTAAAACATTTGCTGATGTTACACAAGTCCCTGACTTAACATAGCTGTTGCAACTTTTTCAAAGCCGGCAATATTTGCACCCAGCACGTAATTATTTTCTGCACCATATTTCACTGCAGTATCACGACAAGTTTCGTAAATATTTTTCATAATATCATCCAGCATAGCATCTACTTTTTCAAATGACCATGACAAACGTTCTGAATTCTGGCTCATTTCCAAAGCGGAAACAGCTACACCGCCCGCATTCGCTGCCTTACCTGGACAATATAAAACTTGATTTTGTTCAAAAATGTGTACAGCCTCCAAAGAACAAGGCATATTGGCACCCTCAGCAACAATTTTTGCGCCATTTTCCACTAAAACAGCTGCCTGCTCTTTGTTAATTTCATTTTGTGTCGCACATGGCAAAGCAATATCATATGCCTTCTTGAAGTCCCAAACTGACTGTCCATCGAAATATTCCGCATCCTTATGCGTTTCAACATATTTGGAAATACGTTCTCTGTTCTTTTCCTTTAGTTCTTTTACCAGTTCAACATCAATCCCATTAGGATCATAAACAAATCCATTAGAATCTGAACAAGTCAAAACAACAGCCCCTAGCTCTTTTGCTTTTTCCATTGCGTAAATTGCAACATTCCCGCTTCCTGAAACGACAACTTTCTTCCCTTCAAAAGAATCATTGCGGTCGTTCAGCAAATGGCGAACAAAGTAAACTGCACCATATCCTGTTGCTTCAGTACGTGTCTGACTTCCCCAGTATGTTAAAGGTTTACCAGTCAGAACGCCTGCATCATAATTTCTCAAACGTTTATACGTCCCATACAGATACCCAATTTCTCTGGCACCCACACCAATATCTCCTGCCGGAACATCTGTATCCGGTCCAATATGCTTTTGAAGCTCTGTCATAAAGCTTTGGCAAAAACGCATAACTTCATTGTCTGATTTCCCTTTAGGATCAAAGTCGCTGCCGCCTTTTCCTCCTCCAATCGGAAGACCTGTCAAGCTGTTCTTGAAGATTTGTTCAAATGCTAAAAACTTCAATACACTAATATTCACACTTGGATGGAAACGCAAGCCTCCCTTATATGGACCAATCGCAGAATTATATTGAACACGATAGCCGCGGTTCACACGCCAATTTCCTTCATCATCTTGCCAAGGCACCCTAAACTGAATCACCCGTTCAGGTTCAATCAACACTTCAAGAATGTTCGCCTCAACAAATTTTGGATTTTCGTTCAAGAAAGCTTCCATGCTTGGCAGAAACTCATCAATTGCCTGCAGATATTCTGTCTGCCCTCTTTCCTTATCTCCGATTTTTTCCCGAATTTCTTTTACATACTTTGTTACGTTCATATAGTCACCATCCCATTCAAGTTATTATTTATTTTACAGGAAAAAGTAGATTTTTCCACTCTAAGCATAAAAAAATCAAAAAAAACTTTTTTTATGCAGTTTATGATAAACTGTAATTTGAATTGGAGGAAAATTATGAATACGTTTGATGTAATAATTATTGGCGCCGGAACCAGTGGTCTAATGGCTTCTGTAGCGGCAGCAGAAAAAGGAAAACGAGTATTACTGGTAGAAAAAAACAAACGCATTGGTAAAAAACTTCTATTAACCGGAGGTGGGCGATGTAATGTTACTAATAATCGTTCTTCTGATGAGATTATTGCTCATATTCCCGGTAATGGTAAATTTCTATACAGTGCATTTTCACAATATGATAACCACGATATTATCAATTTCTTCGAAGCAAATGGAGTCAAATTAAAAGAGGAGGATCACGGACGCATGTTTCCTGAAACAGATCGTTCTCAAACAATTGTGGAAACCCTTCATGAGAAATTAAAGGAATTGTCTGTTACATTGTACACAGAGGCAGCAGTAAGAAAAGTATTAAAAAAAGACGAACAGATTATTGGAGTGGAACTGATTAATCAAAAAGTTTATGCGCCCTGTGTCATCATTGCTACAGGTGGTAAAACCTACCCTTCCACAGGGTCAACCGGAGACGGCTACAAATTCGCAAAAGCAATGGGACACTCAATTGAGACTCTTTACCCAACAGAATCCCCTATTCGCTCTGAGGAGTCATTTATTAAAGAAAAAACATTACAGGGAATTTCTTTGAGGAATGTTGCTTTATCTGTTTTAAGTAAAAAAAATAAACCGATTATCTCTCACACAATGGATATTTTATTTACTCATTTCGGACTTTCCGGTCCGGCGGCGCTACGCTGTTCCAGTTTTGTGAACCAGCAGCTTTCTCAAGAAGGAGTCTCCACTGTCTCTTTGTCATTGGACATTTTTCCAGAAGAATCAGCGAAACAGCTGCTGAATGAACTGTCAAAAAAAATCACAGCAGAACCGGAAAAACTTTTAAAAAATACGCTGAAGCAGTTCTTGCCGGAACGTCTACTGGATTTTTTACTGACGAAACAAAAACTTATAGCTCTAAAGGGGAAGCAGGTATCCGAAGTGCAGCTCGAAACATTTGTTTCTAACTTAAAGGATTTTCGTATCGAAGCCTCAGGAACCTTCCCAATTGAAAAATCTTTTGTTACCGGCGGAGGAATTGCTTTGAAAGAAATTAATCCCAAAACTATGGAAAGCAAACGAATTGAAGGTCTTTATTTCTGTGGCGAAGTCCTGGATATCAACGGGTACACAGGAGGTTACAATATCACTGCAGCTTTAGTAACTGGACATTGTGCCGGTGTTCATGCTGCTGAAGCTTCTGAATACAGTCAGTACAGAATTGAAGGCTATTAGTTTCAAGCTGTTAACTGGAAATCTTTTTTCTTTTCCGATATTTAAAAGCTAATTGCTCATTCATTAAAGAACAGACAAAAAGCAAGCAATAGATGAATTTTTCATCCATATGCTTTGCTTTTTTTGCTTTGTCAGCGTTTTTTTCATTTCATATAAATAATAGTTGCTTTTTCATATCTTTTTTTATATTGTAACAATAACTCGGTTACTGAAAGAATGTTCTGCAACTTTCAATTTTTCTATCCTAACTTCTTTCAATTAAAAAAATAAATCATTTTAGAGTAGAATATAGATAAAAAATCAGTATTAATAGGCTTCTATCTTTCGTCTCCTACTCCAGCATGAGAATTTACCAATGAAAAATCATTCAAAAGACTGATTTATTTTTTTGCACAACATGGGAAAATAGATTCATAAGGGAGGTGATTTTAATGAAAATCAAAATAAAAAAACAAACACATTGGGGCTGTCTTAAACCTTTAACTGTGACAGTCAATAACCAGTCAAAAGTAAAATTATTTAACTGTATTCCATTGGAAATAGAAGCTCAGCCGGGAGATGAAATCAGTTTTAAAGAAGGTATCTTTTCTTCTTTTAAGAAAATTGAAGTCACTGTCAATACACATGAAATCCTTATTACAAATTCAAATAACTTACAGCAATTATTCCTGAAATTCATGTTGCCATTCTTAGTCTTCACTGTTTCCTGTCTGATTATTCAGTCTATGTTAAATTTAGCTGCGTTCGCACTTGTTCTGTTTATTGGATTTATCCATGTTTTCAGACTTCAATCTTACCAGTTTGAAATAGATGGACAACTTGAATGGTCTTCATCCAGTCATTTACTGAAACTATACAAATAAGTGCTTTCCTTGCTTAAGAGATATCCTATATAAACGAAGTCCAAGTTGAATCAGCTACAGAGATTCAACTTGGACTTCGTTATTTTTATTTTAATAGGTGTAGGATATCTTGAGACATCAGATCAGGAGTAAGATGGAATTCTTTCATTAATTCATTTGTTGTCTGGTGAGGAAAGAACTGTTTTTCTGCTCCATAATTCAAAACCTTCATTTCATCGGCTCCATACCATCGGCTGATTTTTTCTCCATATCCACCATCCAAACTGCCATCTTCCAACGTAACAACGACACGATGACTCGTTTTTAATCCCTTTAACACAGCTTCATCCAATTCTGTAAAAGAATGGGGATTAATTACTGTAGCGGCTACACCATGTTCCAGCAGCTGTTTTTGTACTTGTCTGGCAAGAGGTAAAAAGCTTCCTAATCCCAGTAATGCCACTTCATTTCCTTGTATCTCGATTGTCCATTTTAGCGGATCAAATGGCTGATGCAGCGACAGTGAAACGACTTTGCTTTCCGGGATTCTTATAATTACCGGACGTTCATTCTGATCCAGTGCCCAATTCAGCATCGCAGACAGCTCTTCTTTACTTGTCGGAGCAAGATAAATCAGACCGGGAATGCTTGTTATATAAGGAACATCAAAACTCCCCTGATGAGTCGGATCGCCACCGCTGATCTTCCCTCCTCTGACAATTACAACTGCTGGATTTTGATCAATTCCAAGATCATGAGACAGCTGATCGTAGGCTCTCTGCAGGAAAGTACTGGAATGGAAAACAACAGGCTTTGCTCCTGCTTTTGCCATGCCTGCTGCAAATGTAATGGAATGCTGCTCAGCGATACCGACATCCACATAATTGTCTGGATGTCTTTGTTCAAATTCTTTTAATTTGAACAGTCCCGGAATTCCGGCAGTAATTGCGAGAATCGGCATTTCAGCTTCTGTAATACGCTGAGAAAGAATCTCAAGGACTACATCATCATAGCTTTCATTTGTTCCCTTTTTAATACTCTCACCGGTTTCTAGATCAAAAGGCATGTGCCAGTGAAAACCCATTTTGTTAGAAACTGCCGGCTCATATCCACGCCCCTTTTCTGTGTGGATATGAAGAACAATCGGTTTAGACGTGTCTTTTACTTTTTCAAAAGCTGTAATCATTTCCTGAATGTCGTTTCCTTCTTCAACGTACAGGTAATTAAGCCCTAAAGCAGTAAATAGATTTGTCTTCCCATTCCCTTTTGTTTGTCTGAGTTCTTTCAAGTTTCGGTACATTCCTCCATGATTTTCTGCAATGGACATTTCGTTATCATTAAGGACAACAATCAGATTGGAGTGAAGCTCTGCTGCATTGTTCAATCCCTCCAACGCCAAACCTCCCGACAAGGAGCCGTCACCTAAAACAGCAACAATATTCTCTTTTTTATGTTGTAAATCTCTGGCTTTTGCCATTCCAACGGCTAGACTGACAGAGGTTGATGTATGTCCGACTGTAAAGAAATCATGGGGGCTTTCCTCTGGACCGGTATAGCCAGAGACCTCATGATATTTTTCTTCATTTAGCCAGGCTTCCTTTCTTCCAGTAATTATTTTGTGTGGATATGATTGATGAGATACATCCCAGATTACTTTATCTTTTGGTGAATCAAAAACATAATGGAAAGCGAGTGTCATCTCTACTATCCCCAAATTTGGTCCGACATGCCCGCCGGTAATGCTGACTTTTTTCAACAGCAGCGCTCTTATTTCTTCAGCTAGGTCCTCCAGCTGTTTAATAGATAAATTTTTCAAATCTGACGGGCCGTTTATTTTATTAATAATTGTCAAAATAGATCATTCCTTCTTCTTTTTAATTATTGCTTTCATCTAGTGCTCTGACCAAATTATAAATTATAATAAAAAATCGTTTATAACTAATGTTCAATGATAGAAAATTTTAACTTGCATGCCTCAATGACAAGAACGAGCCGCCTTAAAAGCAACTGGGGAACTACTAGCTATTTTTACAGCTAATTTGACTCCAGTTAGGGATGAAATCGACGTTTTCTGCTGAGTTGCTCCCGGACTGACTGCACGTTTCTTGGATTGGAAGCATAGCTTAGTTTTAAGTCGGTCAACACACTAGTTGTTTGGAATCATTTTCTTTTATCTGACTGATTCTAAACGTTCTCCTTCTTCAGTTTTCAGTAAACACTTCTTTTTTATTTTTTCTCCTTTCTGCTAATGATGCGAGCGTTTCTATATCCTGCTTAACTGCTTCTATTTCACTCGATTTATCATCTGCTGAATGTATTTTCTCTGCAAAACACTACAATAATAGTATATGAATTTGTTCATTTTTCAGACTGTCAGCGTGCTTATTTTATCCTGTTTTCGTTGCTGCAAATCAATACTGACCGCTTTGACCAAATACAACATTACAAATGAACTATATCCATAATAAACGATTAAAGTTAGGTTTAGTCAATAAAAAGATGAATCTTTCCATCAAAAAAGCTGAAATCAAAATGTACTTGACCTCAGCTTAATTATTTGGTAAATGATAGTTAGTTGCTTTCCATCAGTTCAGTTACATAAGCAACCGTATCTGGCTGTTCTGCTTCAATTCTTGCTACAGTATCTGCGAATTTCGGCAGATGATCTTTATGAGCAACCAGCAGCTCATCCAGTAATGTTTTTGCCATTGTTCCTCCAGGTACCAGCGGATTCACTGTGAAAGCATGTAAAGCGGCACCATAATCACCGTCAATAGCGGCACGAATTACGGTTTCTTCCATGCCTTTCATTGATTGAATAATTCCGCGTGCTGCCGATGGGAAAGCTCCCCAATTATATGGCTCATGACCGTGAGAAGTAACAGGACCTGAAACTTCAACTACACAGTCGTATGGTAAATCGGTGATTGTTCCATTGTTTTCAGTAGAAACAACCATATCTGTCCGTTTGTCATTGTAGATAGAGGCAATCATTTCACAGGCAGCATCACTGTAGTGAGTCCCCCCACGCTCTTCTAATTCTTTTGGTTTGTAGTCCAGTTTAGGATCTTTATATAATTCGAACAAGCGTGCTTCTGTTTCTTTGACTACCTGTGCTCTAGTTTTTCCTTCTTTAAATTCATCGATTGAGTGCTGCAGCATTTCATCTTCGATATAGTAATAGCGATGATAACCGCAAGGAAGCATACCCAAATCCTTCAGCTGTTCATAATGGAACGGAGCATCCCAAATATTTTTCAGATGGCTTTCCTGTTCTTTTTTTGGTCCATAAATAAGATCAATCAGTTCCTGCGTACGTTCTTTTCCTTCTTTGTCCCAAACACGGTGCCAGTGGAAATGGTTAATACCGGCAAATTTAAAGAACAGATCTTCTTCAGGAACACCCAATGCTTCTGCCGCCTGTTTTCTGTGTCCAATCGGTACATTACACAAACCTACTGTTTTCTTCCATCCGCCATGCTTAATCGCTGCTTCAGTTACCATACCAGCCGGGTTCGTAAAGTTTACCAGCCATGCATCCGGACATAGTTCTCCCATGTCTTTAATAATATCTAAAATAACCGGAATTGTACGGAAAGCTTTGAACATTCCGCCTGCCCCATTTGTTTCTTGACCAAGTACTCCATGAGACAATGGAATACGCTCGTCTTTAATCCGAGCATCCAAAAGCCCTACACGGAATTGAGTTGAAACAAAATCCGCATCTTTTAACGCAGCTCTGCGGTCCAAAGTCAAATGAACCTCCCAGTCCAATCCTGCTGCTTTAACCATGCGTTTTGCCATTGCTCCGACAATTTCCAGCTTTTCTTTTCCTGCTTCAATGTCTACCAGCCAGATTTCTTTGATTGGCAGTTCATCTTTTCTTTTGATGTACCCTTCAATTAATTCAGGTGTATAGCTTGAACCTCCACCAATTGTTGCTATTTTTAGTGCTCCTCTTGACATGTAGTTCCCTCCTGATAGTTTTTCAGAATTAATCTGATATCGTTTACAAACATATTCTAATGTGTGGGAATGTTCCCATGTCAAGCGGTTTCAAATAATTTTTTCTTTTTTATCAGAACTCTTCTATTTTTATGGGGCTTTTTCCTGAAATTGCAGGAAGAATCATTATCCAGTATACTAAAAGAAAGCAGATCGACTTGGAGGTCGTTACATCAATGACAACAATAATTGACGTCGCAAAAGCGGCTAATGTATCCAAATCCACTGTCTCAAGAGTCCTCTCCGGAAATGGCTATGTCAGCAAGGAGAGCCGAGAAAAAATTCTGACCGCTATGGAAGAGCTTGCTTATTCTCCAAACCTGGTTGCCAGAAATCTTCAAAGCGGTGAGACAAAAACAATTGGCTTTCTAGCTCAAAGCTACATTGATCCTTTGGGTGTATTTCTAAGTAATTTTATTGCTATTGCAAAATCCTATAACTATTATGTTACCTTGTACTTCACTGATGGAGACAAAAAAAAGGAAATCGAAGCGCTGAATCAACTAAAATACAAACAAATTGACGGTATTTTCCTGCTGACTCGGGCAAACGACTGGGATGTGATTGAGCCTTATACAATGTATGGACCTATCTCCACCTGGCATAGAATAGACTCTGATCGAATCTATTCTTCCTATATTGATCATTATTCCGGTTATTTTAACTCATTAAGCTATCTCTATGAGCAAGGATATCGCAAAATCGCACACATTATGAGTAATCCCAAAAATTTGAATACAAAAGCTCGTGTAAAAGCAATTGACAGCTTTTATAAAGAAAAAAAGCTTGAACTAAATCAGGATTGGGTCTTTTATGATAGAACACGGGAAACAAGCGGTCAAAAACTGGCTTATCAGTGGCATCATATGGAGGATAAACCGGAAGTTATGGCCTTTTATACAGATTCAGTAGCTGCAGAATTTATTTCAGAGCTTCAAAATCTTGGTTATGATGTACCAAAAGATGTTGCCGTAATCGGTTTTGACAACAGTCAGATCAGCAAACTGATGCATATCACTACTGTAGACTATTCCATTAATCATCAAGCTGAAAATTCATTCATCCATATTTATAATCGGTTAAATGAAAAGAGTCTTCTCCCTCGTTCAATGGACATCCAGCTGATTGAGCGGAAAACAACGCCAAAAAAAGCAAGAGACAGTCTGGCTGATAAAATTAAGTGAAACGCTGTTGGATAAACAGTAAAAAACAAGAGATATAATCAATCGTTACTTATTAATTGTTTTATTATTAGTAATAGTCAGATTTAGATAAATATAAAAAAGAAACCAGGATACGAAAACCCGGTTTCTTTTTTTGAGCCCTCCATTAAGCTTTCTTACGTTCATTTTGCAGAATAGAGATTGATTGCTTCAGTGACTTGATTACGCCGCCTTCACTATATACCAGCACATTGGATTTGTACAGTTTTGCTGAAAACAGAGTTAGAATGATTCCAAATGCCAGTAAGATACCAATTGAAATCAACACCCCAGCCGTAGAAACAGTTTCTGTTGCCAAACGGATCGGCATAATAAAGGATGAAATAAACGGAATATAAGATGTAATTCTTATAATAATATTTTGTGGATCAGCTGTTCCCAATGTCAGACCGATAAAATAACCAATCATTGCCAAGTAAATAATCGGCTGAACTGCTTTTGGTGTATCTTCCGGTTTGGAAACCAATGAACCGCATAATGCCGCCAAAACTGAGTAGACAAAAATTCCCAAAATAACGAGAATAATCGTAAACCAGATAAAGCTTCCCAAAAGACTATCCAGAGAAATTCCAGATAAGAAGTCTTTAACAATATCAATGTTTTTAAACTGATTATAACCAAGCACGGCAGCAAGAACATAGATAATAATTTGAGTAAAAGCAACCAGTATAACACCTGTCAGCTTTCCGTAGAAGTGTGTTTGCGCTTTTGTGCTTGAAAGGATAACTTCCATAATTCTTGTACCCTTTTCAGACGCAATTTCCTGAGCAATAATTGATGCATAGGTAATAATAATTATCCATAAAATGATTGTCACTGCAAATGAGATACCCGTTTGGATGCCTGTGTTATCTATCCCTGTACTCATCTGACCGTCTTCATCAAAAGTAACTTTTGTTTTTGAGAACGTTGCCGGCTGCTGCAGGCTTGCTGCCTGTTCTGGAGTTAAATTCAGTTTCCCTGCATTAACAGAAGACTGGATACTGTTCAATATTTGTTGAATCATCAGATCAGTTGTGGCACCCAAAGATGATTCAGTATAAAGAGTCCCTTTGATTTCATCATTAGCAGTATCCAAAACAAGAAATCCTTCAATGTCTTCATTTTTCAGCTGCTCCTCGGCCTCTTCTTTTGAATCAACCGCTTTAAATACAAAATTTTCGATTTCTGTTTGGCTTAACTGCTCTGCAACAGCTGGGTTATCTGAAATAATGCCAATTGTATCTGCTTCTGAAAATCCTCCGGATAAGCTAATCGCAGCATACATTACACCCATCAACAGAAACGGTGCCAAAATCATAATCAAAAAGGATACTGATTTAATATTCTTTTTATAAACGTCTAATGCGATAATCCAAAACTTACTCATTTGGTTCACCTGCTTTCATCTTAAATATTTCCTCCAATGTCGGCGGCTGCTGATTAAACATTGAAATATAGCCGAATTGAGTGGCTCTTGTAAAAATTTCCTCACCGGCCTTGGGATCGCTTAGAGTAATATCCATCACGCCATCTCCACGCTTAAAGGCAGAAGCAACACCCTCTACAGAGGATATCTCTTCAACAGTGAGTGCAGATTCCAAAAATACTTTTGTCCGACCAAAGCTTTCTCTGATTTCATGAACTCTCCCATCCAAGACAACAGTTCCGCTTTTCAACATCAGGAGATGATCACAGATTTTTTCCACATTATCCATATTATGACTGGAAAAAATCACACAAGATCCTTTCTCCTTCAGTTCAATAATACCGTCTTTCAACAGCTCTGCATTTACCGGATCAAGACCGCTGAAGGGCTCATCCAAGATAACCAGCTTTGGCTCATGAATTAAGGTTGCAATCAGCTGAACCTTTTGCTGATTGCCTTTTGACAGTGCTTTTACCTTGTCTGTTTTCTTTCCCTTGACTTTAAATTTCTCCATCCATTCGTCAATTTTTGGCTTAATTTCTTTTTTTGACTTCCCTCTAAGTTCAGCAAAATAGATCAGCTGATCTTCAATCGTCGCTTTTGGATACAATCCTCTCTCTTCCGGAAGATAACCTATATCATTATAGTCCTTATCGCTTAATTCATGTCCATTCCACAAAACAGTTCCGCTGTCCTGAGAAAGAAAATCCAGAATCAATCTGAAAGTTGTTGTCTTTCCAGCTCCGTTCTGTCCAATTAATCCCAAAATCTTTCCATCTGGAATGTCAAATGAAACATTATCCACTGCGGTATAGTCCCCAAATGTTTTAACCAAATTTTTTACTTCTAACATTCTTATCCCTCCTGAATTAAACGTATTGACCGTGCTTCACTTCATGAATCTTTGTTGTGATTTATCAAACAGCCAGGTTAGCTGAGATAAACTAAATGAAAAACTAAAATTTTTTTGGCATTCTGCTGATAGCAGCTTCCTTTCGAAAATCTTTCAAAACAACAAACCTTCATCCTATTCTCCTCTTTAAGCAATATCTCCAAACATAAAGCTTAAAATCATACCAACGATTGCTCCGAAAAACATCAAAATAATTAAATCCCGCCAGAGCCGCTGCCGTTTTGCAAAAATCTCCGGCCTATTGAAAAATTTCTTCCGATCTTTATAAAAAAGCATTGAAAACAATATATTTAACAAGACTGAAAACGGCAAAACAGTAAAAATAGTCCCGAAGAAAAAAAGCAAGGCTCGTGAAATAATATACAAAATACCGTGACTGCTGTCAGACTGTCTGGTTAAATAAGTAATAAAATAGATCAACAAACCTATCGGAACATACGTTAGACTTGATTTAAAGTTCCAAAGCCATTCCTGCCGCATTCGGACAGAATAACTGTCTTCATCAGAATAAATCGTTAACGCAGATGGCTCTGCCTGAAAATAATAATACTTTTTCTTGTAGTCGGCAACATATTCCCAGCCTGCTTCTTCATAAATAGTCAAGTACTCGTCAAGCTCTTCTTTACTGCCTGAAAAGAAATCTACTGAAAACTTTTTATCCTCAATTTCACCTTTTTCAAACACGAGAAATCCCAAAGAATTAAGCTTTATGAAATGCCAGCCATGCTTGAGCTGCTCTTTCAGCAGTTCCATTTCCTTTTCGGGATAAAAAGCAACGCCTCTGGAAAATACATAATTTTTATCCTTAATGATCATTTTTTCTACTCCTTTTTTCAGTTAATAATGACTCTCCAACCTGATAAAGAAGCTTTCTTCGATTGATATCCTTCTCAAGGATCTTTAATCCCTGTTCAGAAATCAAATAGATTTTCTTTCGTTCTGCATTTTCCTCTAATGTAATCCAACCACTTTTCTGAAGCTTTTTTAAAATAGTATACATACTTGCAGGACCAATTGTGACTTTCCCCTCTGTCAGTTCATTAACCTGCTTCATAATTGCATATCCATGCTGCGGCTCAAGCAAAGCTAATAAAATCAAGTAGCTTGAATCTGTTAGCATCTCATCCATTGAGTTTCCCTCACTATATCGTGTTTAGATATATCACCCAACGATATATCGCTTAACGATATAATAACGAACTGCTGTTTATTTGTCAATCCATGATCTTACATTTTTTTCTGATAAACGATATGACAGATAAGATAGATGATCAGGAAGACGCAGCTTATCATCGCTAAAAGTATGCTATAGGTCGGGTTGAAAAAAGCTCTAACAATTGTTGAAACTGCCAGCAAAAACATCAGTATACTTGCAGCTGCTGCCAAGGCGCGATTATTTATTTCCTGATTTCGCTCGTCATACTCTTCTCGTTTATTTTTTTCCATTTTTTGTTTGTTTTGCATCATCAAATTATTCTTTACATAAAAAATAATACCAACAGAAAGCAGACCACCCCCCATTCCTTTTATAAATGAAGCCCGCTGACTCTGTTCGTTTAAAATAAAAAGTGCAATGACCTCCAAAGCAATGCCGACTGCTATCATAGTCAGAAATAATAATCTTCTTCTTTTTAATGCAATAGTGTAATTCTTTGAAGAGGTTGAGTTAATAATTTTTTTGAGTATCATATGTTTTCTTCCTCCAAATCAAATATAAAGATATCCTCAATTGTCTGTCCAAAATACTGCGCCAGTTTATGTGCTAATACCAAAGAAGCTTTATACCGGCCATTTTCCAGTGAAATAATTGTCTGCCTAGTTACATCAACTGCTTCAGCTAATTCATTTTGAGTGACTTTCCTTTCTTTTCTCAGTTTCTGGATATTGTTTTGCACAAAATTCCTCCTTCAAAAAAGTCTAGCTTGCTTTACAAAAATAGTATAGCTGACTTTACAAATAAAGTAAAGCGAGCTATACAAAATAATGAATGAAAAAATAAGCTTGAATCAAACTTGCTTTTTTCATAAACTTTATATAGTAAGAAAATCTGATGCCATAATAGACAATAGTATAAAAAGGGCTATATCTTAAATTTATCTTGGAAAAATAACTAGTGTCTTCTCCTAAGATTAATCACCTGTATATATCCCCTATGATTCGAATATTAACAAAGGTTTATCAACATAAAATAGAGAAGATAAATATCTGGACATAACACTAGTGCTCTGACCAAATTAAAACTAAGTGGTACTCCTAATCCAAGAAACGTGCAGCCAGCACGGAAGCAACTCGGTAGAAAATGCCGATTTCATCCCTAACTGGAGTCAAACTAGCTGTAAAGTCGTACACTATTTAACTGAGCTCGCTTCTTCCAAGGAATACTTATTGAAGCTACGCATATCATTTCACTAGAAGAGCTTACACCAGTGAAACTGACAATTCCCCAGTTGCTTTTGAGGTTGCTCGTTCTTGTCATTGAAGCATGCACGTTAACATTTTCTATCTTTGTATATCAGTTATAACCAATCATTTTAATGTAGAAAGTGAGCAAATTCAGAGCACAACAACTTAAATTCTATAGAAAAAATTCAACCTGTTTTCCTGTAAAAAAAATCCCACACAGTGAACCTATCTGCCAGCTATTTCCAGCTGCACATACGTACACCGTGTAGAACTTCCACTTACTCTTTCAACTTCTCTTCTTCTTGATGCAGGTGATTATAGACATTTTGAGCCACATTTTTAGGCAATCCGGCAGCTTTTAAATCATCCAGAGTTGCAGCAGTAATATTTTTTAATGACTTAAACTGACGCAAAAGCTCCTTTTTTCTCTTCGGACCCAACCCTTCAATATCATCCAGTTTTGAAGCAAAACTGTTTTTACTTCTCAGTTGGCGGTGGAAAGTTATCGCAAAGCGGTGAACTTCATCCTGAATCCGCTGCAGCAGAAAAAACTCCTGAGAATTTCTCTCCAATGGAACCACCGAAAGCTCTGGTCCAAACAACAGCTCACTTGTTTTATGTCTGTCGTTTTTAGCCAGACCAGCAATTGGTATGTCCAAACCCAGCTGGTTGGCAAGTACTTCTCTTGCTGCATCCACTTGACCTTTTCCTCCGTCAATCACTATCAGATCTGGGAAAGGCAATCCTTCTTTAAGTACACGAGAATAACGGCGGTAGATGACTTCTCTCATAGAGGCATAATCATCCGGTCCCTTCACCGTTTTTATTTTATATTTTCGATATTCTTTTTTGTCCGGTTTCCCATCAATAAAGACAACCATTGCTGAAACAGGGTCCGTTCCCATAATATTGGAGTTATCAAACGCTTCTATTCGAACAGGTGTAGGAATATTCATTGCATTACCCAAGCGTTCCGCAGCCCCAATTGTTCGTTCCTGTTTTCGGACAATCAGATCAAATTTTTCCTGTAGTGCAACAGCAGCATTTTTCCCAGCCAGTCTAACCAGCTTTTTCTTTTCTCCACGTTGCGGCTGTACAACAGTGGTTGAAAGCAGTGCTTCTACACTTTCCTTATCAATGTTGTCAGGAATCAGCACTTCTTTTGGAATAAAGTGTTCGTTTTCCTGATAAAACTGTCCAATGAATGTTAGAAAATCTTCTTCCGCTTCATTGTAAAATGGAAAAATGGATACATCTCTTTCGATCAGTTTTCCCTGTCTCACAAAGAATACCTGTACACACATCCACCCCTTGTCTACTGCGTATCCGAAGACATCCCGATCCACTAAATCGGCATTAGTCATTTTCTGACGAGTCATCACTGTCTCAATGGACTTAATTAAATCACGGTATTCTGCTGCCTTTTCAAATTCCATCGCTTCTGCTGCCTGACCCATTTTTTCTTCGAGTTCCTTTTCAATTTCCGGATAACCGCCGTTCAAAAAACGTCGAATCTCTCCTACCATTTCAGTATATTTTTCTTTTGGTATATCGAAAACACAAGGTGCCAAGCATTGACCCATATGATAATAAAGACAAACTTCTTTAGGCAGCACCCGACATTTTCTTAATGGAAACAGCCGATCCAGCAAACGTTTGGTATCATTTGCTGCTTTCACGTCTGGATAAGGACCAAAATAAAGTGCTTTGTCTTTCAGGACTTTTCTGGTAATCAGCAGTCGTGGATAGGATTCATTAGTTATTTTTATGAAAGGGTAACTTTTATCATCCTTCAACATGATATTATATTTCGGATCATTTTTGTGAATCAGATTGATTTCCAGCAAAAGCGCCTCAATATTTGATTCAGTAACAATATATTCAAAGTCTTCAATTTCGCTGACAAGTCGTTCAGTTTTTGTATCATGACTTCCTGTAAAGTAAGAACGGACACGGTTTTTAAGAATTTTTGCTTTTCCAACATAAATAACTGTACCGTTTTTATCCTTCATAAGATAGCAGCCAGGCTGATCAGGAAGCAGTGCTAATTTATTTGCAATTCTTTCATTCAAGAAGATTTCCTCCCCCTTTTTACCTGTAGTATTATAACACGAAGTCGGTAAATACGCGACAAGATACGAATGAATGTTCTTATATTGAATAAAGCAATTGGTGAATTCAACTACCCTCCAGATCGAATTGAAATTCACAATAAAAAATGAGATATTCCTCTCATACAAAGAAGAATACCTCAAGATTTCATTTTTTTATAAACAGCAGATAATTAAAGATACTTGCCCACTACGTCAGCCAGTTGCTCTTTTGAATGAACGCCTACCAGTCGTTCAACGACTTCGCCGTCTTTTTTCAGCATTAACGTTGGAATACTTAAAATACCGAAAGAACCCGGTGTTTCCGGATTTTCATCTACATCCATTTTCACAATTTTTAATTCATCTTCATAATCTGCAGCTAACTGGTCCAAAATTGGTGCCTGCATACGGCAAGGGCCGCACCATTCAGCCCAAAAATCAATAAGAACCAAGCCGTCAGCCGTTTCTGCTGCAAATGTTTTATCTGTAATTGCTTCAGTCATCTTTTATTCCTCCTACTTCTAAATACAAATTTATTATAGCATTCCAGGATTCGATAGACCATCATTTTGCTTATCATTAGTAAGAGATGATCAATAAGCTAGGGTGCTTAATAAAATATTTATGGCTAATTAACAGCGGTGATTTCTTCAAGAGATATGTTGATTTTTCACAAACATGATGCAAAAATCCCTTTTGTATAAATAAACTTCTGCTACTACACAGCTCTATTTGAATTTAACGATGGTCGCTCCGTTTCCGCCTTGATTCCCCGGAGCAAATTCAAAGCCCTGAACACTACGGTGATTCTTCAAATAATCAGTTATTCCGGTTCTTAAAGCCCCAGTACCTTTTCCGTGTACGATTGTGACCTGCGGATATCCTGCCAATATGGCGGCATCCAAATACCGATCGACTTCCTCCAGTGCTTCTTCATATCGTTTGCCTCGAAGGTCCAGCTGATTAGGAACATGACTTGATTCGACAGAGCGTATAGTGGTCATTTTCTGAACCGGTTCCTTTTCTTTCCCAACGAGTGTCATGTCTTCCTCACTTACAGCCATTTTCAGAATCCCCAGTTGAACCTGCCAGGTATCTGTTCCTGTTTTTTTCAAGAGTACTCCTCGTTGTCCATACGTATTGACAATCACTTCGTCTCCAGCTTTCAGCTGTTTCTGCTCTCTCGCTTTCTTCAGCACCTTGTTCTGTTTCAGGTGCCCCTCTTCCTGATGAAGATTAGACAATTTCGTTTTTGCATCGATCAATTGATGTTCTTTCACACCACCCTGATTTCCTCCTGCAAGCTGAAGTTTACGAATATCAGAAATGATTTTTTCAGCTTCTTCCTGTGCCTCGCTTACCAGCTTGTTTGCTTCTTTACGTGCTTTCGCCATTTCCTTTTCACGTTCATCAAGAAAATAATTGTAAGCTTCTTTCAAGTCTTTAAACAGACCCTGAGACTCATCCACGAAATGCCGAACTTCCAGATACTCGGTTTCGGCCATTTTTCTGCGATTTTCCAAATCTGCAATCATTTCATTCAAGTCTTGACTTTCACCGTCCATAATTTGTTTTGCTTCATTGATAATCACTTCCTCAAGACCCAGTCTTCTTGAAATTTCAAATGCATTGCTTCGTCCCGGAACACCAATAAGCAAACGATAAGTCGGACTCAAGGTATCCACATCAAATTCCATACTTGCGTTAATCGTTTTCGCTCGATTATAGCCGTACACCTTAAGCTCAGGATAATGGGTAGTTGCCACAACATATGCACTTTTGCTTCCTAAAGCATCCAGTATCGAAATAGCCAAGGCAGCTCCTTCCTGCGGATCGGTTCCAGCTCCCAGCTCATCAAACAGCACCAGAGAATTGCTGTCCACTTTTTTTAGAACATCTACAATGGTTGTCATATGAGAAGAAAACGTACTTAAACTTTGTTCGATGGACTGTTCATCCCCAATATCCGCAAAAACTTCCTTAAAGATTCCAATGACACTTTCTTCCTCTGCAGGTATCGGCAAACCAGACTGTCCCATCAGCTGCAGCAATCCCAACGTTTTTAATGTAATTGTTTTTCCACCCGTATTTGGTCCTGTAATGACGATTGCCTGATAATCCTCGCCTAAAGCAATGTCATTCGCAACAGCCATGTCCGGGTCCAACAGCGGATGACGTGCCTGTTTTAAGAAGATGTGATTTTCAAGACTCAGTTCAGGAACAATCGCTTTCAGCTCTTTCCCAAGTCGTGCCTTCGCATTAATGAAATCAAATTTTCCTATTACGTATGCATTATGGATAATTTCCTGCTGGTAAGGGACCAATTCTGCAGACAGCTCTGAAAGGATACGTTCAATCTCATTTCGTTCTGCAATCTGATGCTGGCGCAGCCGATTGTTCAATTCCACAATCTGCTTTGGTTCGATAAATAATGTTTGCCCCGAAGAACTTTGATCATGCACAACGCCGCCAAATATACCTCGGTATTCCTGCTTTACCGGAATAACATAACGTTCATTTCTCATTGTGACAATTGCATCACTCAGATAACGGGCATTCTTCCCCCGTACAATACCGTCCAGCTGTTCCCGGATAGTCTGTTCACTGCGTCGAATATTATTTCGAATAATTCTCAGCTCAGGTGAAGCTTCATCCTGAACCTGACCGTCTTCTGCAATTGATGCTCGCAATTTTCTGCTGAGCTCAGGGATAGTCACCAACTGATCAAGCCATTCATAAATTCGAAGCAGCTCGATTTCGCTGTCTTTTAAATCTTCAAAAAAGCGAATTACTTCATTTACCGTGGAAAGCACCCGACCAATTTGAGCCAGTTCAAGACCATTCAAATCAGCACCGATTTCAATTCGTTTCATATGCGGTCTGATATTCTCAAGTTTTGGAATCGGGATTCCTCCCCGCAAGCGCTGAACTTTATAGCCGTCTTCAGTTTCATTCAGCCAGGATTGTATCACTTGACTATCGTCACTGGGAACCAGTTTCTCCACTTCATCTTTTCCCTGTGCCGTAACGAGATACTCTGCCATCTGCTGCTTCACTTTATCAAAGTTTAGCGTTGTTAATATTTTTTCGTTCAATTTTTTCACCTACTCTTCTTTTTTCTTCATTATCAGTACAAAAAAAGCTGAAACAAAGAACCTAACGGACATTGTCTCAACCTCTCATTAAAATTCCAGCTTGTGTTAACCGATCATTTGTTTTACCCAGAGATCATAAATCTGCTTGGAAAATATCGGTGTGTCATTTACCATAAATCTTGCCAGCCCACTGTTTTCAAACTGATTCTGTATGATATCCATGGGAATCATCGCCAGGGCATTTAAAATTAGAAATAAGCCTATATACAGTACAACCGTGCTCAAAATTCCGCCGGCTATCCAATCTGCCTGTTTTAGTATGGGCAAAAACGTCAGTCCATGAGCAAAAATTGCAATAAAACGAACGACCAGCCAGCCAATAAACAGAATGATCAAAAAGGCAATTGCTCCATAAAATGCCTTATCCAGCTCAAACACAATTTCCTGATTAAATAATACCAGCTTTGTTTCTTCCGATGCCGAAGGATACGGGATATACAGTTCAAGATGTGAAGCCAGTTCTTTATAATTGCTCTTCGCTACCAAATACGAGATAGAATAGCCCACACTATATAATATTTGTAAAACAAATCCTCGCTTAGCTCCAGTATAAAAGCCGACTGCTAAAATGAAAAGTATCAGTAATGTTAACATCCTGCCATCCTTTCAAGATTAATTTTCCTGATTTTCTTGAGTTCCTTTGTTCTGAATCTGCTGTTTACGGTTTTCATTAAGAATCTGCTGAGCTTCCATATGATTATGAATTTCAACATCCTCCTTGCCATTTTTCTTCAGAACTCCCTTTGCCTCTGCTTCAATGGCTTCAATGCGCTTAATTCTATTTTCAAGCTCCGTAACTCTAATCGTACGGCGTTTCAGCTCTTCCACTTCATGTCTTAATTTAAGCACCTCTTCCTGTTTCTTCAATTGATCGGAAACAGCATTCACTGCCAACAGGACAGAGGCCTGTTCAGTGTTGGTTTGAGGAGACATATGCTTAATTTCTGCAAGTTGTTCATTTACGATTCTGGTGACCATATCCATATGTTTTTTACTTTCCTGCCCAATGATTGTATACGTATGATTTGCTATCACGGCTTTATATCTTGTTTTCTCTTTTGCCATGTTTTCCCCCTCCTGTACTAACCCATAACCCACATTATACCATGAATCACCGCTAAAAGTTATTTCCGGTGAATAATCCTATATCATTATATGCTAGTTATTGGAAAAATTAAAGGTTTAAGCCAATTATTCTTATGTGCTTTAAAGAGAATTAAAACACTTTCTTTCCTAATGAGCAATATCCTCAACAGATGTCATACAAAAAGTTTCATTTACTCTTTTGTTTTCCATTTAAGCTCTAAAATAATAACAGGAAATAAATAAACCCATGCCAGAAAAAATATACCATTATTAGATAGAATATGCTAATGTATGCTCTATATTCTTTGGAATTAATTATCATTTGATTTTAACGGATTGGTTGCAGTAAATCAGTAACGTGAACGAATAAACTGGTATTTCATTTTTGCTGTATACCACCTTTTAGTTCCACCCTATCACCTTGCCGCCTGCTTGCTTCTCTTATCAAATCAATTCTAAAAAAAAACAAAGATGCTTTGAGTCGAGCTCGCAGCATCTTCGTTTTTTCATTAATCCTTTCTTACAGCATATCAAACAGAGACAGCTGGTTCTCATCAGGTAAATCCTTTAGAACACCATTTTCATTCATATATTCAATCAGCGTTTTAGATACCTTTCCTCTGGTCGCCAGGTCTTCTTTAGAAAGAAACGGTTCTTCTCTTGCTTCGACAATTGACTTCGCCACATTCATACCCAAACTTGGTACTGCGCGGAATGGCGCAATCAGCGTGTTCCCGTCGATAACAAAATTTTCTGCATCAGATTTGTATAAATCTATCATACTGAAATTATAGCCCCGTTCAATCATCTCATTGGCAAGCTCCAGCACCGTTAGGAGATTTTTCTCTTTCGTTGAAGCTTCCAGACCTTTATCCTGAATTTCCTTCATTCGTGCTTTAACGGCATCCTTTCCCTGTGACATAGCCACAAGATCAAAATCATCTGCACGAACTGAAAAATAGGCACAATAATACAAGATTGGGAAGTAGACCTTAAAATAGGCTACCCGCAAGGCCATCAATACATAAGCAGCTGCATGGGCTTTCGGGAACATGTATTTGATTTTTGAACAGGAATCAATGTACCATTCAGGAACATTGTTTTCACGCATCGCCTTTAGATACGTATCCCGTAAGTCATCCGGAATTTTATTCCACTGCCCTTTACGCACTGTTTCCATTATTTTAAAGGCCATACCGTCATCCAAGCCGGCATGAATCAAATACACCATGATATCGTCCCGACAGCCGATAACCTCTGCCAGAGTGGCTTCACCCTTACGAATCAGCTCTTCCGCATTTCCCAACCATACATCAGTTCCGTGAGAAAGTCCGGAAATCTGCAACAGCTCCGCAAATGTTGATGGATGTGTCTCTTCCAGCATTCCACGGACAAAACGAGTTCCAAACTCTGGAATTCCCAAAGTACCTGTTTTCGAGAATATCTGATCCGGCTCAACGCCTAAAACATTCGTCCCTTCAAAAATCCTCATCACTTCCGGATCATCTGTTGGAATTGTTTTAGGATCAATTCCAGATAAATCCTGAAGCATTCTAATTACAGTCGGATCATCATGTCCCAGTATATCCAGTTTTAATACATTGTCATGAATAGAATGGAAATCAAAGTGAGTGGTTTTCCATTCTGCATTTTGATCATCAGCCGGAAACTGAATCGGCGTAAAATCATATACATCCATATAATCCGGGATAACAATAATCCCGCCTGGATGCTGTCCGGTTGTCCGTTTAACTCCAGTCGATCCTTTTGCCAGCCGATCAATTTCTGCTCCGCGAAAATTCAAATTGTGATCCCGCTCATAACCTTTCACATAGCCATAGGCTGTTTTATCTGCTACCGTACCTATTGTACCTGCACGGTAAACATACTCTTCTCCAAAGAGAATTTTTGTATAACCATGGGCTTCTGCCTGATAATCTCCTGAAAAGTTCAAGTCAATATCGGGCACCTTGTCTCCATGGAAACCAAGGAATGTTTCAAATGGAATATCATGACCATCTTTAAATAGTCTGGCTCCGCATTCAGGACATTTTTTTTCCGGCATATCATATCCGGAACCATAGGACCCGTCTTCAAAAAATTCAGAGTACTTGCAATTTGGACAATGATAATGAGGTGCTAATGGATTAACCTCTGTAATCCCTGTCATTGTGGCCACAAAGCTGGACCCAACTGAACCCCGTGATCCTACAAGATAGCCATCCTCCATACTCTTGTGAACCAGTTTTTGAGAGATCAGATAGATTACTGAGAAGCCGTTCCCAATAATACTGTCCAGTTCTTTTTTTAAACGTTTTTCCACGATATCCGGTAATGGTTCTCCATAAAGTTCTTTCGCTCTAGAATAACTTAAATTCCTGATTTCATCCTCAGAGCCCGGAATTTTGGGTGTATATAAGTCATCCTTAACCGGTGTAATTTCTTCACACATATCAGCAATTGCGTTGGTATTCTCCACAACAATTTTTTTTGCGGTGTCTTCTCCAAGAAAGTTGAAAGCTGTTAGCATTTCATCCGTAGTTCTAAAATGAACTAACGGCAGACTATGACGATTTAACGGGTTTGCGCCTCCCATTGAGCCAATCAGAATTTTACGATAGACACTGTCTTCCTCATTCAGATAATGAACATTTCCTGTAGCTGCTACAGGGATATTCAACTCGTCACCGATTTTAACAAGATTCGAGATAATTTCTTCCAAATCTGCTTCACTTTTAACCAGCTCTTGTTCAAGTAAAGGCGCATAGACAGCCTTGGGCATTACTTCGATGTAGTCGTAAAATTTTGCCCGGTTCTTTGCTTCTTCCACCCCTTTTTGCATCATTGCTTCAAAAATTTCGCCGCTTGAGCATGCCGACCCAATAATCAGCCCTTCTCTCAGTTTATTCAGCTGAGAACGTGGAATTCTCGGAATACGGAAAAAGTAATTCACATTTGACATAGAAATTAATTTAAATAAATTTTTCAGTCCAGCTTGTGTAGCAGCCAGAATTGTTGCATGGAAAGGACGCGCTCGTTTATAAGAATCACCCTCACCAATGTGCATGTTCAGCTCATCGTGATAGTGCATATTATGATTTTCTTTTGCATCTTTCAAGAAAATCCAGCAAAGATGTCCCGTTGATTCTGAATCATAAATCGCCCGGTGATGCTGTTCAAGATTGACACCAAATTTTTTGGACAGCGTATTTAATCGGTGACTCTTAAAAGTTGGATGTAAATAACGAGACAGTTCAAGTGTATCAATGACGGGATTATCTGCTTCCGGAATACCATATTTGCCGTAGCTTGTATTTAAGAAGCCCATATCAAATGAAGCGTTGTGGGCAACAAGAATCGTCCCTTCCGCAAATTCTTTAAATAACCGGAGTACTTCTTCTTCCGATTTAGAACCGCGAACCATTTCATCCGTAATCCCGGTTAAATTAATGGTTGTTTGTGACAAGGGATGTCCGGGATCAATGAATTGTTCAAATGTATCAATAATATTTCCTTTATGCATCTTGACAGCTGCCAACTCGATAATGGTATCATAAACAGCTGATAAACCAGTAGTTTCCACGTCAAACACAACATAGGTGGCATCCGTTAACTCAATATGTGCCTCGTTATAGGCAATTGGAACGCCATCATCAACAATGTTCGCTTCCACACCATAAAGAATTTTTACTCCGGCCTTTTTCCCTGCACTATGCGCATCCGGGAAAGACTGAGCTCCTCCATGATCTGTAATCGCAATTGCCTTATGCCCCCACTTGCCTGCCTGAGCAACCAGATCGCCAATATTATTGGTAGCATCCATTGTACTCATGTTGCTGTGAAGATGCAGCTCAACTCGTTTTTCCCCTTCAGGTGCATAATCTTTTCTGGCCTCGTGGCTGACTTCCATCAAGTCCTGAGCATTCATAACTAAATCACGCATAAAAGTATCTTCCTGGATACTCCCCCTGACGCGAATCCAGCTGTTATTCCTTATTGCTTCGAAAATCTGTTCATCTTTCTCACCATTTGAGAATTTCTTTACAATAAATGACGAAGTATAATCAGTAATCTTCAGGATTAAAATTTTTCGTTTTGAACGAAGCTCTCGGATTTCTTTATCAAAGATATAACCTTCAATCGTGACCCGGCGTTCTTCCTCTAAAATATTTCCCATTGGTATAATCACTTCATCATTGGGTATATTTCTTCCCAGCTTCACCGGTCCGTCCAATGCTCCGACAGCATTTTGCTTTTCTTTTTTACGCTGCTCATGTTTTACAAGAGACTCAGCTGCCTGTTGCTGAAACGCTTCAGCCTGTTCCTGTTTCCGCTCTTCAAAAAGCTTCAGTACACGTTCTGCCTGCTGCTGATCCATTTTAGGCTCAATATGAAATTTTTTAAACCCGTATTGTGTATATAAATTTTCAATGATTGGTAAATACTGCTGTTTCAAATAAGATATCACTGCTTCATTATCAACAGGTAAAATCACTCTTTGATCTTGAATAACAGGTGTTTGATTTTTTACGACACGTTGAACAAGCGGAGAATCACATTGATAATTTAACAAAGCGAGCTGCCAATAATCAGTCAGCTGCTCTTCTGAATAGCTTCCGCCGTTTAATGTCTGAAAGCTGACTGAAACACCGGCAATCTGTTGAAATGCCAGTTCAATATGCTGTATGAATGACTGATAAAGCATAACCGGCAAAATCTCAGGGATTTCCAAATGAAATTCCCATACACGGCTTTTTTGATGAACAACAACTTTTTTTATTTTTCCCTCTTGAAGAATAGGGTGTTCTCTTTCTGAATCTTCCAGTTGAATCTGATCCAACAACTTGATGAATAATTCTTTTTCCTGCTCCAAAAAATGAACCTCCTCTAACTTACTTGACTGCCATTCCTTTATTTAATTAAAAGCAAATGACCTTTATCATTCTAAATAATGAAATGAACCAAATTTCCTTTTTGTTCCAGACTGTCCTGTCTGAAAACAAAAAAAGCACACTTGATTCATAAAATAATAGGTTAAATTTTGTCTGTACTGTACAGTCCTGATCATTCTTAAGTATACTATTATTTCTCCTGAAACACAACGAAGTACATGATTTGAATTTACCCATTATTCACTAAAAATCCTATTATATCAGTAGTTACAGAAGCTGTTTCCTAAACAAATAGAATGTGCTTCGAAATACTGTTCGTTCAATGATTCTCTGTATTAGTTCCTAAAATTTGGGGTAAATTCAAAAGTGCATGGACAGCTGCCAGTGAAAATAGAAGATTCTTTCACTTGATCCAAGATCGTTTAATAGGTGGTTTAGCTGTTTGGTCAATGAGTATAAATACATTCCTTATTGAAACTTCGGCTGTTCGGAGAAGGTGCAGGAGCATGTAGTCTGTCTAGGGGCTTTTCTACATAAAATTCCTATTTTTTTATGCAGAGCTGCTTTTTTATAATTTATTTTGTTTGTTAATCCAGTGAGCCGACACAGCCATCCCTGCACGGGTTGTATTACTTTGGTCTATTGAATTCACCCCAACAAAATCATGAATCATTCCCTGAAATTGGATTTGTGTCATATCAGCTCCCGATCCCTTAAATAACAGACCTGTTCTTCTCCTTCAGCTCTTAAAGTATCTGCTCTGCCATTTAGAATCATTGCTGCTGGGGATCTTCAAAAACTTTTATTTTCTTATCACTTTTTAAATAAAAGTAGTGGAACTTACTGAATTTCAAATTAAGAAAAAAGAAAAGGCTCTGTGACATTAATATGTCCAGAACCCTTAAACCCGAATAAACGGCTTTGTTGCGACCTCTTCAAGTCTATATTCTTCAGTTATTTCATTGATCGGTATTCAATAAAATTGACAATGTGTTTTCCAGTTCTTCTTTACGAACTTCCAGCATCTCGCCGGTTTTCTTAATTTTCACTTCCACTACACCGTCTACTGCTTTTTTACCAACTGTAATTCTGATCGGACACCCAATTAAATCTGCATCAGCGAACTTAACTCCGGCACGTTCATTTCGATCATCAAGCAATACTTCATAGCCGGCCTGATTCATCATTTCATCTACTTCTTGAGCCAGCTTGCTCTGGTACTCATCTTTAATGTTCATTTGAACAACATGTAAATCAAATGGAGCAATTCCTTTCGGCCAGTTGATTCCTTCTTCATTCGCATTTTGTTCAACAATTGCTGAAAGCAGACGGCTGACGCCAATTCCATAACAGCCCATAATAACTGGGATCTCTCTGCCGTTTTCGTCCAATACATTAGCATTCATCGATTCGCTGTAACGAGTTCCCAGCTTAAAGATATGACCAATTTCAATTCCTTTGGTAAAGGCCAGTACTCCGTTTCCGTCAGGTGAAGGGTCTCCTTCCTGAACAAACCGTAAATCGATATACTTAATTGGATTAAAATCTCTTTCAGGATTGACATTTTTATAATGGTAACCAGTTTCGTTGGCGCCGGCTACTGCATTGCCCAAGTCCTGAATACACAGATCCGCAAACAGTTTGACTTCCTCTGACAGCCCAACAGGACCAATTGATCCGAACGCTGCACCAATATATTTTTCAACCTCTTCCTCAGTTGCTTCATCCATGAAATCCACACCCAGAAAGTTTTTCAGTTTTACATCATTTACTTCATGATCACCCCGAACCAGAACCATGACCGGCTCGCCATCAGCAATAAATAAAAGTGATTTGATGATTTTTTGAGGTTCAATATCAAAAAATTCTGCAACTTCCTGAATAGTTCCAACCTTTGGTGTCGCCTCTTTTTTAAGAACCTGCTGACTCTCATGAGATTTTTTTGGTGTGTAAAGACTTGTTGCCATTTCAAGGTTTGCAGCATAATCACCTTCTGTAGAATAACAAATTGTATCTTCACCAATATCTGAAATAGCCATAAATTCTTTTGAATCTTTTCCTCCCATAGCACCACCGTCTCCGATAATTGCACGGAAATCCAGACCGCAACGTTCAAAAATTGCAGAGTATGCCTTTTCATAGTCTTTGTATGTTTCATCAAGACTATCATAACTGGAATGGAAAGAGTAGCCATCCTTCATAATAAATTCTCTTCCGCGAAGCAGACCAAAACGAGGTCTTTTTTCATCACGGTATTTTGGCTGTATCTGATATAAATTTAAAGGTAATTTTTTATATGAATTTACTTCATTTCTAATCAGTTCAGTAAATGTTTCTTCATGTGTCGGACCTAAAATATAGTCCCTGTCATTCCGATCTTTAAGCCGATACAGATTAGGTCCGTAAGTTTCATATCTTCCCGACTCTTTCCAAAGCTCGGCCGGAAGCAGTGCAGGCATCAGCATTTCCACTGCATCAATTTTTTCAAACTCTTCCCTCATAATCTTTTTCAGCTTTTCCAACACACGATTTGCCAGCGGCAGATACGAATAAAGTCCGGCAGAAACCTGACGAATATAGCCAGCACGCAATAAAATCTGATGGCTTAGAACCTCCGCATCATTTGGCACCTCACGTAAAGTAGGAATTAACATCTTTGACTGTTTCATTAAAAACTCTCCTTTGTCAGACAAGCAAAACCGCTCACTGCACTATTTTCCAATAGATTCGACACGAAAAAACTACTTTCAGTGAAATATCCATTATCAATCAGTCAGCAGCCTGTTACGCTTAACTACTAAATTTATTCAACTTATATATTAAAGAGCCTGACACCAGAATGGCTGTTCCAGAGCTCTTTTCTTTTGCGAAACCAACAAATTTCCCCACAAATCCAATTCACAGTAAATTGTTCTTTTTTTTAGAAAAAGAACCGTTGAATATCATTCCAAGTGACTAAAATCATCAACAGCATGATAAAACCTACACCGATCAGTGTCAGAATCATCTCTTTTTCCTGACTAAGCGGTTTGCCTCTGACACCCTCAAAAATATTCAGTACAAGCTTACCGCCATCTAAAGCAGGAATCGGCAACAGATTTACGATACCGAGATTCACTGAAAGCATTGCCATCAGCCAAATCACTGTATCAACACCAGATTTGGACGCTTCAGAGGAAAGCTGGAACATCATAACCGGTCCACCCAGTTTATTAATGTTAAAGTTTGTAAACATTGAACCCAGTGTTTGGAAAATCGTTGTTGAATTGTTGATTGTTTCAGTCAGTCCGCCCAACAATTTATCTCCCAAGCTGTCTTTCTTCGGAACTGCAATACCAATTTTCCCTGCCCCTGAGCTGTCCTCCTCAGGAGTTACCATAATTGTCTGAGTTTCATTCCCTCTCTTTACTTCAAATTCAAGAGGCTTTTCAGGATTTTCCTGAACAATAGTTATCAAGCTTTGCCAGTCTGCTATTTTTTCTCCATCAATAGACAGGACCTCATCATTTTCTTTTAAACCAGCCTCAGAAGCAACACCATCCGGAAGTACTTCACCTAAACGATTCGTATCCGTAACAGTCACTCCGCCATTCATGAATACCCAAATGGTAAAAAGTACAATCGCCAACAGGAAATTATTCATTGGTCCGGCAAAATTAGTCAGCATTCTTTGGCTTAGCTTTGCAGACTGAAACTGGACATCTTCCGGTGCGATTCGAATTTCCACCCCATTCGGCTCAATGATGTTTGCATCGTGATCCACAGTGTAAACCACTTCCTGCGACTCATCACCATTTTCATACCCTTTGATAAACAGCTCCTTTTCCAAATCGTACTCCAGCAATTCAATTGGAATACTGTTTGGCAGCTGAACTTTTTTACTGGTATTGATTTTGACAACTTTGTTCTCTTCATTAACCACCAGGGAGAGCATCATCCCGGGTTTAAGCTCCAGATCATCTTCTTCAGCTCCAGCCATTCGAACATAGCCGCCTACAGGTAAAATACGCAACGTATACGTTGTTCCGTCTTTTCCCTGATGAGAAAAAATCTTGGGTCCCATTCCAATTGCAAATTCACGAACTAAAATACCTGCCCGCTTTGCAAAAAAGAAATGTCCGAATTCGTGCACAATGACTAGAATCCCAAAGACAAGAATAAATGTAATAATTGTTTTCATAAATTTCCTTCTTCCTCTATCCATCTTTCTACATTGTTTCGTGTTTCTTTATCAATTTTGATTACATCATCTAAAGTTATTATCTGTTGTTCTATATGATTATCCACCGCTTTGATAATAAACGCTTCAATTTGAAGATAAGAAATCTTCCCTGAAATAAAAGCTGCCACCGCTACCTCATTCGCTGCATTATACACTGTAGGATAGCCTCCGCCCAGTTTTCCAACTTTATACGCCAATTTCAGCATGGGGAAGCGTTCATAATCCATTGGTGCAAAATGTAATGCCCCCATTGCTGCCAAATCAAATGGCTTTTCATTTTTCATCGGCAGCCGCTCCGGATAAGTCAATGCATACTGAATCGGTTCTCTCATATCACTCGGACCGAGCTGAGCCAGATAAGCGCCGTCCCGAAATACAATCATTGAATGGACTGTACTTTCTCTATGTAAAACAACTTTTATTTTATCATAAGTCATATTAAATAACCAATGCGCTTCAATGACCTCAAGCCCTTTGTTCACCATTGTGGAAGAATCAATTGTTATTTTTTCTCCCATTGCCCAATTAGGATGATTCAGTGCCTGTTCCAATGTAACTTCTTTTAACTCTTCTCTGGATAATTCGCGAAAACTTCCGCCTGATGCTGTAATAACAATTTCTTTTACATTATTACAGGGCTGATTTCCTTCCAGACATTGAAAAATTGCTGAATGCTCACTGTCAACAGGAAGGATAGACACGCCTTTTCTTACTGCGGCTGCCATGACCCATTCACCAGCCATCACCAATGTTTCTTTATTTGCTAAGGCAATATCTTTTCCTGCTTCGATCGCAGCCAGTGTAGGGCGAAGACCAATACTTCCGGAAACTGCAGTTAGAACAACATCTACTTCTGGAAGTTCTGCTGCTTCAATCATTCCTGCTTCACCGATACCGAAATGTACTGCAGGATATTCTTTTTCAAGCTGCTCTTTCATTTCAACTGTACCGACACCTACATACACAGGCTGCAGCTGTTCAATCAACTGACGGCCTTTATCAATATTGGAATGAAAGGTTAATGAAATAATTTGAAATCGCTCAGAATAAGCGTTGACTACCTCAATTGTACTTGCTCCTATAGAACCTGTAGCTCCTAATAATGAAATTTTTTTCATGGTAATAAAGAAAAACTCTGAATGGTCAGAGTTTTTATACCTTCCCTTCCCTTATTCTTAAAACAAACCAAATAGATGCATAACAGGAAAAACAAACAACAAACTATCAAATCGATCCAAAATGCCGCCGTGTCCCGGAAGTATTTTCCCGGAATCCTTCACATCGTAATGTCTCTTAATTGATGATTCTACAAGATCTCCAAACTGTCCGACAATAGAAAAAATGACTGTTAGTACCAGCATGACAGGCAAGCTGTAGGTAAAAGCTTCTTTCCCCGGAACAAGTGCGATATAAACACCGCCAACTGCCACTGCCGACAAAATACCGCCGATTGATCCCTCAATTGTTTTATTCGGAGAAACAGAAGGCAAAAGTTTTCTATTCCCAAATTTTCTTCCTGCCATATATGCGCCTATGTCTGTTGCCCAAACAACGAAAAGTGCATAAAGTAAAACCACTAAACCTGTCTCTCTTGCAGCTACAAAATTTTGAAATCCTACACCAAGATACAAGCTGGCAATTACCGGAAAACCTGCCTGCGAAATACTGTATGTATTTTTTGAAGCAACCAGCGCGCCCAATAAGATCATAACCATTAAATAAAATAAAATAAAATTATCTGTTTTTTCAGGTAAAAAGAAGAACCAGCGATCTTTCGGTAAAACCAATACAATCGCAGCTAATGCTGAAAGTATTCCCTCGAAGCTCAGCAGATCAAGACCCTTCATTCTAAATAATTCATAGACACCAACAACTGCTAAAGCTGCAGCTGTAAGCTCTATAGCAATACCGCCATATACAATAATTGGAATAAACAATACCAGTGCCGCAACAGCTGTAATGACCCGTTGTCTCATTTATTTTCCTCCTTATTCTGCGTCAAACCGCCAAAGCGGCGATTTCTATTCTGAAATGAAGCAATTGCAGATTCTAATAAAAAATCATTGAAGTCAGGCCAAAGCGCATCGGTAAAAAAGAACTCACTGTATGCAATCTGCCATAACAGGAAATTACTGATACGTTCTTCTCCGCTTGTTCGGATCAGCAGCTCCGGATCTCGTAGATCTTTGTCCAATATGTTTGTCATTAAATGCTTGGAAATTACTGTTTCATCAATATCCTGAGGAGTGATTTTGCCATCTGCCGCCTCTTTGGCAATTTGCTGAACCGCCGTTACTATTTCTGCCCGTGAGCCATAGTTTAAAGCAAAATTGAGCACCATTCCTGTATTATCTTTTGTCTGTTCAATTGCCCGCTTTACTGCATCCTGTGTATGGGCAGGCAGAAATTCTTTATAGCCCATCACTTCAACTCGGACATTCTCCTCAATCAGCTCAGGTACAAATGTATCAAAAAAGTCCACTGGCAGCTGCATTAGGAAGTTCACTTCTTCAGAAGGTCTTTTCCAGTTCTCTGTAGAAAATGCATACAGGGTCAGGACTTTCACTCCCAAATAACTCGCATGCTTTGTAATTTTTTTGACTGTATTCATCCCTTCTTTATGTCCGGCTATGCGAGGAAGTCTTCTGTTTTGCGCCCATCTTCCATTACCGTCCATGATAATTGCCACATGTTTAGGTATACTGCCGTTTTTATCAAATATATATTCAGATTCTTTCTGTATATACTTATCTTTCTGCGGAAAAAAACGAAACATATTTCTTTTTCCCTCCAATTTTAAAAATCTATCTAGACTATTATAGCAATAACTTTCAGAAAAACCTATGCAAAGATCAAATTTTTCTGTTTTGTTAATAAAATGAAAAGGATCTCCCAGCAAAATATTCATTCCAAGGCATTTACTCCTAAATTCTACGACCTTATAAAACTTTGTTTGTTTTTTTATAGTCTAAAAAAACGCAGGATCATTTCATCTTTCCTGCGCTTTTTTCATAAAAATTTTCGTTTAATTATCAACAGAAGCTGGATCTTCCTCTGTACGAACAATATTTCCTCGGCTGATGCTAATCCGAATAACGGCATTTGTTGACACAAATTCATTATACTGGCTCATCTGTACAACTGTTCCTTTCGTTACCTCAGAGTCAACATAATACACTTGGAAAGTTACGTTCGCACCTTTAGACTGATATTCCTCGTAGAAAATCTTTTGCAGGTCCCCTTCAAGTGTCGAATCTTTCAGGTCTCTTATAAATGGCTTTCCAATTGAATAAACCAGTTCTATTCCCGGTTTCTCAGCTTCTTTAAATGTTTGTCCTGCTTCAACAGACTGACTGACAAATCCTCCATAAGGTACCGTATCGTGATAAATCTGTCTAACTGAAACTGACTCATTGCTTTCAGCATCAGTCATGGACATTTGAGAAAAGTCTGGAACAACATAAGCCTTTCCAGTCGAAATGACAACTGGGAATTTATCCTTTTTAGCCAGCTTCGTTCCTTTTGCCGCCTCTTGAGAAATCACTTTTCCAGTTTCGACTGTATCAGAATCGCTTTCGGAAATTTCAATTGCCAGCTCATTTTTCTTCGACCACTCTTCTGCTTCCTCCTTCGTTTTACCAACGAAATCAGTCACTTCAATTGTCTTTTCCAGCGGCTCTGCCCCTTTTGAAAAGTAAATATTTGCTTTGTCTTTTCTGCGATACGTTTCCACGGTGATATCTTTTGCTCCAATTTCAAGCTTAATAAACTCGCCGGCTGGTTTTGTCTCATTGTATTCTTCAATGAGACTGAGACTGTCTGCTTTGTTGGCTGCAATCCATTCATTCGCAGCTTCTTTAGACATATCTTTAAATTCCGGCAGCGCAATGACTTCTTCTGGATCAGGTCCTAAGCTGGCATCAATGAGTAATTCACTGCCCTTTTTAATTTTTTTATTTTGAACATTCTGAGAAATAATTTGATTTGTTGGTTTGTCAAAATCATAAATCTGTTCAATTTTAAGTGTCACACCGTTTTCTGTTGTCCAAGCTCTCGCCTCTGACAATTCCTTTCCAACAAAATCAGGAACGGTTACATGGGTATATTGATAGTAGGCAAAAATTCCAATTCCAATTGCCGCCGCTGTCCCTATTGCCAAAACAATATACTTAATAATCTTTTTTCTGCGATAACCAGGGTCTGTCTCTGTCAGCTCTTCTCCCGGAGCTGCTGTTTCATTTTCATACTCCAGTGATTGCTGGACAGGCTCCTGTATCTGTTTCACAGCTGCTTTAGAAGCAGTATTTTGAGCCTGCTGCTCATTTACTCCCTGAAGCAGCTGTACCTCTGCTGCTTCACGAGCTGCCTGCCGCTCATACCTCTGCTGCTTCTTTTGCCTCAGCAATTCTTCTACAGAAAGCTCTCCTATCGGCTCTGTCTGAACATTTTTTATAGGCTCTGACGTTTTTTTTAATGAAGATTCTGCTGAACGCAAATCATTTTCCTTTACAGCTTTTCCTGTTTGTTTCTGCTCTGATTCCTGACCTTTTTGACTATTCTTTCTTTGGCTGTCCTTCTTCTTTTCATAAAGCTTATCCTGACGTGTCTTCTCATAATTTTTATTTTCGAAGTTTGCTAGAAAATCACTCATATTGCTTCAACACACCTTTTTTCAAATAATAGGTCTTGTCAGACTGACTGGCAATTTCATTTGAGTGTGTAACAACAATCACGCATTTATTGTGCTGCTTCGCCAGTCTTTTAAAGATGTTGACAATTTCCTGCTCCATTTCCTCATCCAGATTTCCTGTCGGTTCGTCTGCTAAAATAATATCAACATTTGTTGACAGTGCTCTGGCAATTGCTACACGCTGCTGTTCTCCACCTGAAAGCTGATTAACAAGACGATCTGCTTTGCCTTTGGTAATCCCAATGTAATCAAGAAGATTATAGGCTACTTCTTTTTGATTTTCCGGCAGCTTATTATCGGTGATTGACATTGCAACCAGTACATTTTCCACTGCGGTTAAATAAGGTACCAGATTATAGCTTTGAAAAATAATACTGATTGCATCTCTGCGGTATTTATCATATCCTATCGTCTTAATGTCCTTATTTTTAAAGAGGATTTGTCCCGACTTAGGTGTATCCAATGCACTGATTAATGATAGAAAGGTGGTCTTGCCGGAACCGGACTGCCCTAATATAGTGTAGAAGGTTCCTTTTTCAAAAGCCGCATTTGTATCCTTTAGGATAAAGCGGCGCTTATCGCCATCCTGATAATAGTAATCCATTTTTTTCGTTTCCAGTATTGCCAATTTTTTTCCCCTCCTACATCATAATTTTTTTAGGATCAAGCCGAAGAATGTACAATAGAGGAATAACAGCGGAGAGCAATGTTGTTGTCATTCCAACAACCAGATAGGTAACGATATATCCCAGAGAAAACTCTACTTTATAAGAGTTCATGACATCTGTATTTGTCAAATTCGTCGTCCCCAAAGAGTCCCCTCCATAATAGACCATGCCATCCATCATTGTGTCCGCTGTACTCAGCATATCACTGTTCAATAATGCATCCGAAACAACTTTCCCCAGGAAATTACCTGTAAGTAATGACAAAATCAGAGCGATACCGCTTATTATGACCATTTCAATAATAATCTGTCCCATTACATGACCTCTTTTGTCCCCAAGAGAAAGGTAAATGCCCAGTTCATGTTTTCTATCCCGCATAAACAGTAGAACGACTAATGAAATAATCAGCAGAGCAGCTGCAACGGCTATTGTCACGACATAGCCGGAGATTTTAGAAAGGCTGCCCATACTGCCTGCAATTTGGTCGTACTGATCCGTTGACGCTCTCACTGTGTAAAGTTCAGGCAGCAATGGCTGTGTCTCTTCTTTAAAAGCTTCCACTTCATCTGCATTATTCATAACATAAACAGGTGTGTAATAATACTCATCTTCATTCGTTGTCAGAAACTCTGCTTCCTCTGGAACTTTTTCAATATATTTTTCTGTATACGTTTTATTCATTTCAAGGACCGTTTTGTTCGGCATGTACATCGTGTTCATTTTTTCCATTGACAGGTACTGATTCTCACTGTCACTTGCAGCAGCTGTGGAGCCGTCATTTCCTTTATTTTCTTCCAGCTCAACCGTTGTCGGCTCAAATATTCCAATAATTTCTACCGGAATATCTATTTTAAACACCTCATTCATTGTACCCTCTTTGGTGTACTGAGTCCCTATCTGGTCAATGATCATCTGATCACCCACTGAAAGTCCGTTCTTTTCAGCAACCTTGGATGAAATAACAGCAACATTATTCCCTTTAGTGATATCCTCCTGAGTAAAGGTTTTCCCTTCGGTTACATTAATTATTTTTTCTTCAGCATCTAAAATTCCCGGCAGATTCGAGCCTTTTATATTGAAGCCCTGTGAGGTAATGTACGATTCATCATTACTAAAATCTTCCATTGTTGCTGCTTTCAGTGTCTTTGTTTCTATCCAGCTGGTGATATTATAATCATAATATTTCACATACGGCGATTCACCCACCTGCTTAATAAGATCCTCTGACAAAAATTCCATCTTGAAATCTTCTGACATAAAAGCATCTTGATTGTTCTCATAATCTATTTCAATACTTGCCAGTCCGCCTAACTCTTTTTTGATATTTTTTTCAACATTCTGTGTTGACTGCTGAATGGCAATCGCTCCTGCTATAACGTTTCCCAAAATAAAAATCACTGCGAACAAAAGAATGGATTTTCCTTTTCTTCTGGCAACGCTGTATAACGCCCTTTTGACAAAATTCACATCCTCAGCTCCTTAACTATAATTTCTTTACTCATTCCTCATTATTCCATAATATAGAGGGAGTTACAATCTTTTTCTGACTTAAAAGAAAGATAAATCAAACATCCCTTGCGCCAATTTCCAAATAACTTTTTATAAAAAAAAGTATTTATCCTTTAAATCTCTATTTATTTCCATTTTTCTTAAGATATTGATAGAATAAAAAACTTAAATTATTGCTTCTTACCAAGAGGATAACTGATTCTTTCTGACAATTATCTGACTTTTTGAAGAAAATTTGCTCCGCTTCATTCTTTCAACTCTATAAAAACTCAATTTTGAATTGTCCTTTCCAACTGCTAATGAAGAAATAGAAAAAACACCTCTGACAGGGAAATATTTCCCAACCAAAGGTGTTGTGACTGCAGTTCTTGTATTATACTTCCAATAATTCTTTTTCTTTTTCCGCAGTAATGGCATCAATATCTTTCACGCCATCATCTGTCAGTTTTTGAACATCTTTTTCAAGACCTCTTAGTTCATCTTCAGTAATGTCTCCGCTTTTGTTCAGTTTCTTCAATTCATCCATTGCATCACGGCGAACATTTCTAACTGCAACTTTCGCATTTTCAGCTTCCTTCTTAACATCTTTAGCCAATTCTTTCCGACGCTCTTCAGTCAGCTGAGGAATAACCAGACGAATGACATTTCCGTCATTAGTTGGGCTGATTCCAATATCACTTACCTGGATTGCTTTTTCGATGTCTCCAATTGAATTTTTATCAAATGGAGTAATCATCAGAACACGTGCTTCTGGAATAGTGATAGATGCCAATTGGTTAACCGGAGTCATCGTTCCATAATATTCTACTGTCACACGATCCAGCAAGCTGGCATTTGCTCTTCCTGCACGAATCTGACCTAATTCACGCTCCAGACTTTGTGCTGCTTTTTTCATTTTTTGTTTTGCTGTTTCCAATACTTTTTGAGACATTATTATTTCCCCCTTACAGTTGTTCCAATATTTTCACCAAGACATGCCCGACGGATATTTCCTGGTTCGTTTAGATTAAAGACAAGCAGCGGAATATCATTATCCATACTCAATGAGCTTGCGGTTGAATCCATCACCTGCAGTCCCTTGGAGATAACATCTAAATGTGTCAGCTCTTCATATTTGACTGCGCTGGCATCTACTTTCGGATCAGCAGAGTATACACCATCAACATTATTTTTAGCCATTAAAATAACATCCGCATCAATTTCGGCCGCTCGTAATGCAGCAGTTGTATCTGTTGAAAAATACGGATTTCCTGTACCTCCGGCAAAAATGACTACACGTCCCTTTTCAAGATGACGTTCTGCTCTTCTGCGAATGTATGGTTCTGCAATTTGTCTCATTTCAATAGACGATTGGACCCGTGTTGGTACACCTAAATTTTCTAAAGTATCTTGCAATGCCAGTGCGTTCATTACAGTTGCCAACATTCCCATGTAGTCAGCCTGAGCTCTTTCCATCCCCATTTGGGCACCGATTTGACCTCTCCAGATATTCCCGCCGCCAACGACTATAGCCATTTCAATACCAAGTTCATGAACCTCTTTGATTTCCTGCACAATTTCTTTAATAACAGGAGGTTTAATTCCAAAACCATCGTTTCCTGCTAATGCTTCACCACTCAGTTTCAATACTACACGCTGATATTTAGGTTTTACCATCTTGTCTTTTCCCTCCAACATTTCTCTAAAGTCATTCTATCATAAGACAGGCATTCTTTCAGTTAATTCTTCTATATTGCTTAAAAAAAAGGAGCGCAGCAAGCTGCGTTCCCGTTAGGTAGGAACAGAAATGAGCAGCTTACGAAAATCCGGTAGAATTTCCAAGTTACTGTTTCTGCGCCTTCCTTCATTCAAAATTATTTTTTCATTTGACTCATTACTTCGTCAGCAAAGTTGTCTTCACGTTTTTCGATGCCTTCGCCCACTTCAAAACGTACAAATGAGTTCACTGTTCCGCCTTTAGAAGAGACATAGTTTTTAACAGTCATATCAGGATCTTTAACAAATGGCTGATCCACTAAAGAAATTTCTGCTTTAAATTTGTTCAGGCGGCCAATAACCATTTTATCTACGATATTTGCTGGTTTGCCTTCATTCAACGCTTGTTCAGTCAAGACTGTTTTTTCATGATCCAATTCTTCTTGAGGAATTTGAGACTCGTCAACATAACGAGGGTTAATTGCTGCAACATGCATTGCGATGTCTTTCGCCACTTCTTCGTCAGTAGTTCCGTCAACAACAGATAGCACAGCAATACGACCGCCCATATGCAGGTAAGCACCAAAAGCAGCATTGTCTGCTTTTTCAACAATTTCAAAACGACGGAAGCTGATTTTTTCTCCGATAACTGTTTGAGCTTCAATCAGTTCAGTTTCCAAAGTTCCTTTATCCGTTTTAATTGCCAATGCTTCTTCCATAGAAGCTGGTTTATTTTCAGCCACTTCTTTTGCAATGCTTTTAACTAAATCTTGGAACATTTCATTTTTAGACACGAAGTCAGTTTCTGAATTCACTTCAACGATTGCTGCGAAATTTCCATTAACTGCTACATTAGCCAAACCTTCTGCTGCAATACGGTCATTTTTCTTGCCGGCTTTAGCCATGCCTTTTTCACGCAGGTAGTCAACAGCTTTATCCATATCGCCTTCAACTTCCACTAATGCTCTCTTAGCATCCATCATACCGACACCTGTCATGTCACGTAATTCTTTTACCATCTTAGCTGAAATATCTGCCATTTTCTTATATCCTCCTCAAATAGTTGTCAAAATTGTTTTTAAAAAAGCTATCTCAAAGGAGAATCAGGCCTATCGCCCAGCCCTTGAGACAGCTCCGTCATCTATTATTTATGCTCGTGTTATTCTGCAGCGTCTTCGCCGGCACCTTCTACAACTTCAACAATTTCTTCGATTGATGTTGCTTCTTCAGGTGTTTCTTCAACGAACAGCTCTTCAACTGCCTGATCTTCACCTTGGTTTCCTTCGATGAAAGCATCAGCCATTTTAGCTGTAATCAATTTAACTGCACGAATTGCATCGTCGTTTGATGGAATTACTACATCGATCTCATCAGGATCGCAGTTTGTATCAACCATCGCAACGATTGGAATGTTCAATTTTTGTGCTTCCTGAACCGCAATACGTTCTTTACGAGGATCAACAATGTACATTACATCTGGAATTCTAGGCATATCAGCGATACCGCCTAAGAATTTTTCAAGACGTTCACGTTGTTTGTTTAAACCAACAACTTCTTTTTTAGGAAGAACATCGAATGTTCCATCTTCTTCCATTTTATTGATGTCTTTCAAACGTTTGATACGTTTTTGAATAGTATCCCAGTTTGTTAATGTTCCACCTAACCAACGGTGATTTACATAAAATTGTCCAGCACGGATTGCTTCATCTTTGATTGCTTCCTGTGCTTGTTTCTTAGTACCTACAAACAAAGCCACGCCGCCTTCTTCTGCAACGTTTTTCATGTAGTCATAAGCTACATCTACCAATTTCACTGTCTTTTGCAAATCAATGATGTAGATACCATTTCTTTCTGTGAAGATATACTTCTTCATTTTTGGGTTCCAGCGACGAGTTTGGTGTCCAAAGTGTACGCCGGCTTCCAGCAATTGTTTCATAGAAATTACTGCCATGTTTTGTTTCCTCCAATTTGGTTTTTTTCTCCCTCTCTCTATCTTTATGCTCTTTGAAGAACTGAATAAATCAGCACCGCTTCGCAGATGGATAGAGATGTGGATTTTTTGTGAATTTACTCTCGTAAACGCACCTCTAGTATTATACAATACGATTTTTGAATTTGCAAACAAATTTCATCAGCTTTTTCCACTTATTTCGAGTCATTTATTTCTGTCCTTTCTCTTCATATATTTTGTATTAAAAAATAGCTGAGAAACAGTAATATTTTGTCAACTTACATTAAAAGGATGAATGTTAAATGAAACAATTAGAAGCTATTGTTTTTTTGAATTGAACAGCATAGCTAAAGGAATTGAAGCTGGTAATTATACGTTGAAGACAGCAGTTACAAAACTGATTACAGCAAAAGCAAGTTGAAATTATCAGTATTCAACTAGGAACATGGCCTGCCAGAAAATCTTTACCGTTTTTATAGAAGATACATCAGCTATAACCAGCCTTGTAAAACAGCTGCTGATTCCCAATTTCCTTTGACACTGCAAAAATTCTTGATCGTCCGATCTTTTTGTTTCTCACTAACTCAAACATAAATCCTATCATTAGAGTGATTGTACTTGCTGCTAGTTCTCTCTATCTTCATTATTTTCTAATTTTTTAAAAAGCTTTCCAAATAATGGTGCTAAAATCCAATGAAATCCGCCATTTCCAGCTGCATGCAGCATATCAAACGTTAGTCCTTGAAGATAATAGACCCAAAAACTGGTGACTCCATATATTTGAACACTAATTACAGAAATGATAAAACCATAGATAAATCCTGCTAATACACTGACAACAATTTGAATGATCAAATGCTGCCGATACCAGTGAAACTGCCGCAGTATACCAACTAGGCAAATAATACATACATAGCTGGCTAATTGAGCGATCGTCCAAACACCCATCCCCATATATAGATTGGTCACCAGTACTGATAGTAAACACACCACTACCCCTCTGCTTGCCCCTAGTTGTAGTGTAAGGATTAAAAAAATTGCAGTCATCGGCTGTACATTGGGTATAACTTGAAGCAGTATGCGTCCAACAGTAGCCGCCGCTGCCATCAAACCAAGATAAGCAATTTCTCTAACAGAAAAAATAGTCGAATTCTTTTTAGAATTTTGCATAGGTAAACACTACCTTATCCCCGTCTTTCAAGATCGTTTCATTTGCACCTGTATTAACCATCTCCTCATTAATTGTATAAGTCCAGTAGCAGCCCTCATCTGCATTTTGTTCAATGCCGTCAATTGCCTGAATCATTCCGCTGTCTTCTGCCACCTCATAATTGGCCTTTAGAACCATCATCAAATCGCTGCCTTCCTTAAAAGAAACCTCTCTCCCTGCAACCTCTTCCCCGTCTTTTACCAATGAAATCAACGCAGTTATCTGATTCTCCTCAACCTTGCCGGAACTGAACTGTCGAGTATCTTCTGTTGTGCTGTCAGCTGTCATACCTGAATTACCAGAACAACCACTAATCATCAACAGACCAGCTATAACTATACTGCCTGCTAAAATCTGTTTCATTTATCCCCTCTCCTATACGATATTCTTTTTATTTTAATTTCTTTACCAATTATGTCTAGAAATCTGACGGCAACTAGTTTCAAAACATAGAAATGGGTAAAATCTGTTTAAAGAAGGCAGCTTGCCGCAACCTTCATATTGTCGTATACGTACTATCATATTTCGTTCCCAAAAGCTGACTTTCAAGTAAGCTACTTTAGAGAATTGATACTTACTAGTCTATTCTAAAGAATATCTGACAGAAATTCTCCAGCTTTACTTGGACACCCAAAATAATTTGGAAAGTGACAACTCAATGTAGCTGATTTTTATTTCCGCGGGATAAATCATACCTGATATAAAAATTTTATATACTACAGAAAATTCTTATATCGATTTGAAGCATGTTGACAATTTGGATTCCTCTATAGTACTCAACCGCTTCCTAACTAAGGTCATCTTTGTTTATATTAGATGAAAAAGGCTGAAGTACACAATAGGTTTGCTTCAGCTTTTAACAGGCAAACACTTTTTCCCTGACACAAGTGTTTTTTCATTTATTAACAGAGGGTCTGATTTCGTCTTCTTATTACATGTAGAAAGGAGCTGCTGACTGAGGATTCTCACCTCATTCCCTCTATTGAGTGCGTCTTAATTCATTATATTAAGAAACAACCTTGTTTAAGCAGAAGATGGCAGCATATAGATACTGCTCATTTTATTAGCAGAAAAACTTTGCTGCATAGAGAAATCGGTAATTTTTTTACCTCTCTTCTTTTTGGCTGCTCCGCTGTTTTTTTAACAAAACTTTATTTACTCGGCTATCTCCGCTGTTTCATTTCTTTACCGATATAATCCATTTGACAAATGATACATCAAAATTCCTGCTGCCACTGCTACATTTAAGGATTCCGCTTCCCCGCGAATCGGTATATAAATATTTTGATCGGTTTGATCTAATAACTCAGGACTCACACCCTGCCCTTCATTTCCCATAATCAGACAAGAATTCTGTTTCGGCGCAACAGAGGTGTAATGGACTGCTTTTTCATCTAGCTTGGTACCAAAAACAGGAATATTTTTGGATTTAAAGCTGTCAATCACCATTTCAATTTTCTTTCTAAGAACAGGTAAATGGAAATGACTGCCCTGCATAGCCCGTAAAACTTTACTGTTGTAAATATCTGCTGTCCCCTCACCAATAATCACCCCTGCGTATCCTGCCGCATCGGCCGTACGAATCATCGTGCCCACATTTCCCGGGTCCTGCACATTATCCAGTGCAAGCCAATGACCTTGAAGCTCATTTACTTCGACCTCATCCGGAATTGCTACAACGCCGATAATTCCCTGGGGAGTCGGCAGCTCAGACAAACTTTTCATAACATCCTGACTAACAAAAATCAGTTTTTCATCATCGTACTGACTTAGCCATTCTCCCCATTCTTTGCGTCCTCTCTCATCAAAAAGAATCCATTCAACAGGTGCTGAAAAACGAACAGCTTCTTCAACTAAGTGAAATCCTTCAATCACATATCGGCGGGCTTCTTCCCGGCCCTTTTTCTTATAAAGTTTTCTGATCTTTTTTATCAATTCATTTTTATTTGACATAATTTCTTTCATACTTCCACCTCGAAAGTATTATACCATTTTTTTTAATATTTATTGAAACTTGATATAGATTCAAAAAATCGTTATCATTAAGAAAATGAATAAAACAGGATGTGACAGTGATGAGAAAAGTTCGAATGAATGTCCAGGGAAGAGTTCAAGGTGTAGGTTTTCGATTTATGACTAAGATAGCTGCAGATCAATTGGGAATTACTGGAACAGTGAGGAATGAAGACGATGGATCGGTTTCAATTGAAGCAGTGGGATCTTTAGAAGCAATGGAAACATTTATTCAACAGGTCAAGGACTCACCTTCCCCTTCAGGGCGGGTAACTTACGTAGATATTCAGGATGATCCTCTGATTAACGACTATACCTCATTTAAAGTAACTAACTAGTATCTTCATACTAAGATTAATTACCTGTGCATAATAAGAGTAAAAAGGATGATAAAAATGGGACAACAAAAGCAGTACCCCGTTCGATTAAGCGAGAAAGAATATGACCAGTTAAATGTTTCACTAAAATTCACTTATGCTCAAGAATTATTATTGAAAAAAACTTTTTTTTCAAGTATAGTTAAATTTGTGCAAATTTTAGACGAAGGAAGAATTTTATGAAAAAATATAATAAGTGGTTATACAGTTCCGGCTTGGCAGCTCTAGTTGTTTTTCTTTCCGGATGTGTAAAAACCGGAAGTGACGGTCAACCTACCGGAGAAGGATTTGTCTATAATTTTTTAGTTCAGCCGATGAGCAGTCTCATTACTTATTTGGTTCAAAACTTTAACTGGAACTATGGTTGGGCAATTATTTTTATTACTGTTATTGCGAGAATCATCATACTTCCCCTTGGCTTATACCAGTCACGTAAAAGTATGGTCCAAACTGAAAAAATGCAGGTAATCAAACCTCAAGTTGATGCAGCACAAGCAAAATTAAAGCAGGCAGCAACAAGAGAAGAACAAGCTGCTGCTCAATTGGAGCTGCAGCAGGTTTATAAACAAAACAATGTCAGCATGATGGGTGGTATCGGCTGTCTTCCATTGCTGATTCAAATGCCGATCTTCTCTGCACTTTTCTTTGCCGCAAGATATACAGAAGGAATCAGCGAGGCAGACTTCTTTGGTATTAACCTTGGGCAGCCGAGCATCGTATTTGTTATTATGGCAGGTATCGCTTATTTAATTCAAGGCTATATTTCTACAATTGGCATTCCTGAAGAACAAAAGAAAACAATGAAATCAATGCTGATTGTCTCTCCGCTAATGATTGTTTTCATGTCTTTCCAGTCACCAGCAGGAGTAGCTCTTTACTGGGTAATCGGCGGGATTTTCAGTTGTATTCAGACATTCATAACCAACATTCTTTTGAAGCCAAAAATTAAAGCACAATTGGCAGAAGAGTTGAAAAAGAATCCACCCAAACAGGTAGTAACACCTATAAAAGATGTAACACCAACTGAGTCTCAAAATGTTTCATCTTCAAAAAAACAGCCGCAATATCCTTCCAAAGGCGGAAGAAATGCTGGAAAACAGCAGCGCAAATAAACAGGTACACCCTTGTCTGAATGTATCAGGCAAGGGTGTTTTAGCTTCTAGATCAGTCATTGATTTCTTCTGGAAATTTGCTGCTGAATAAAACTAGCTTCTTATTCGATCATCGGCTTCACATATTTTTCTATCAGCTCAATTCGGTCTCCAGTCTTCTGCTCAAACAGTCCCGTCAGGGCAATCACTGTTTTTTCTTTTGTATCAACATAAAGGATATCCCCTCCATCTCCCATTGCTGCAAATACTGAATCTGACAATACCCACCAGAGATAGCCATAAGATAAGCCGGCTTCTTTCCAATAGCTGTGTTTCTGAGTACTCTCTTCAACCCAGCGGGAAGAAACGATTTGCTTATTTCCCCATTTCCCTTCATTTAAATAGAGCTGTCCAATCTTCGCAAGATCCTGCAGAGTCAACGTTAAGCCCCAGCCAGCAGTATTTATACCCGCCGCATCTGAGACCCAGCCGCTGATCGTTCTTGATGCATAAAAAGCCATTTGTTCCTCTTGATTTTGAAAGATCAGATTCTTTTCAACTGTGATTCCCAGTGGTGAAAACAAATATTCCTTTGCGTAATCAAGGACTGACTTTCCAGCAGCATTTACGAGTATTCCTGACAAAATATCCGGCCCTACGAGTGGTGTATACCTGAATGTTCCACCTGACTCACTTTTACCCAACAAATCCAGTGCAAACTCTGAATAATTGCTGCTCATAAAATAGTCAATATAGGGTTCTTCCTGATAATTAAATGGAGCAGTCATTGTCAATAATTCTCTAATTTTAACCCTTTGAATAGATGTTTTATCCTTTTTTACAACATAATTCGGCAAAAACGCCAATATGTTTTGGTCAACACACTCAATTTCTCCTCTATCCAAAGCAATCCCGATAAGAATGGAAAGGATACTTTTCGTCACTGAAAAAACATGGATCGGGTTTTCTTCTGTACAATCATTAAAATAAGTTTCATAAAGTATTTGTCCGTTTTTCAAGACTATTATTCCAGCCGTATTTTGGTACCCCTGTCTAATAACCTGTTCCAATTCCGTTATTTTCTTCTGATTCATATGATTTCCTCCTTTGTTCGAAGGCGCCTTCAACTAAAGGATAAGGCCATTAAAAATCATTTTCAACCCCTATTTAAAAAAAGTTTCAAAAAATGAAAATTGTTTTTTTATATAAAAATTATCCTCTTAGAAACCATTGATTTAATGCCTATTGATACTCCTTTACAGACGATACATCCTTTCAGCTCAAAAAAATAGTCAACCTCACAGTTGGATAATTTGATCTAAAACTCTTTCCTCATTTTGACAGATTCCGCGCTATATCCTAAAGTCTCATAAAAGCTGACAGCATGATGGGTCACTGAAGAAACATTTTAACGAGATTCTCTGATATCCCTGCTCTTTTTCCCATTACTCGGCCTGATCCATCATCTCTTTTCCAAAACACCGACCTTCCATCTCCTCTACAATACAGATATAGGAAATATCTCCCTATTTGTTTCCAGTAATCCAATCTATTTCTTCCAACAGCTCAATGAAGCCGATCACCCGTTCCTCAACGATAAGTACCGACAGCTGTCTTTACTGTTTTCATTTCATTTAGTCTGAGCCTCTTTAAGCCATTTTCTTCGAATTCAATACAGTCAACCTTTGCAGGAAGTTCAACACCCGATAATCGTTCTGCCAAACAAACCAAAAACTTTTTATCTGCGGCCAAGTTATATTTTCTTAGCCCCAAATAAATCACTTCCTTTACCTGTTGCTGATAAATTTAAACATAGAAAACAGCCGGATGAATTCACAATCCGGCTGTATGTGTTCACTTGTTATTTTACATTCAGCAAATCCAAACTTGCCAGTGACAGAACCATTTTGGCAATACGATTCAATTCTGCCAGTCTGTTTGTTCTCACACAATCATCTTCAACCATAACCATAGTATGATCAAAGTAATTTTCAATCATGGGTTTTAAGCTGACCAATGCCAGATAGTTTTCGACCATTGTATTTGTCGCGAAGTCTTCTTCTACTTTATTTACTGCTTTATGCAATGCTTTTTCTGATTCATTCTCAAAAAGCTGCTCATCCACTGTTATGCTTTCTTGTACAAGAAGCTCCTGACCTTTTCTGACTAGATTCAAAACACGTGTTAGAGCTTCCATTGAAGGACGAAAATCCGAATCAGCCAGATGCTCTCTAATAATCATGGCAGAAGCGAACAGCTTCATCAGATCTCTTTGTTCCGAAGAAATAACTGCATCAATAATATCATGCCGAATATCTTTGGTTAACAACAGCTGACGTAAACGAGCTTTGACAAAATCAATCACTTCATTCTGACCGCTCGCCAGCTGAATACCAAATCTCGTCATATCAGTATTAATCGTCTCATCAATTTCTTTCTGCAGCTCAATCAACGGAAATTGCCAGTTTCTATTTTCAACAATTCGGACAATTCCATAGGTTTGTCTGCGTAACGCATAAGGATCGTTTGACCCGCTTGGTATCATTCCTGCTGCGAAGAATGTCAGAACACTATCCAGTTTATCTGCAATGGCCAGAACAGCACCGACAGAAGATTCTGGAAGTTCTCCCTCACTTGATGTCGGCATATAATGTTCACGAATTGCATGAGCAACTTCTGCTTTTTCTCCTTTCAGCAAGGCATACTTTTCACCCATAATTCCTTGAAGCTCAGGGAACTCACCGACCATATTTGTTACCAAATCAAATTTATAAATTTGAGAAGCACGGTTTAAATCATCCAATTCAGTTTCAGAAAGTCCGACATTTTTTCCAATGATGCCGGCAATCACTGATACACGCTGCATTTTCTCATAAATTGATCCTATTTTTTCGTGGAACGTCACATGCTTCAGTTTATTCACGCAACCGTCAATAGACAATCTTTTGTCTTCATTATAAAAGAATTCCGCATCTTCCAATCTTGCAACCAGGACTTTTTCGTTCCCTCTTATCACATTTTCAAGGTGGACATTATTTCCGTTTCTGACAGCAATGAAATGCGGAAGCAGCATTCCGCGGTCATTTCGAATCTCAAAATAGCGCTGATGCTCTTTCATGGAAGTCACCAGAACTTCGTCAGGAACGGATAAATATTTTTCATCAAAATCCCCAACGAAAGCTGTAGGATATTCCACCAGATTGTTCACTTCTTCCAGCAAATCAGCATCCATAGTCAAAACCCACTGATTTTTTTCTGTCAGTTTTTCTGCTTGTGCTACAATCATTTCCTGTCTTTTCACAGGATCTGCAATAACAAACTGTTCCAGAAGCTTTTCTTCATACTCATCCGCATGAGACAAAGCTGTATCATCACCAAGAAAACGATGACCTCTTGAAACTCTTCCCGTTTCAACATCTAAAATGGAAAACGGAATGACTTCCTCATCCAGCAATGCCACTACCCAGTGAATAGGACGAATATATTCAAAATCATAATCCGCCCAGTGCATAGTTACCGGGAAAGTCAGACTCAAAATGACCTCTTTAAGGTCCTTCAAAACTTCTTTAGATTCCTTGCCATGAACATACTTTGTCACATAGACATATTCCACTCCATTCACTTCACGAAACGTAATTGCATCTGTTGACATGCCCTGACCACGAACGAATCCTTCCGCTGCTTTTGACCAGTTCCCGGACTCATCCTGTGCAATCTTTCTGGCAGGTCCTTTTACTTCTTCCTGTGTATCCTCTTGTTTTTCAGGAATACCTGTTACATGAACCGCCAAACGTCTCGGAGTTGAAAAAGTCTGTACAGATTCATACCCAAGGTTATGCTCATCTAAAAACTTTACTATTTTTTCTTCCAGCTGTATACGGCTAGGTGTCACTACATGAGCCGGCATTTCTTCCAATCCGATTTCCAGTAATAAATTATTTGCCATCCTTATTCAGCTCCCTTCTCTGATCGTTCTTTATTCAGTAACGGATAACCCAGTTTCTTTCGTTCAGCAACAAAGATTTTTGCAACAGATTTTGCCATATTTCGAATTCGAGCCAAGTATCCGGCACGTTCGGTTACAGACACCGCTCCTCTGGCATCCAGTAAATTGAAAGTATGGCTGCATTTTAAAATATAGTCATAAGCTGGGTGCACCAGATTTTCATCAATACAGCGCTTCGCTTCTCTTTCAAATCTATCAAAGTTTTCCAAAAGCATGTCCTGATTGCTGATTTCAAATGAGTACTTAGAGTGTTCGTATTCAGGCTGTTTAAAGATTTCTCCATATTTGACACCCTCAGTCCACTGCAGATCATACACACTTTCAACTTCCTGAATGTAAGAAGCCAGACGCTCTAACCCATACGTAATCTCAGCAGTTACAGGTTGGCAAGGTAAGCCGCCTACTTGCTGGAAATAAGTAAACTGCGTGATTTCCATTCCGTTCAGCCAAACTTCCCAGCCCAAGCCGGCACAGCCCATGGACGGATTTTCCCAGTTATCCTCTACAAAACGAATATCATGTTCCAACGGTTCAATCCCCAACAGACGCAGACTTTCCAGATAAAGTTCCTGAATATTTTCCGGCGACGGCTTCATCACAACCTGAAACTGGTGGTGCTGGTACAAACGGTTTGGATTCTCGCCGTAACGCCCGTCAGCTGGTCGACGTGACGGCTCTACATAGGCTGCGTTCCACGGTTCCGGTCCGATCGCCCGCAAAAAAGTATAGGGACTCATCGTTCCTGCCCCTTTTTCCGTATCATACGCCTGCATCAGCATACAGCCATTTGATGACCAAAACTTCTGAAGCGTGAGAATCATGTCTTGTACCGTTAATTTTTGGTTATCCATTCTTTTTCCTCCTAAATATAATATAATCGTCTTCTCTCTATTGTTTTCAGGAATCATTCCATGAAAAAATCCCTATGCCTCCAGAGAGACATAGGGACGAAAAATATTCGCGGTTCCACCCTACTTCTGATTTCAATAACCAGCAGCTTCATTTCCTGTACTCAAAAGTGCCTTTCAAAAGGAATGACTTTCGGCTCACACTCTCCCGAAATCGCTGTCTGCTCAAAAACCTTTTTACTTCTCTTTTTCAACGTACTTATTTCATTACTCTTTATAATAAGGGGTTCGTTTTCAGTTGTCAAATCATTTTTTATTTTGGAAAAATTTTTCTCGAAAGGTATTTCACTCTAAAAATCAATATGCTCCTATTCAGTATTCAAACGGAAAGCCGACAAGCTGTTTGAATAAAATAAACCTCATCCTATTGCTCTGACTAAATTATAAATTACAATAAAAGATCGGCTATACATATACATGATGTTCAATGGTAAAAAAATTTTAACCTGTATGCTTCAATGACAAGAACGAACAGCCGTGAAATCGCCAATGCTTTTCCAAATAGAGGCGTTTGTATCGAAAAATCGAACAAGGTCCTTCAATTCTTAATGGCTTTGCCATTTAGAAATTGATGAGATCGAAACGAAGTCCTTCAATTCTTAATGGCTCTGCCGTTTAGAAATTGATGAGATCGAAACAAAGTCCTTCAATTCTTAATGGCTCTGCCGTTTAGAAATTGATGAGATCGAAACAAAGTCCTTCAATTCTTAATGGCTCTGCCGTTTAGAAATTGATGAGATCGAAACGAAGTGTAGTGTAGTATAGTGTAGTGAGACTCGTAGATACAAAAATTTTCCATAGTAGAAAGTCAGTTATCAGAATGGTATGCAATATTCTGATAGAGGATAAATGGATCAAATTTTATATCCTTATTTATTAGGAGTTTGTTCCTACATTTCTTCGAATACTCGTCCCATGTCTTTTAATCGTATAAGACTGCTATATGCACAGCCTCAATAAGTATTCCTTGAATAGGAGCTACCCTATCTAGGGGCATTAGCAGAACTGTATGCGAACGATACTCTTTGAATGTGAAGCATTTCTCCTTAATTGGAGCAGCTGCTAATTTATATTGGCGCATATCCAGCCGTCTCATATGTAATACTACTGGATATGCTGTATATTTCTTGGATTAGAAACCTAGCTTAGACTTAATTCGGTCGATATACTATGCTTGTTGAAAAAATCAGTTCCATCCCTAAAGCTCAATCTGTTTCACGTTCCTTTTTCAATGTATTTTCCCAGGTTTTCATCTGGTCAATAAATTTTTTACTCTTCAAATGTATCCCTACATATTCATCGTACAGCTCATCAATAATTTTTCTGATTTCAGCTTTTGTCTGAGTATTCAGCTCGATTTTATTAAGCTTCTCATAGGAAACTGCCGAAAACAGCCGGATAAAATGTATGGCTCTGGGGTTCCCATGATATCTCTGCGAATCCATCTGCCAGTGCTGCTCACATAGCACACCACTATATTTGGAAGAATAATCAAATTTTCCCTTTGTCTGACCGCAGACCCGACAGCTCTGCCAGTCAATGGAAATACCAAAGCGATGAAGAATTTGCAATTCATAAATATTAGTGATAATCTCAGGATCTTTTTCTTCATCAATAAGCTCAAGCGCCTGCAGCGTAAATGAGAACAATCCCGGATCATAGACACGATCTTCAACGGCTGTATCTGCCAGGTTAAGAATATAGGTAGCATAGGCATTGAGAAAAATATCCTGCTGAATCTTGAAAAATGGTTTAACCTCTTTACTGCCGTTAATGAATGACAAGCCTTCTGACCTGAAATCACCTATGTATACTGCCTGAGTAAATGGAAGAATAGCCGGAGTGATAGGATTGTTCTTGCGATGTGCCCCCTTAATAAAGAACATTTGTTTTCCAAAAGATTCAGTAAAAATTTTCACAAGTTTATCCTTTTCTTTATAGTCTCTTGTAAAAAGAATGAGTCCTTTGCTTTCTCCTAACGCCATAAACCAATCCCTCCTCTCATCGTTTCATTTTAGCAAAATCATTAAAAAAAGAACAGTTTATTAGTAGCAGCCAAAGGAATATACGATCAAAAGAAAAAAGAGAGGGAGCATACCAAAAGTTCCCAACTCTCTTCGTATCTACCCCCGAATAAGCGGCGGGATAAACACTTCATTTAAATTTTCGATAATCGTTTAGTAGTCATCCTTACGATAACCAAAGTCCTGCAGATAGATTTTTTTATCACGCCAGTCTTTCTGAACCTTAACCCACAGTTCCAGATAAACTTTATCATCTAGCAGATGTTCAATATCTCTGCGGGCTTTTGTACCAATCTGCTTCAGCATTTTTCCGCCTTTTCCAATAATAATTCCTTTTTGACTGTCCCGTTCTACGATGACAGTGGCCTGAATATGGACTTTATCATTTTCGTCCCGCTTCATTGAATCCACAACAACTGCGACAGAGTGAGGAATTTCATCTCTGGTCAAAAGCAATACTTTTTCTCTGACAAGCTCTGAAACAATAAAGTATTCCGGGTGATCTGTTACCTGATCCTCTGGGAAATACTGCGGTCCTTCCGGCATTTTTACAATTAATGTATCCATCATTCGCTCTACATTGTTTCCTTCTGTTGCCGAAATAGGAACAACTTCTGCAAATTCCATTTGATTGGAGTAGTCTTCAATGATTCCCAACAGCTCATCTGGATGAACCTTATCAATTTTATTAATAATTAAAAAGACCGGTGCCTGTTGATTTTTAAGACGCTCAATAATAAAGTCATCACCTTTGCCGCGTTTTTGATCGGCACTGATCATGAACAGCACTGCATCCACTTCCCTCAAAGCGCTGTAGGCAGTCTCCACCATAAAATCTCCTAATCGATGCTTAGGTTTGTGAATCCCTGGGGTATCAATAAATATCAGCTGTGCTTCCGGTACTGTATAAACTCCCTGAATTTTATTTCTAGTTGTTTGAGCCTTATCGCTCATAATAGCAATTTTCTGACCGACAATTCGATTTAACAATGTCGATTTCCCCACATTCGGTCTGCCTACAATAGCCACAAATCCTGATTTATGTGTTTCTGTCATGTATTTTCCCCTTGTCTTCTCTATTTTGATTTCGTAGTACTTATTATTATGATGATGTCTCAAGTGCAGAAAGAGTTATCTGCATATATAATCTGTTTATATAATTACCAATCAATGTTTAAAGAAAATCCTTTAACAAACCCCAGAATTTCGGTAAAAAGATAATCAGTCCGACGAACATAGAGAAAAGTGCAGTAATCAGCACAGCGCCTGCTGCCATATCTTTAATTTTTTTCCCAATAGGATGAAAATGAAAATCTGTAACCATATCTACTACATTTTCAAATGCAGTATTGATAATTTCAACAACAAATACCAGAAAAATACTAAGAATCAGCCAAAGCCATTCTCCTGCAGATAACTTAAAAACGAAGCCGAAGATAACTGCTGCAATCGCCGCAAGCAGATGTGTCCGCATATTTCGTTCTTCTTTGAAAACCGTACGAATTCCCTGAAGTGCGAATTCTAGAGACGCAACAAAGTGTTTATTTTTTTCTGTCTGTTTATCTTTCAAGTCCATAGGCATTCAGTATCTCTTTCTGTAAGTCGAACATCTCTTTCTCATCTGCTTCATTCATATGATCATAGCCGTTTAAATGCAGAAATCCATGAACTGCCAAAAAACCAAGTTCTCTTTCAAAGGAGTGTCCATAATCTGCCGCCTGCTCCTCTGCACGTTCAATCGAAATCATAAGATCTCCAAGATTTCTTGGGAATAGGGCGCTTTCTTCCTCATCAAAGATTATCGGCATCTCACCAGCGCCTTCTTCTTCCAGTGCAAAGCTGATTACATCTGTCGCTGTATCTTTTCCACGATAATCTCTGTTGATTACACGAATCTCTTCATTATCCATAAAGGTCACAGATAATTCTGTATCTTCAGAAATTTCCAGAAAATCTGCTGCAAACTGCAGCAGATTTTCCACCTCCTCCACATGATCGGCGGAGACCTTCTCTGTTTTATCAATAAAAGTAATATCCATTAAACCTCTCTCTTTTCCTGTTCATCTTTCATTTTTTCAGCTTCAGATTTCATTTTAGGATATTTGATTCTGGAATGGAACGTACTGCAAAGACCGTTAATCAGCGATTTTTCCACTTTACGAATTTCCCGCATTGTCAATCCGCACTCATCAAGCTGACCATCAGAAATTCGTTCCTGAATAACAGAATGAACAAACTCTCTAATTTTTTCATTTGTCGGGTTGCTCATTGCCCGAACAGCCGCTTCACAAGTGTCTGCAATATTAACTATTCCTGCTTCTCTCGTTTGAGGCTTAGGACCCGGATATCGAAAATCGACTTCCAAAGTTTCTGGATTACGCTCCTTTTCTTTCATATAAAAGAACTTCATAAGTGTTGTTCCATGATGCTGCCGACAAATGTCAATAACCATTTCAGGCATGTTATACTCTTCCAAAATCTTGGCTCCATCAATCACATGACCAAAAATAATTTGCTTACTGTCTTCCGGCAGAAGGAAATTATGCGGATTTTCAGCCCCGGCAGGCAGATTCTCAACAAAGAAATTCGCATGCTTCAGCTTTCCTATATCGTGATAATAACAGGCTACACGAGTCAATAAGGAACGTCCGCTGATTTCAGCCACTGCATTCGCACTCAAACTTGCTACCATCATACTGTGATGATAAGTTCCCGGAGCTTCTTCCAGCAGCCGTTTTAACAGAGGATGATTCGGATTACTCAATTCATTCAACACAATCATACTATCATCCGTGACAATCAATTCAATATATGGGTGCAGACCCATTGTCAATAAGAACGCAAGAACACTTCCTGCCAGAGCAGAAATCAGCATTGTCCATGTTTTTCCATCCAACAAACCCATCCCCTGATAAATAGCCAGAATAAAGTTCATAAAGATCGGCATTAAAATGACCCAGACAGCAGCACTCCACCCTTGTTGACTAATACGTGTTCGATTGACTACAGCTGCCAGTGACCCGGCAAATAGATAGGTTACCAAAATAATAGTTAATGTGTTGGTACCTATAGAATCATAAAATACAAAGAGTGCAAACAGCACCTGAAAGACTGCTGACAAAATTCCCGCACGGCGATTTACAAAAAAGCTGAGTACCAGCGGAACAAATGCAGCAGGGAAAAATAATGGAATATAAAGCAGCTGTTCACTTTGGAAAAGCTGGAAAAACTTCATCAATAGAATACTGATGGACATGGCACTCACATAAAAAAGAATAAAGGAGCGCCTGCTTTCTTCCTTGCTTATCTGCTTTGAGAAAAAGATCAGTACAATCACTTGGAATAAAATTGTCAAGGTAAGTGCTACGATCGGAAAAACCGAAGGATTTTGGTTTGTCATTCCCAGCAGTTTCAGTTTTTCTATAGCTTTTGCATCAATTTGAGTTCCTTCACGAACAATAATTTCACCCTGATAGATCATTACCGGCTGTACAGCATTACGAGCTGCCTGTCTTAACTCATCAGTTTTCTTTTCATTTGGAAAATCATTTGCAACAATCCCTGCATTTACCACATAGCGAATCTCCTGCTGCATCATTGAGGATACATCAAGAAACTGAATTTTGTTAATGGCTTTTTGTCGTATCTCAGAAAGTTCATTTTCACGAACATGATTCTGCATTGTCTCATCAATAATTTTCAAACTTTCTGTTTTTACCACATCGATTTGTTCACCGGTCAGATTAAAAATATTTTGATAAAAAACACTTGGAAATGATTGGTACAGTGTCACTTCATCCTGATTCAGCTTTTCAAATTCTGATTTTAACGCAGCTACACGTTCTTCATTCGTCGGCTGAGGAATGGTTTCATCCTTTTTAGCTTCTGATTTCTCTGTTTCATAAGCTTTATCTATTTTTTCGTTTGCCGTATAAATCAATGCAAAAAGCTTTTCTATCCGTTCATACTGAATATCAGCTGTATCCTCTTGAAAAATATATTCAGGAGTGACTGCTTCTGCAGCCAGTTTCTTTTTTTGTTCCGTTTCATATGTATTTTCAATATTCTTATTCGCACGAATCGTTGTATCTGCAAGTTGTCCCTCTTTAATAGCTATCTTCTTCTCGTAAACACTTCCAAACACAACACCAAATATCAAAATTGAAAAAACAACGAGTAAGGTGGGAATAAATGTCTTACCCAGCTTATCACGTACTTTAAGCAGCCATTGCTTCAAAAGAAAATCGCTCCTTCCTTTAAAAATTTTTAAGAGTTATTTTTCTCTTCATCATATGCGCGAATAATCTCTGCCACGATTGGATGTCTTACTACATCCCCTGTCTCAAAATGAACAAACGAGATTTTATTAATCGTTCTCAATGTCCGCTCTGCATGAACAAGTCCGCTAACAACACCTCGGGGCAAATCGATTTGGCTGGTATCCCCATTAACAATCATTTTTGATTGAAAGCCCAGACGTGTCAAAAACATTTTCATTTGAGCAACAGTCGTATTCTGTGCTTCATCCAATATGACAAATGCATCATCTAACGTCCGCCCTCTCATATAGGCTAGCGGTGCAATCTCAATCACATTTCGCTCCATCAGGCGATTCGTATGTTCCACACCGAAAATTTGATACAGCGCATCATAAACAGGTCGAAGATACGGATCGACTTTTTCCTTCAAATCACCTGGAAGAAAGCCAAGATTTTCTCCTGCTTCGACAGCCGGACGAGTTAAAATAATCTTCTGAACCTGCCCTTTTTTTAAAGCAGCTACAGCCATCACCACAGCTAAGTATGTTTTCCCGGTTCCAGCCGGACCTATTCCAAATACAACATCATGATTTTTGATGGCATCTATATATTTCTTCTGTCCAGAGCTTTTGGGACGGATTGATTTTCCGTAATGATCTTTTAGGATTTCTTCTTCGTACATTGCTATGAATGCATCAAGCTGCTGATTCTTAGCCATTTTTAACGCAGTCACTACATCAGGAGTGCCTATTTTGATTCCCCGACTAATCAGTGTCTGAAGTGAACGAAAAACAGAGCCTACAATCTGAACATTTTCTTCCTGTCCTATAATTTGGATAACTTCTCCCCTGGTATTGATGATTACGGCACCATTCTCTTCTAAAAATTTTAAGTGTTTGTCATGTGTGCCAAACAGCATGCTCGCATCATCAGTATCTGTCAATTTAATTTCTATAGAAATTTCACGATTTCCATTTTCTGTCAAAAAAAGTCCAGCTCCTTTTATTTACATTCCTAGTAATGATACCATATTCTTCTTCCATAAAAAAGAAGCAGTCATTGTTGATTAAAAAAACTGTCATTCTCTTCTAAGATAGTCAAAAGACATTAGGTCAACAACCATGATAAATAGAATGTTCTTTTAAACATTTAACAGCAAAATAATAAGATTAAATTATTAAGCTCTGCAGAAAAACCAAATGAATGCTCTCAATTTACTATCTGACACTCCGATCATATCAGCTGAAAGAAACAGTGAGCAAGTCCTGCATTTTTTATAAAAATAGAAAAAACAGCTGGAAACGAAAGCTCCCAACTGCTTTTCTGCTTAATTCTTTTGTAATAGCTCTTTGACCATTGCATTTACTGAGTTACCATCTGCTTTACCTTTTATCTGCGGCATCACTGCACCCATCACTTTCCCAAACTCTGCTTGAGAAGTCGCTTCGGTTTTTTCAATGGCTGCTGTCACAATCTTCCGAAGATCCTCTTCAGAAAGCTGTTCCGGCATATATTTCTCAACAATTGCAATTTCAATTTTTGCTTTCTCGACTAGATCTTCACGTCCCGCTTTTTCAAACTCCATTAAAGAATCTTTTCTCTGCTTCATCTCACGAGATAAAACAGTTAATTCTTCGTCTCCGTTCAAATCACGGCCTACGTTGATCTGCTCATTTTGAATGCCGGTCTTCAACAAGCGCAGAACAGCTAAAGAATTTTTGTCCTTCGCTTTCATTGCTGTTTTAATATCGTCATTCAAAGTTGTCAATAATGACATGCAACCAGCTCCACTTCATCAGAAACTAGAATTTTTTGCGTTTTCTAGCAGCTTCTGATTTTTTCTTGCGTTTTACGCTTGGTTTTTCGTAGAATTCACGTTTACGAGACTCTTGCAGAGTACCCGCTTTTGAAACGGAACGTTTGAAGCGACGAAGAGCGTCATCAAGAGATTCGTTTTTACGAACGACAGTTTTTGACATTGTAATTCCCTCCCTCCGGGCTTAAAAAGTAACCGTTTTTCTTATTTATAAAGTAAATTCATAAATAGAATACTGTCCTTTTTACATTATAGCTAATGCACATTTTATCGTCAACCTCTGTAATGAAAAATTGACGAAAATATTTTATTTATTCAAAATTCTAACCTGTTTTTTCTGAAAATCATTGACAGTTTTCACATCTTCCAAGAATTTCAAATCGATGTCCTTCTATACTGCAGCCATTCAGCTGCTCTTCAAAGTACTGCATCGGACACATATGAATTTCCTTTGTTTTTCCGCAAACCACACAGATAAAATGGTGATGATGCTCAAGTTCATGGCTGCAGTGAAACCGATATTTCTTTTCTCCATTTAGATCGGTTGTTTCAAGCAGCTCCATCTCTTCAAAATCATGCAGATTCCGATAAATCGTGTCGTAGCTCACGCCCTTATACTCCCCATTCATGAACTCATAGACTTCTTTTGCAGATATGTATCGATTCCTTTTTATCAGATATGTAATAATGGCTTCTCTTTTTTTTGTATATTTCAGACCATGCTCCTTCATAGTTTCAAGTGACTGTTCTACCTTTGATTTAACTTGGCTCATACTTTTGCTCCTTCTAAATCGAAATTATTACGAACTATCTCCTAAGTTGTATGGTATAATAATCTCAGAAAAAAATCAAGAAAGGTTGTTTTTATGGAAAATACTGAAAAGAAAACAGTTACTATTTTTGTTATTTCTGATTCAGCAGGTGAGACTGCTTCAAAACAAGCTGCTGCCATCATGGCTCAGTTCCCAACCGTGGATTTTTCTTTGTACAGAAGAACTTTTGTCAAAGAAAAGGATAAGCTTGAACAGGCGCTTGAAGAAGCTAAAAATGAAAATGCAATGATCCTGTACACAATTATTAGTAAGGAGCTTGTAAAAACAGCAACAGATTTCTTTGAAAAAAATGCACTTTATCATTTTGACATTCTAACCTCTCCTATTGAAGAGATTGAACGCTTTACGGGGATCTCCAGAAGCGGTGAAGCAGGTGCTCTGCACCACTTAAATGAAAATTATTTTAATCGGATTGAAGCAATGGAATTTGCGGTTAAATACGATGATGGTAAAGATCCTCGTGGGTTTCTTGAAGCAGATGTTTTACTGCTGGGTGTTTCAAGAACATCAAAAACTCCATTAAGTCTATTTTTAGCGAATAAAAACTTGAAGGTTGCTAATCTTCCGTTAATCCCAGAAGCACATCTGCCAAAAGAATTATGGGAAATGGACCCGAAAAAAATTGTAGGGCTTACAAATGATCCAGAGATCTTGAACGGCATCCGGAAAGAGCGAATGAGAGCTTATGGTTTGCCCGCAGATACTTCCTATTCGGATATTGAAAAAATCCGGAAAGAACTGACTTATGCTGCGGATCTTTACAAAAAACTTGACTGCGTAACAATTAATGTAGCCTCTCTTTCAATTGAAGAGACTGCTGCAATGATTTTAAATGCTTTGCATTTGGAAGATCACAGCTACTATTCCGCAGAAGAATAAAAATTATGGTTGTATGATATTTCGTGCTGGTAGAGAATTCCTTGAGAATCTCTACCAGCACTTTTTTGGGAAAGGAGTGCTTCATTCCATGAAAAATCAACTTTTTATGCACATGCTCATTGGCTATATTTCAGGGTTCTCAAGAAATAAAGCAAGCCAGTTTGACATTCGGCATAACTAACTTTTCCAAATTAGTGGCGTTTTTTCCCTTTCCACTATTATTGTACTATAATTTCTCGCATTCATCCTTCAGGCTGAATGAGCTTGCGAATTCATGTTTATTCGACGTAAAGTAAAAATTATTCGTCCACTTGAACACAAAAAGACTGAGAATGAAGTCGTCTCAAAAAGTTAAATCAAACCTGTACCTTTTCGAAACCGACTTGTCATTCCAGTCTTTTTTACTAATCTAGAATACCTGGACACCTTCCTGATCAACCGACAACAGATGAATGGAAGCCTCCATTGTTAATTTTTCAAGTTCTTTAATCATCTGGTCTGTCTTATCTTCTGGAGATAGAACTAGAACTGTCGGTCCTGCTCCACTTAGAAAGGCACCATAAACACCTACTTGATGAGCCAGAGTGCGTATTTCAGTTAAATGAGGAACTAGATGCTTTCTATGAGATTCATGCCAGCGATCCTTTTCCATCATGGCACCGGCTAGCGGCAGATTACCATTCAAAATAGCGGCAATCATCACATTTGCAATGGAGCTGGCCTGGACTGCTGCCTGATAAGACATTGTTTGAGGAAGTACCTCGCGGCTTTCTTTTGTCAGCAGCTCACGATCGGGAACATAAGCAATCACATCACACATCGGAAAATGATGTTTAACATAACGCACTTCCCCATCTACATAGCTGGCTACTACAAAATCACCACATATAGCCGGAGCTACATTATCAGGGTGGCCTTCTATCTCTGTCGCAATCTGGACCTTATCTTTTTGCGACAAATGCATGCCGCCTAAACGATTCGCCAGTTCAATGCCGGCAACAATTACACTGGAGCTGCTGCCCAATCCTCTTGCTAATGGAATATCCGATGTCATCTTCAACCGCTTTGGTGATAATTTAGGATTCACCTTTAATGCTGTTTGAATCAGCAAATTTTTTTTATCCCTGGGGATTTCCTCACCAAGCGAGTGCTCAATCTCCCACTCTTCTGTATCTTTCACAATTTCAACACTCAAGAACTGGGACAGCGCAATGCCGCAGGAGTCAAAACCAGGTCCTAAATTAGCACTGGTCGCCGGAACTCTTATCTTCATAAACTAGCCACTCCATCACGTAAATGAAGACGCATTTCTTCGAGATCACTCATTTTTGAGATCGATACATCTACTACATTCAGTGCAGTATCCGGATCTTTCAAGCCGTTTCCGGTAAAGACAGCTACAACCGTTTCACCTTGTTTTATTTTTCCGGATTGAACATGCTGAATAACTCCCGCCAAAGATGCTGCTGAACCTGGTTCGATAAATACACCGTCCTGTGCAGCTACTTTGCGATAGGCATTTAAAATTTCTTCATCTGTCACACTGTCAATGTATCCTTTTGATTCATCTCTCGCTGCTTCAGCCAGTTTCCAGCTGGCTGGATTGCCGATACGGATCGCTGTTGCCACTGTTTCAGGCTGTTCGATGACTTCTCCTTTTACGATTGCCGCAGCTCCTTCTGCTTCAAAGCCGTGCATCCTTGGAAGAAGAGTTCCTTTCACATCATGCCATTCTTTAAACCCTTTCCAGTAAGCAGAAATATTACCGGCATTCCCAACAGGAATTGCAAGTACATCCGGAGATTTGCCCAACTGTTCGCAAACTTCAAACGCTGCTGTTTTCTGCCCTTCAAGACGATAAGGATTCACTGAATTGACTAATGCCACTGCTTCTGTTTGTGCAATATCTCTAACAGCCTTCAGCGCTTCGTCAAAGTTACCCGGAATAGAAATAATATCGGCACCGTAAATGATCGCCTGAGCCAGTTTTCCCATCGCAATCTTCCCATCAGGAATAATAACATAGGCTTTGATTCCGGCACGTGTCGCATAAGCTGCCGCTGCTGCACTGGTATTTCCTGTTGATGCACAGATAATAGCTTTCGCTCCGTCTTCAACAGCCTTTGCTACAGCCATAACCATACCGCGGTCCTTAAATGAACCAGTAGGATTTAATCCTTCATATTTTCCGTAAAGAGTAATTCCAAGCTCTTTTGATAAATTATTTAATGGAATTAAAGGCGTATTGCCTTCTGCCAGAGAAATCATCGGTGTTTTCTCAGTAATCGGTAAGTACTCTTTATATTGTTTTAGTAATCCTTCGTACATTGTATCATCCCTCCAAAACTTTCAACGTATTCAACAGCTCGAAATCTGAAACAGCTTCTATTTGATCTGTTACTTTCAGCATCTGTTCTTTCGTAATCGTATGTGTAATCAACACGACCTTGGCGCGAGTCCCATCAGATTTCTGTTGAAGCATCTGATCCAGACTTACGTTTGCTTCAGCCATCAGCTTGGTTAGAAGTAAAATTTGTCCCGACTTGTCAGGAACTTCGATTGAGAAGTAATATTTCCCAAAAATTCCGTCATTGTCTGTTAATTTTGTCTCATGCTGATATTCATTAAACATATGACCCGTTGTCCCCAGATTCATATTTTTTGCAATTGTAATGATATCGCTGACAACACTTGTTGCAGTTGGTTTTGCTCCTGCTCCCGGTCCGTAATACATAGATTCTCCTACACCGGCACTGTTAATAAATACCGCATTAAATTCATTCCGTACAGAAGCCAAAGGATGTGATTTAGCTACCAGCATTGGGCCCACTTCAACAGCAATCCCGCCATTGCTTTTTTCAGAAGAACCGATCAGCTTAATTTCATACCCTAAATGAGACGCTATTGACACATCATCGGAAGTAATTCCTCTAATCCCTTTTTTGTCAACCTGATCCAGTGCAATGTTCATTCCAAACGCAAATTGGCTGAGAATGACCATTTTGTATGCTGCATCAATCCCGTCTACATCATTTGTCGGATCAGATTCAGCGAAACCTAAATCCTGTGCTTCTTTCAACGCTTGCTCGTAGGATTTCTTTTCCGACAGCATCTTTGTCAGCATATAGTTGGTTGTCCCGTTCACAATCCCAAGAACCTTCTGAATATCATCAGCTGCAAGACTATTTGCTATTGTTCGCAGAATGGGTATCCCCCCGGCAACACTGGCTTCATAATACAAATCACAATGATTTTCCTGTGCCAACGCCACAAGCTCACTGCCATGTTGAGCCAACAAGTCTTTATTTGCCGTAACGACATGCTTGCCATTCTTAAGCGCTCTTGTAATAAAAGTTTTAGCCGGTTCTACTTTTCCAATCAGTTCCACAACAATGCTGATTTCCGTATCATTGATGATTTCCTCAACATCCGTAGTCAGATCAATATCAAATCGTTCAGACTGATATTGTTTTTCCTTTTCATCACGAACAAGTGCTTTGCTGATAACTACTTCCATCCCTGTCACCTGAGAAATCTTCTCACGATGCTCCTGAAGGATTGTTGGAACACCGGAACCTACTGTTCCCAGTCCCAGTAAACCGATTTTCAACTTTTCTTTCATAATTTTATTTCCCCCAACTAATTAATGTGTATATGGATAGTGAAAAATGAAACAGGCTGTTCAATCTGCAAACCAGGCATCTTCTTCTTTCCAATTATAAACAGACCTGATTTTCAACAGAACCTGCTGTCCTTTTAACGATATTTAAAATGAGAAACGTTTCATTTTTTTCTCATAAAATATGTATCTAGTATACCTAACCGATAAATAAAAAACTAGCCTTTTCTCCTAATTTCTCACTAAATTAAAAGAAAAAACCAGCTTAAACTGATTACTTGAGAACACTAAAAAGTTTGTGACAGAATTTTATTTATCTTGGGCTGCCAGTTCTATTAGCGTTTCGACCAAATTAAAAATAAGTTATGTTTCTAGTCCATGAAACATGCAGTCAGAACGAGAGCCACTCGGCAAAGAACACCAATTTCAACCCTCCTTTTTTACTTCCTTCCAGAGGATGAATTATGGTATATGTGTAGGACAATCAAATGAATTAGCAATAATTCATTCCTATGTTAAAAGCTTACTCCTACGCTTCTTTGAATACTCGTCGCAGGTCTTAATAGTTGTGCTGTATGCGAAACAACGCTCTGATGAATGGGTAGACATTCAAACTTGAATAGACAATAAACAACTGTATAGGCAGAAGTCCAGCTTCTAGCACCAAACAGATATCATCATCCTCTATTCTGACAAATCAATCATAGTGATTTACTACACAGTTTATTCTATATTAAAACAAATCGTTCCCACTCCAATGCTGTTATAAAAGATCTGTAACCCTTGGTATAACAGCACTTTTAGGGGTTGTTTTTATTTCTGGAGACATTTTTGGAGACAATGCCTTTTATTGCTTGATTGCCATTGAAATAGAAAAATTTCTGCTGGGCTGTTTTTATGGCAATTCTTCCCGTCATATCAAGTGCAAGCTCCTTATCGGCTCCTGCCCACATATGAGCATAGTGTTTTAAGGTAATATCTGGTGAAGAGTGCCCTAGCCGTTTTGAAATGACCAATACATTAGCATTTAGCTCATTGATTAAGTAACTAGCATGAGAATGGCGTAGCCCTTTAGCCTGAATCTCTGGCACACCAGCTTCTTTAGCGTATTTCTTAATGTTTCTTGAAAGGGTTGATTTCATCATAGAAGCACCATCATAGCTGAAGATGAAATCTGTCGTAATACCTATATCAAGCTGTCGTTTTTTTCAGACTTTTAAGATTTCAATTGTGTCATCATCTAGCGTGATAATACGACTTCCAGCTTCAGTTTTAGTGTAGTTTTGGCGATGCCAATTCGTTTTTGATTTAAGCTTCAACATATGGCTAACTCGCAGTTCCTTTTTTGAAAAATTAACGTCTTTCCACCATAGAGCACAGCCTTCATTCACTCGAACACCTGTATTAAAATAGACCCATAACATCACAAAGATAAGGTGGTCGTAGAAATCCTCTATATAGATAGTCGTAATGACTTTTTCAAAGTCGTTCTTTGTCCAATATTCTACATGAGCTCTACCTTTTGGAATAGCTTTCACTTTACTTGCAACGTTTACATTCAAATACTGTAAATTTACAGCAAATTCTCATGTTTTCTTGAATGTTCCATAAGATAAGCTTGCGTATGCTTGTGAGTAGTTAACGCCTTTTTTAGAAAGAAGCCATGTTCTAAAGTTTTGAGCATCCTGAACGGTCAAGTCACGAAGTTTCTTCTTTCCAAAACGTCTTACAAGCACATCTAACATAGGTTTTCGGGATTCAAAGGTACTCTCTTGAACATCTGATTCATAAAAAGGGATGTAATCCTGCTTCATGAACTGTCCATAAGTAATGTTGTGGTTTGAGAAGCCATTATTTTGCAAATAAAGGTTCATAAATCTAGTTGCCTCAGTATAAGCTTCTTTAGCTGTTTCAAACTTCCTGCCGTTTTCAAAGCTTTGAGACTTCGCTTTAACTCGTTTACCCGTAATTCTATCAATTCCCAAACTAATCTCATAATAAAATTGTCCTTGGGTATTAACATATACCCCTTTGAAATTTGTTTTTGCCATATCTAAATCATCCTCCGATTTAGATAACGTTACACCTAGAATTGCTTGTACCAGCAGACTAAATATAGCCTAGGCCTTATTATACAACGGAAACTATAATGTTACTATAACTGAAGTTGATTTGTTCTGAGAAACGAAAAGAGTACCCCTTAGAACTCAAAAGGTACTACTTTAAGTATTCCTAAAAACTTGGTCGTGTGAGCCAGTTGCAAGTAGCCACAATTCTAAACAACCATTATCGATTCAATAAACTAGTAACCAATCCTTTTCAATATGCAATTCTCGTAGACCTTGTTTATTTCCTTTTAAGGCATGGTCTTTATAAATACATACCAGTTGCTCAGTGTCTTGACTAAATAGCAAATCAAGAACTACCTCGAATTTATCCATGTCATAATGTTTTTTCTTTAAAGCCTTGTAGTTGCGTTCAAATGTGGGAGCTGTTCTAATCTTCATTGTTTAGTTCTTCCATCAGCTCTTGTTTGTTATTAAAGGTCTTGTAATTGCCACTTTCAATTTCTTTTAGTGCTTGAGATAAATCGTCTTGACCTAGAGATAACGTGAATGGAATAGCTTGTTCCTTAACAACCTTAGTTAAATAAATTTTGATTCCAGTGGAGAGATCCATGCCGATATCGTTAAAAAACTTAGCAGATTCTTCTTTTAATTCGTCGTCTAATCGCAAGTTTAACTGTGCCATATTCTCAACCCCTTTCTTACAACTATTATAGCATCATCGTATATACGTTGTAAAGCGTTGTGAGCCAATATAACTTAATGTATACCAGCTTTTTTGGAGCTAGAGAATGAATACAAGGAGACGCTTATTACTGATACTGTTAGATGGAACAAGATATTTTGAGTAATCTTGGAAGCGAGGTTAGGAAGCTAAGAGCAGCTAAAAAAATGACACAACGGGAGTTAGCTGAGGTTTGTAATTTAAGCCTTCCGTTTATTAACTTAATTGAAAATAATAAGAGAAACGTGTCTCTGGAGACGCTAGTGAAGTTATTATCTGCTCTTGAGGTTTCTTTAAGTGATTTTTTTCTACCGTTTTCACAGACAGATGAGAGTTTAACTGTGCTACTGCATTTACTTCTAAAATCACCAAAAAAAGCCCAGTATATTGAGCTTTTCACTCAAATACTGAAGCTTTCAGAATTATAAAACTCTGCCTAGTAAAAAAATCTTGGCAGAGTTATTTTTTTGGAGACAATCTCGGAGACAGTTCAAGTCGCTTTAACTGATTTCAAACAATTCTAACTAACTCCAAATGCTATTAAATCAAGGATTCTAGGCGTACATTCCCCCTAACTATTATTCCCTTAGTGATGACTAATATGTTCAAAGGTCTGCGTTAAAATATCAATAACATGATGATCGTCTAATGAGTAATAAATGGTTTTCCCATCTCTTCTTGATTTTACAACACGGCTTTGTCTCAGCAGCTTCAATTGATGAGACACTGCTGACTGCTCCATGTCAAGTTCTGCAGCTATCGCCGTTACATTTAATTCACCTTTTTTCAAAACAAGTAAAATACGTAATCGTGTAGGATCACTTAATACTTTATACAGCTGACTGACTTGTTGAATTTCTTCGGTTAACTCCATAACTCTCAACTCTTTCCGTGAAGTCGGGACGAAAGCATTTATCTTCTGACAGTAAGAAGAAATTCACTAAAAAAATTCATTTATTTTAGTGACCAGATGGTATTGTTCAACATCCATTTTATTTATAAAACAGTGTCTCTCAACAATTTCGTTTATTATCGAAGGAACTGCTTCTGTGCCGCCGTTAATTCGGTTTTCATATTTTGTAAAACCGGAAACTGTTTTTTACTGCTCTTATAAGATTTTTTACTTTGAATAGTTCAAACCGCTCTCAGCTTAACAGCTGAAGGATAGGATAACAAAGTTTTTGCGTTTTTCAATATAAATTGTTATCTATGCATTATTTGCCTGTCTTACTGCATCAATGACCGCATAACGAAATCCATTTTTTTCTAAAGCGGCAACTCCTTTAATGGTGGTTCCTCCCGGAGAAGTTACATCATCTTTTAATTCAGCCGGATGTCTTCTGGATTCTATCGCCAGTCGAGCCGTCCCAAATATCATCTGTGCGACAATCTCATAGCTGAGGGCTCTTGGCAGGCCTTCCATTACAGCTGCATCACCCAAAGCTTCCATAAACACATCTACAAATGCAGGACTGCATCCCGCCACTGTTCCGACAGTTCCAAGAAGATCTTCTGGAACTTCCACCACTTTTCCAAGGCTTTCCAAAATCTTTTTAGCCGCTTCCTTTTCTTCTTTCGGCAAATTATCTGAATAAGCTGCACCAATCATTCCTTCATTTACGCTGACTGGGGTATTGGGAATAGCATGAACAACATAGCTTTCATTCCCTAAAACTGCCTGAGCCTCTGCTATTGTATGTCCGGCGGCAACCGAAATCAGCACGGTGTCTTTAGACAGAAAGGGAGCGAGCTCTTTCAATACATGCAAAACAATTTTTGCACCAGTTGCGATAAAAATCAGTTTACAGTTTTTAAACTGCTCGTAGTCAGGAATCAGCTGAAATTTAAGTTTTTTCTGAAGTTTTTCTGCTGTGCCGCTGGAACCGCCCTTCACAAAAAGATGTTTAGCGGAAACAATTTTTACTTTGAGCAAGCCCTCAATCATTGCACCGCCCATTTGTCCTGCGCCAATAAAACCAATATTCATTTTGTTGCTCCCCTTTCTTACTGCATATGTATAAATTAAGAAAGCCTCTGCTGGAAAAGTATACTAAAAAACTTTTTTCTTAAATAATAAAGGATGGCATAATTTTAACGCAAATTATTAACCATCCTCTTCTCATTAGAGTTTTGCTATTCAGTAATTTTGTTTACTGCATTTTCAAATGCAGCAAGTTTTTCATCTGCGTTCTCATGACTTGTGCCAATAGTTGCCACATAAAATTTAATCTTCGGTTCAGTACCGGAAGGTCGAATAGCAATCCAGCTGCCATCTTCCATATAATATTTCAGAACATCAGACGGCGACGTTAAGATTTTTTCCTCTTTCCCATCCGCAGTTCGACTGACTAATTCTTTGAAATCTTCTGTTTTAGTCACTGAAACCTCTGCAAACTCACTTGGTGCTTCTTGTCGGAATTTCGCCATTAATTCTTTAATTTTTTGGCTTCCTTCAATTCCACTCAGTGTAACTGAAATTGTTTTTTCCTTATAATAGCCATACTCTGCAAAAATATCCTGTAAACCGTCATATAACGTTTTTCCTTGCTTCTTGTAATACGCAGCAACTTCTGCAAGAAGTACCAGCGCCTGAATGGCATCTTTATCACGGACAAATGATTTTACAAGGTAACCATAGCTTTCCTCAAACCCAAACATAAATGTCTGCGAATGGTCTTCTTCGTACTCTTCAATTTTTTCGGCAATAAATTTGAATCCAGTCAGTACATCAATCATTTTTGTGTTGTATTTTTCAGCAATGGCAGTTGCCAGTTCACTGGATACAATGGATTTTAGAACTACTGCATTTTCAGGTAATGTTCCTGCTTGTTTATGTGCTTCAAGAATATATTGAAGCAGAACAGAACCAATCTGGTTTCCAGTTAGAACCTGATAAGAGCCGTCAGGAAGACGAACAGCTGCACCCAAACGGTCCGCGTCAGGATCTGTCGCAATCAGCAAATCCGCATTTTCTTTTTCCCCCAAACGAATCGCATATTCAAAAGCTGAATGTTCTTCCGGGTTTGGAGACTTAACTGTTGTAAAGTCAGGATCTGCAACTGCCTGTTCAGAAACAAGCGAGAACTGAGTAAAGCCAGCTTGCTTCAGTGCCTTTTCTCCAAGCATCTTCCCTGTTCCATGCAGCGGTGTATAAATCAGCTTCAATTCTCCGCCCATTTCATTGATTAATTCCTGATTAATCGTTACAGACTTCAATTTACTCAGATATTCTTTATCGACTTCTTCACCGATAATTGTAATCAAGCCACGGTTCTTACCTTCTTCCTCAGACAGAACTTCAACTTTTAATGGATTTTCTACTGAACGAACATAAGTAGTTAAAGCATCTGCATCTGCTGGAGGCATTTGTCCGCCATCAGCACCATAAACTTTATACCCATTATATTCGGCAGGATTATGAGAAGCAGTAATCATGATGCCGGCAAAAGCATTAAGATGTCTCACTGCAAAAGAAAGCTCAGGGGTTGGTCTCAGACTTTCAAATACATAGGCGGGAATTCCATGTTGGGCTAATGTTTTCGCAGCCTCCATTGCAAATTCAGGTGACTTATGACGAGAATCATATGCAATTGCCACCCCGCGTTTTTTTGTTTCAACGTCCTGTCCGTCCATAAACAACGCCAGACCTTCAGTTGCCTGACGAATAGTGAAGATATTCATTCGGTTAATTCCGGCACCCAAAATCCCCCGCATTCCTGCTGTCCCAAATTCCAAAGGAGCATAAAATGCATCTTGGCATTTTTCGCTGTCATCAGCAAGTGAATTAAGCTCCTCTTTCAATTCTGCAGGTAAATTTTCTTCATTTAGCCATTGCTCATATACTTGTTCCCAAGACATGAATAAAACCCCTCTCATACTTTGTTTTTTTCTTCTAACAGTATAGCATTCCTTCTTCGCTTAAGAAAGTAATGTAATAAAAAACCGTAAGCAGCCAAAGGAAACATATAGCTTTACTGAATGTTGTACTGAAAATAATTATTTCAGCATGCCTTGTATGACCATCAGACCTGCGACGAGCATTCAGAGAAGCATAGGAGCAAGTCCTTGCATTTAAAATCCCTGAAATTTTCGTTTCTTCAACAGCTTCCAGCCAGATCCCAGTTAATCTCAATATCCGATTTATTTCTATTTAAATACCCTTTTAAGTTTCAACAGTTGATCAATCAACCGATTTGGTTTGGATGAAAAATAATCGGCAAATTTCTTACTCCATAATTTTGTTTCACGGACTTCTCCAAATTTTTCCATGGTCTCATCGTATTCTTCTATTAAGGTATACGGATAAGATGTAAATTTTTCATGGAAAATTATCGTCTCTTTCGGAAGCCTTGGTTTCACTTTCATTTCAACAGTCGGCTTACCGATACTCAAACCAAACAATGGAAACATTCCCGCAGGCATTTCCAGCAGTTCGCTGATTTCTTTCCCATGTTTGCGAATACTTCCAACCACAACAGAGCCCAACCCCATGCTTTCAACAGCAGTCACAGCACTTCCCAATGCCAATGCAGCATCCGTTGCAGCAATCAGAGTAGAATCAATACTTTCAGAAGTCAAATTTTCTACTCCGTATTCTTCGCTGACACATTGTGTCCGGTATAGATCACCGGCAAAAATGAGGAAAACAGAACTTTTCAACATATGAGGGTTCCCGGGATTCCATTCTACAAGTTGTTTTCTTATCTGTTCATCCCGAATGACAAAGATGCTGTAAAACTGACCATTCATCCAGCTGGGTGCCTGTCTGGCCGCTTTTAAAATAGAATTCAGCGCTTCCTCCGGTATAACATACTGCTCATCAAAATCTCTATGTGTCTTTCTATTCACTAATACCTTCATTGTTTCATTCATACTTTTCCCTCCATTCCAGTTTATTCTATCATATTTACGGTGAATTCCAGCTCAGAAACTGAGTTTTTTTATTCTGCTTTTTCCAACAAAAGAGCCGGTGGACAATGTTTGTAAAATCTTCTCAACTAGTATTATTTTAACTGAGCGTTGGCAGCAGCAATATTTGTTCAAAAAAGCTTAAATTCTAAACAGCTAATCGTCATTTTCTGCTCTCACTGGTTTTAAAAATACTTTCTGATATTTTCTCTATCTTTTGTCTGAATAGCGGAAGCTGTTCTGCTGAAACTCTCGAAAAGTTGATACGTACACTGTTTCGATCTCTGCTAAACAGAAAACCAGGTGCCGCCAGCAGCCCTTCTCTGAGAAACTGCTGCCAGTCATTTTGTTTAAGCTCTTTTCCCAGGAAAGTCGCCCATAGGTAAAAGCCTCCCTGCGGTTTCTCCACTTTCCAGCATTCCAGCTTTTTCAAAACAGTGTAAACTGCCTCTCCGCGTTGATGAACTTCATTTTTCAGTAAAGAAAGCTTTTCATCAAATGATGGATCATTTAATGCAATATTACCAAGCAGCTGCGGGAAAATACTTAATGAAAAATCCATTATTTTTCTCGCTTCAGCAATTTGTCGATTGACTGACGGCGGCGCACTCAGCCAACCGATTTTCGTTGTAGAGCCTAATATTTTAGACAGTGACCCTATATAAAGAACATTCTCAGGATCTAATTTTTTCAGGGGGGGAATCTGTATTGCAGAAATTTCACTTAATTGACCAAATACATCATCCTCTACAATAGGGATTTGATATTTTTGACACAGCTTAACCAGCTCCTGTCGCCGCCTAACGCCCATTACTTTCCCCGTCGGATTTTGAAAGGAGGGATTTACCATGACCATCTTCACTCTGTGCTGACGAATTAACTGCTCCAAACTCATCAATTCTATTCCCTCATCGTCCATTGGTACACCGTAGAGTCGAATTCCTGCTGCCTGAAAAATCGGCAGAGCATAAAAGAAAGACGGGTCTTCAATAGCGACACTGTCTCCCGCTCTTAAAAGAACCTGCAAAATCAGAAACAAGGCCTGCTGAGCCCCGGAAGTTATGAGCAGCGACTCCTTCTGAAGAGAAAAGTCATACTCCTTTTCAACCATTCGGCAAATGGATTCCCTTAGAGGTAAATAACCGAAGTCGTCCTGTTCTTCTTCCTCTAAAAAATGCTTCCAAGTCAGCGGCGGGATGTCAAAGCTGGGAATCAGCTCCAAGGGCAGCTCCCCTGTATAAACATCCAGTATCTGATCACTATTTTCACTCATTAACTGATTCATTTTTTCGATAAACGGTTCTGTTTTATTAAATGCATTCTGCTCCAGATATCTTCGCCAGTCTGTCCGTGCAGTTGAGGCGATTCCCCATTTCCCTTCTGCAACAAACGAACCGCTCCCCTGCTTTCGAATCAGCCAACCCATATCCTCCAGTTCTTCCAATGCATGGACAACCGTTGAACGATTGACACCAAGCTTTTCTGCCAATCGTCTTTCAGCCGGCAGCTTTTCTCCGGGCAGCAGTTCCCCTTCTCTAATATACGAAAGGATCAGTTCGATAATTTTTCTGTAAACAGGAAGACCTTTTTCTTTATTTAATTCCCACATACTTACTTCCTCCGCAAAAATTGGATGAGTTAAAAATAATCCAATTGGCTGTTTTTGTCAATAGAACGCTGCGCTAGAATATAACTATTGTAACAACATTCAATCAGGGAGGTACAGCAATGATAAAGAAAGTATTAACTGTGGCGGGGTCTGATTCTAGCGGCGGAGCTGGGATTCAAGCCGATTTAAAAACATTTCAGGAATTTGGTACATTTGGTTTTTCTGCTCTGACGAGTATCGTTACCATGAATCCTGATGAAGGCTGGAGTCATCTTGTGACCCCTATAGAGCCGGAACTAGTGGAAAAACAATTAAAAACAATTTTTGCCGGCGGGGCGTTAGACGGTATGAAAACCGGTATGCTCGGAACGGTTGGTGCAATCGAAATTACCAGACAGTATATCGATAAATTTGATATGAAGAATGTTGTGATTGATCCTGTGATGGCCTGTAAAGGAACAAGTGAACTGCTGCAGCCGGAAAATGTTGCGGCAATGGTTAAACATCTTCTTCCTAAAGCGACTATCACCACTCCAAATTTGGTTGAAGCAGGCATTCTATCCGAAATGGGTGCCCTGACTTCTATTGATCAGATGAAAGAAGCAGCTAAAAAGATTCTTTTATTGGGTCCTCAATCTGTTGTGATAAAAGGCGGTCATCGACTTCCTACCGAGAATGCAGTTGATCTGTTTTATGATGGACAAACCTTTACTTTACTGGAAAACAAAAAGCTGGCTACAGATTACAATCATGGAGCCGGATGTACGTTTGCTGCAGCTGTTACTGCCGGACTGGCAAAAGGGTATACAGTGGCACAGGCGGTTCAGACAGCAAAAGAATTTGTTGCAGCAGCTATTGAAAATGGACAAAAAATTAATCCATTTCTGGGACATGTTTGGCATGGTGCTTATAACCAAGCTGAAAACCGAATGACAAAGTAAAGGAGTCTGGAATATGGCAAAAAAGAATACGACACTGTCGCTTGTACTCATAGCACTATTTACCGCCTTAACTATTTTAGGAACAATGATAAAAATTCCGCTGCCTACAGGAGCTTTTGTTCATCTGGGAAATGCTGTCCTGCTGCTCGCCGTTTTGTTGTTAGGCTATACTAGAGGAGCCTTGGCAGGTGGTCTGGGCTTTGCAATTTTTGATCTGATGAATGGCTTTGCTGCGGAAGCACCTTATTTCATCATAGAAAGCTTTATTGTTGGCGGAGCAGCGGCTATCGCAATGATGGCTTTTCATAATAATATTGATAATATTAAAAAATTAGTAACTGTCGCAATCGTGACAGGGATTGCGAAAATCATTATGACACAGCTGAAAAATACAGCATTGGCCCTATTTGCAGGCAGCAGCTTTCAACTAGCATTTTCCAGCGCTTTATCCATGCTACTTGCAACAGTTTTGAATGTGACAATTACAATCATTTTTGTGTCACTCGTGTATTTCCCTTTGAAAAAAGCAATGACTACTATTTTCAGGTAAATAAAAGAAGCGTTTGGCAGCCAAACGCTTCTTTTATTATTACCGGATTTATAATAAGTTATTTTTCACTGGTAAAAATACTTTCCAGAATTCCAAAAATGATCCCTGCGATTGGAAAAATAATCCAAGAAGTCCCCCAGTTTCCGGCGATAAAACTTTGAAAAAGATAGCTGACAACAACAAGCGGCCAATAGATTTTTTCAATAACCAGCCAGAATTGCGGCTTTTTTCTATTTTTTTCCTCCTTCGCACGAGGACCCAATTTATCTTCATCAGAAATAAAGTATTTATGCTTTAACAGCTGAGTAAAGCTCCCCATGATAACTCCTGCATAGATGAAGAGGAAGACGCCTGCTGAAACAAGAAGAAACGTAATAGACATACCCAGAAGCGGAAATTCTTCCATATCACCCAAAATAGGCATCGCACCTAAAGGAATAACAGCCAAGATACAAAGAACCACTCCAGCCGAAATACTGAATACATAAGAACGCTGAAAGTCCCCTTTTATCTTCTCAACCATTTTTTTCACCTGAAGCGGAATAAGCCGATCATCCAGATTTTTCTTGTTATTGGTCATGCTGATGCCGGCAACGATAAACAATGGAACACCCACAGCAACTCCAAGAAAGAGCCCCACAATGCTTATTGCCTCTTCAAAACTTCCATTATCCCATATTGCCATTGCTGCGAAAAATGCTGATAACCCAATCAGAATAGACATTACACCCAGAGCGATAAACAAAGCACCTTTCTTTTGTACCTGTAAAAATCCGTTAGCTTCTTCAACTGAAATTTCATCAATCTCTTGACCAGTTTCGTCAGTATATTCCTGCTTCATATTCATTTCTTCCAGTAGTTCATCAATGTTGCCAAATTCAGTAATTACAGCGCCGATTGCTTCATTTTCAGATTTCCCCTGTGATTTCAGATCATCATATCTGTCCTCGGCACTGGCCAAAAGATCTTCTTTTAATTTCCTGATCTGCCCAGTTTCCTGAATTCCCAGAAATAGGCTTTCTATGTAGTCTTGAATTGTTTTCATCAGTCTTCCTCCTTAATAAAGCATTCAACGACTTTTTTCGTCAACTGCCATTCCTTAATTTTTTCCAACAGGTACTCTGCTCCTGATTCTGTAATCTTGTAATATGTCCTCTTTTTCCCATGAGTCACCTGTCCCGGGTATGATTCAATATATCCGTTTTTTTCCAAACGGGTAAAGGCTGAATACAATGTCGTTTCTTTTATAGAATAATTTTTCTGAGAGGTTTCTCTGATCTGTTTGGAAATCTCATATCCATAAGAATCACCTTCAGAAAGAATCGTTAAAATGAATGTGTCATTATATCCTCTAATTGCATCGCTTCCGATCATTGAATCACCTCCAAATTACTTCATCTAACGTACTACGTCTGTCGTTGTAATTATATTAACATGATTACTACGATAGGTAAAGTAAAATGTGTTGAAAAGATTATTTATTTTGTTTGGATAAAAATCACTGTATAAATAAAAAGCCTGTCAACAACTAATTAAAGAAGTCGATAGGCTTTTTCAGAGGAATGGATAACTAACTCATCACTGTCGTCTCTCCTGTATTTTACTAGGGCGTATCTGAAAATTTATGACGACAAGTTCCATAAAAATATCGAAAATACTTACCGCTAGAGTTTTCAGACAGAACCTAAATAGTATCTCCATTAAAGATTGAGTTTTTCACAATCACATAATCAACTTTGCGGATGGATTCTAAATCTCTCCCGCCGGCATAAGAAATGGAAGACTGAAGGTCCTGCTGCATTTCAACCAGTGTGTCAGAAAGTCTTCCTTTGTAACGAATCCAGATTTTCTTCCCTTCAACGTTTTTCTTTTCCCCTTTTTGAAATTCAGAGGCACTGCCAAAGTATTCCTTGTATACCACACCATTTTCTACTTTTGTTTCTCCCGGAGATTCTTCATGTCCGGCAAATAAAGAACCAATCATGACCATTGTCGCTCCAAATCGAACAGATTTAGCTACATCACCAGGCGTTCTAATTCCGCCGTCTGCAATGATTGGTTTACGTGCAGCTTTACCGCACCAGCGTAATGCTGCCAACTGCCAGCCGCCAGTTCCGAACCCTGTCTTTATTTTCGTAATACAGACTTTACCAGGTCCGATACCCACTTTTGTTGCATCCGCTCCCGCATTCTCCAGTTCCCTAACAGCTTCTGGAGTTCCTACATTCCCAGCAATGACAAATGTTGTCGGCAGCGTCTGTTTCAAATGCTGAATCATGCGAATCACTGCATTGGAATGCCCATGAGCAATATCAATTGTTACATAATCTGGGATCAGATTTTGCTTGGCTAATTCTTCAACAAACACATATTCTTCTTCCTTTACTCCAACACTGATAGAAGTAATGAGTCCTCTTTTCTTCATTCGCTGAACAAACGGAATCCGTGCTTCTTCATCAAAGCGGTGCATAATATAAAAATAGCCGTTTTCAGCTAAAAATTCTGCAATTTTATCATCAATAATCGTCTGCATATTCGCAGGAACGACAGGCATTTTAAAAGTGTGCGCACCTAACTTTACACTTGTATCACATTCAGAACGACTGTTGACAATACATTTGTTGGGAATCAGTTGAACATCTTCGTAATCAAAAACTTTCATTCTACTATCTCCTAGCAATTTAATAGTTTCGGGACAAAAACACGTAATAAAAAGCTTTATCAAATAAAAAACGTTCGGTTTTTCTACCCATGATAATTTACACCATTTTCAGACGAATGTCAAAGGAATTCTTAGCGCATCCAAAGACTTTTACAAGAAGTTTGATTTTACTTTTATCAGCAGTTCTCTAAGTCCCTAAAAAACAGCTCATTTTTAGATAAACAAATACCAAAAAGACAGGTCTTCATCAACCACGTTTTTCTTTTTAATTAAGAAGGCTTGTTTGAATCAGATTAAATTATCGACAAAACAATCCCAGACCTTTGTTTTCCTCCCATGAATTGTTGTATACTTATAAAAGAACAATAAAGAAAGGTACTGATACGATGCTAAAAATTGAGCGAATTAAAACCGGCCCTATCCAGGAAAACTGCTACCTTATTTACAATGAAGAGGGCTTGCTGATTATCGATCCCGGAGCAGAGGCTCAGAAATTAATTCAAGCAGTGGATAAAACCGGAAAGAAGCCTGCAGCTATCCTACTGACCCATACACATTATGATCATATCGGTGCTGTTGAGGAGCTTCGGAAGCATTACAACATTCCAGTCTATGTTAGCCCATTGGAACAAAGCTGGCTTTCTGATCCTGTCATGAACTTGTCCGGATTGGGTCGGCATAATGATATTCCGGATATTATCGTTCAGTCAGCTGAATATGAATTTGAAATGAAAGAATACGAAATCAGCGGCATGCGCTTTACTGTTGTCCCCACCCCAGGACATTCTATTGGAAGTGTCAGCTTTATTTTTGATGATTTTGTTGTCTGTGGTGATGCGCTGTTTAGAGGAAGCATTGGCAGAACAGATTTGGCAACAGGTAATTTTGATCAGCTTATTCACAGTATTACCACTTACCTTTTCACTCTACCAGGTGAATTTCCAGTTTACTCGGGTCATGGAGATGCAACAACTGTTGAGCATGAAAAGAAAACCAATCCATTTTTCCAATCATAAAAACTAACTGAGGTGAAAAAAATGACAGAAACAAAGCTTTATATTATCCGTCATGGAAAAACAATGTTTAACACGATCGGTCGAACACAGGGCTGGTCAGATACACCTTTGACTGCTGAAGGAGAACTGGTCATCCAACAGCTGGGTGCCGGCTTAAAAACAATTCCTTTTAAAGAAGCCTATTCCAGCGACAGCGGAAGAGCCATGCAGACGGCAAGAATTATTTTACAGGAGCATCTGCAGGGGGAAAGTATTCCCTATCGTACAGACAAACGCATCAGAGAGTGGTGCTTTGGTTCGTTAGATGGTGGATATGATGGCGAACTATGGGGGGTTGTTCCCAGAATTTTAGCATTTAAAAATTATGATGAAATGATGTCAGAAACCATCAGTTATAAGAACTTGGCGGATGCAATCATTGAAGCCGACACCTCCAATTGGGCAGAGCCCTATGAAAAGATCAAAGAACGTGTCTGGTCAGGTTTCGAAGATATGGCACATTACAGAGAAAAAGATGGCGGCGGCAACATCATGGTTGTTTCCCATGGTCTGACTATTTCGTTCCTGCTGTCTCTAATTGATAACGACCTGCCTATGCAAATCGGATTGGAAAACGGCAGTGTGACAACACTGACTTATAAGGATGGTTCGTTTACTATTGAAGATGTTAATGATCTCCACTATATTGCAGACGGTAAAAAAGAACTTGAAGAAAAGAATTTACTATAATAAAGCTCAAATAGAACAGACAAGATTTTGTTTTCTGAATCTTCCTGTTCTTTTTTGGCTTGTTTAAATTAGTATCCTTTAAGCAAATACCAAAGAAAGTATTAAGATTTTATTTCTCATTCCAACTATCTCACAAAATAGAATCATTCTTCTTCTATTACTTCTATAGCTTCTGCTTCATTCAAAGAAAAAAATAACCCTTTTAACTCTTTTTTAAAAGAGTTCACAGAACTTTCACGATTCAAAGCAGATTCTTCCAATTTTTTTATGCTCCATTTCACTTTAAATGAGTATGATGAATTCAGTTAATAAGAAAGGGGCTGTTTCAAGGAATTGGATTTTCTTTTTTGGGTTTTATCTTCAGAATTTATAAAGAGAGTCAGAAGCAAAACCCCAATTTTTAATTGTTATGGAGAGCCTTGTCTCTCCATACACTTCAAATAAAAATTACTTGCAACTAAAATAATTATTCTGTGGATGAACGTGGTGTTTTTACTCTCCTGAGGCTTAACAGATGTTTGTGCTCAATTTCCAGAGGTGTAGGTTCGAATCCTGCTGTCCACATTTCCCTATCCTTTGTAGGGTTAATCATAGATATATGTTACCAGCCTAAAAAGGCAGCTCTTACTAGAAAGAAAGGATGATGTACATGAAAAAAATATTGACAGCAGGCTCCCTGATTTCTATCGCAGCAATTACCGCTATTTCCCTAACCCGAAAAAGTAAGATGGCATATGCCAGAGTCTCACATCGATCATAAAAAATTTGGAACTGACTTTACAGTCGGTTCTTTTTAACGAAACTGTGCACAGCAAAAAGTGTAAAAAACATTACCCGTACTAGGGTGTGTCTGAAAACTCAAGCAGCGAATAGTTTGATGATTTTTATCGAACTCCTCGTCATAAATACTCGCTTATGAACCACATAAGCTGTGTTTTCTTCTTTGATTTCAACAATAATCACTGAAAAATTCGAATGCCACTAACTTTTCAGACACGCCCTAGAATGGAGGTAGAAAAAAATTTTTATTTGGTCCTTGTTAATTGTTGGCAACGTCTAACAGGGATCTTTTATTTACCCGAAATGTAGAAAAAAACCGAAATATGGTTGAATATCCTCTTGATCGTTCAGTCAGAAGCTAACTATTCAGAGAAGATGCAAACCTTCACGGGTCTTTTTCCATTTTATTATTTCTAATTCTTTTGTGACACAAAGACATTTGTATGTAACCTTCAAAATAGAAAATTCAAAGGGAAGATATTTTTCAATATCAGTCAGATTATCCCTTTGAAAAAATTTATAACCTTCACCTAGCACTTCGTACTACTTATCGCTTCAAGTCTCTACATTAAACTCTGATACAGTCCAATGATTTCTTCTACTGAGGTATCTCTTGGATTGCCTGGTGTGCAGACATCCTTAAATGCATCCTCGGCAATCTTCTGCAGGTCTTCGGCCTTCACACCCAGCTCTGAAATAGTCGCTGGAATGCCTACATCCCGGCTTAAACGATCAATTGCTTCACAGGCGGCATCCCTTGCCTCTTCAATCATCATCGTTTCTGCGCCCTCAATTTTTAAAGCCTCAGCGATTTCACGGTATTTTTCGCCGGTAAATGCTTTGTTGTACTTCATGACAGTCGGCAGTAATGAAGCACAGGCAACGCCGTGCGGAATATTATACCAAGCGCTCAACGGATGCGCCATTCCATGAGCCAGTCCCAATCCGACATTGGAAAAGCCCATTCCCGCAATATACTGCCCCAGTGCCATTGCTTCTCTTCCGGTTTCATCACCATTTACGGAAGCTCTCAATGATCGACCAATAATCTCAATTGCTTTCAGGTGCAGCATATCCGTCATTTCCCATGCGCCCTTGGTAATAAAGCCTTCAATTGCATGGGTCATGGCATCCATGCCGGTTGCCGCAGCCAGACTCTTCGGCATCCCCATCATCATATCACTGTCCACAAATGCCGCAATAGGAATGTCGTGCGGATCTACGCAGACAAACTTGCGCTGATTTTCTTCATCAGTAATAACATAGTTGATCGTTACCTCTGCTGCAGTGCCTGAAGTGGTCGGCACCGCCAGAATCGGCAGACAGGGCTGCTTCGTATCTGCAACACCTTCCAGACTTCGGACATCTGCAAACTCAGGATTTGTCGCGATAATTCCAATGGCTTTGGCTGTATCAATCGGCGACCCGCCGCCGATAGCGATAATACAGTCAGCTCCCGCTTCTTTAACAGCCATCACCCCGTCCTTCACATTCTGGATCGTCGGATTCGGAACGATGCCATCATGAACGGTATAGTTTATTCCCGCCTTGTCCAGTAAATCTGTAACTTTTGTCGCTACACCAAATTGAATCAGCTCCTTGTCGGTAATCACGATTGCTTTCTTAAAATTCCGTTTTTTAAATTCTGCCGGAACTTCCTCAATTGCTCCTTTACCAAAATAGGATGTTTCGTTTAAAATCATTCGATTAACCATAAAATTCCTCCTCTATTCATATATTTTCTGTTTTGTCTGTCCTTTATTATTTTCAGTCAGTTCATTAAAGAACAAATCGTAAATATCCTGTTCATAAGGAGCAGTCAAAAGTGCTGAACGGAATGCTTCATTATTCACAAGATTATATAATGTCGTCACTGCATTCAAATGTGTTTTCTTATCTTTTGGTGCAATCATCACAATGATTCGTACTGAAAGTTCTTTTGAAAAAGGGATGGGTTCTCTGACCCGAAGAAATGACATCCCCAACTTGTTTACTCCATTTTCAGGTCCATCATGCGGAATGGCTACTTCAGGCGCAATCACAAAATAGGGATACTCAGGATTATAGCCTTCAAGAATTTTTTCAACATAGCCGGTTTCAATTGAACCATTCTGCAGCAGCGGTTTTGCGCTTAAACGAATGGCTTCGTTAAAATTCAACGCTTTGTCATAAATTTGAATATTTTGTCTTGGCAGCAGCTCCAGTAAAGAATAGTCGTCTTTAAAAACCAGACTTCCTGTGATTTCCTCATTGTCATTATCCGGCAACAAAAATTGTTCAAGCTCCTGCTTTAATTGTCCTTTTGCACGAATATCTGCATACTTTTCAATAACCTGCAGCAGCCCATCAAGGTTCAAAGAATCTATTCCTTCACTATAGGAATAACGGCTAAATATAGTACCTTCTACTTTTCTTTTAAGAGTTCTTTTTTCATGGTCAGTCAGGAAATGTTTAATAAAAAATGTAGGAATATCCGTGTCCACACCAACTGTTGAAAAAACAATATCCACTTGGGGATTCAATTCATAAAATTCACGCAAAGACATATAGCGCTTGAAAAGAATATCGGGCAGCAGCTCCTTTAAATTTTCCAAAAGCAGTCGGGAAACAGAAACACCGTGCATACAAACAACTACTGCAGTTTTTTGCTTTTCTTCGGTTATCTTTTCTCCTTTTAAAAAACTGAGAAAAATAATCAGAATATACGACAATTCCTCCTCCACAAACTCAATCCCCAATATCCGTTCAACAGGGCACACTGCCTTCTTCACAATAAAATAAAATTCTCTGTACTCTTGTCTGATAGACTGGGATAGATCTCCTTCATCCGGCACTCCAAAGCGAATACGATAGCTGGCAGGAATGATATGCTGATAAAGCACGTCGCACAACTCCTGCTTGTTTTCAAAAAATGTAATACTGGATTTTTCAAAATAATTAATACTGTGTTTTATCGCCTTTAACAGTTCAGGGCTTTGTTTAAAAGAAGTTCGCTTGACGATATTAATACTTAGAACATGCATGATGATAAACCTAAGTTCCTGGTCATACGGCTGTACTGAGCTTTCCGAGTATAGACTGCTGAAATGTTGTTCAACCACATGAAAAATTTCCTGGTTTAACAAATCGCCATAGCCGGCAATATCTCGGGCTGTTACTTCTTCCTTATTCGAAAAACGAACAAGAGATAAATAAACAATCATTCTCAAATAGGAAATCTTTACTTCTGAAAAGTACAGCTGAAGTTCTTTTTCCATTAAACTGATTCTTTGATCAATTCTGTGAAGTTTGTCTCTGTCAATCGAGAGGAGCTCATAAAAAAACTTCAGCTCAAAGTCCTTTTCAATTTCTTCTTTCACCAAATACAGCCATAATTTACGAACAGCAATTTCTTCACCGGTCAGAAAATAGCCTTTTGCCCTCTTTGAACGAATCCCCAATTGTCGGGCTGCCAAGAAAGGTTCGACTGTTTTAATATCTGACAGAATGGTATTACGGCTGACACTTAATTTTTCTGCCAGCATCCCCAAAGTTAAGTTTTTATACAGAATAACCAACAGAATAATATAGATTTGGCGTTCATGCCCTTGAAGATGGATCAATGATGAACCTGAGGTTAAAAGCTGTCGGCGCTGTGCAGCACTGACAGAAAGAAAGTAGCGATGGTTTCTTTTTTCTACTTTTTGAAAGCCCATTTCTTCCAGACAGTCATTAATCTTTTTGATTCGATAATCCAGCTGACTTTTGTTGACGTGCAGTTCATCCTTCAGATACTGTGAAGCGACACCGGGTGTATTCAAAATCATTTCAATTATTCGCTTCATCATTGAATCCATAAGAACATCTCCTTTTCATTATCAGCATTCACGTTCAATTTTTAGAACTGCTGACCCAGCTTCTGAAAACATACCGAGTCAGCGTTCAGCTAACCAAATTCCCAACACTTTGGAAAAAGTTGTATATTTATTTCTTTGAATAGAAACTTTATATATTTTATAGTCTGAATACAACTGAAGAAATCTTTTCTTTTTGATGATTCTTAGTTATAATTTAATCAGCATATCACTTATGCCGTTTTTTAAATACGCATTAATGACATCCCTTAACAAATAAGGAGATTTTGGAATCGCATCAATGGTGTCGCCTGCAATATGTGGGGTGAGAGTCACATTATTCAGCTGTAATAAAGGATCGTCCATCTCAATGGGTTCTTTCCAAATTACGTCAAGCGCAGCACCTGCAATTCTCTTTTCTTTCAGGGCTGTTATTAATGCGTTTTTGTCCAATACAGCGGCTCTGGCTGTATTTATTAAATAGGCACTGGGCTTCATCAGTGAAATCAAATGATCGCTGACCATATTCGTTGTTTCAGGTGTCACTCGCATATGCAGCGACAGAACGTCAGCTTCCGAAAAAACCTCTTCCAACTCTTTAAATTCTACAGACAGACCTTCTTTTTTTATTCTTTCCGGATCAACAAACGGATCATATGCCATGACTTCTACACCTAACGCATTTAATCTTTTTACAACCAGTTTTCCAATATAGCCTAAACCGATCAAGCCGACTTTCAACTGATCAATCGTTGTTTTGTATGGATCATTTGGAAAAGCCTTTGTCCACTTTCCTGTCATTGCATCCCGATGACCTCTGGCGATATTTCGTGTTTCAGCATAAATCAGTCCAACTGTAAAATCTGCTACCGGCTCAGCATTCCTAATGACATGAATCAGCGGGATATTTTTTTCTTTTACACTATCCACAGCTACATGCTCCAAGCCGCCTCGACAGGTTCCAATCATTTTTAGCTGCGATGCATTCGCCAGCATCTCTTTTGAAACCGGCGCAATATGAACGAGCAGATAGTCTGCATCCGCCATCGCCTCAACAATCCCTTCCGGTACTTGCACAGCTTCCGGTCCGCCTTTTTCTATCTGAAGAATTTTTTCCTGAAACTGATCTTTTGTCAAATCAGCGTGCCAGTTAAATTCCATAACTTCAATTTCTGCTCCAATAGTCAACTGCAGTGCAGCTTCTTTTAATGTTTCACTGCTGACCAGCCGATCACCAACTACGACTACTTTTACCATTATACCGCCTCCTGCTCCAATGCCATTTGTACATTTTCTTCTAATTCAGCCTGTCTTTCAAGATAATCATGAATGACTTCTCTTTTCGTCCGCACAAAAAGATACATTGCAATGTAAACAATTACAGAAAGCCCAATCCAAAGAGGATTCTGTGTCATAAATATCAGGAATAAACCGCCCATAATATGATTGGTCATCACTGCAAAACTACAGATAAGCAGCGCACCCTCCGGTAAATTCACCCCAACATCCAAAGCAACCTTTGTGAAAGTAGGAGCTACTGCTGTAATCATGTACAAGCCGCCGACACACCAAATAGTGCCTGAAATCAGAGATTTAAAAATATTTCCATTTGAAATACAGATAATCAATTCTATCATATAGGGAATTGCTATCAAATCTACCATCGGCAAGGTTTCATTGCCCGGCAAAATGATTGCAAGGACTAAAATAATCGGCATCAAAAGCATACCGGTGAGCAAAGTAGCTGTTTCACCATACCCAGCCGCATCATTAATTGCCAAGTACCAAACACGGTCTTTCCCGCCGGATTTTGCAGTCCGTTTTGAAGCATCCGTAATCGTCGTAAAGGCAGAAGCAAAAATTCCTGCAATTTTCGGGAAAATGGCCATAATCGCTGCCGTCGCTATTCCCACTGTCACAATCTCTCCCCAGCCTTCCATCGTGTTCAAACGCATGAAATTACCTGCAAAGCCCAAAATCAGCCCCAACATAAATCCAAGTGAGGTAGGCTCACCGAGGAAGCCCAGCTTATCCTGAATTTTTTCCGGATTCCACTGTACTTTATTGGCCCCCAATTTTGTCAAAATCCAATCCATTCCTATAGCCAGCGGAACAGAGCATATATGATGAGGCGCAGTCATTGTACATTTTGGATAGCCATAATAGGTTGACCATCTTTTAGCAACCACTTCAGAGAATACCAGACTGTACAAGTTCGAGAGAACCATCAAGCCAATTGACAACCATAAATTACCCGTTGCAATATAGAGCATAGATCCCCACAGCATAAATGAAAAATTATTCCAGAGATCTGAAGGCATGAAAATATTAGTGTATTTCAAAACAAAGAGAACCAGCTGCAGCACAAGCCCCAGACCCAAAAAGATCATTCCTACTTGGGTAGAATACGCAACCACGCTCGTTGCCTGCCATCCTGTATCTAAAATACGCAGATTTACGCCTGTTTCTTCAACCATTCTCTGAACAACTGGAGTGACTATCGGTGAATAGGCTCCGATTATCATGTTAAAACCGGTAAGTCCAATCCCCGCATTCAGTGCTGCAGTAAATGCCTTTTTAGGCTTAACCTTCATAATCAGCGCAATAAAGAAAATAATGACTGGAACGACAATTGCCGCTCCAAATGCATCCATAATACTTGATAGAATTTCTAACACAATTTCCTCCCCCTTTTACAGTGATTTTACCGTTTCAAGCAGCTCTTCATAAAATTCCTCTTCTTCCATTCCCGTCAATAGTCCTACTGAATTAATCGTCGGGATACTATAAGTCCCCTTTAATGGACTCGTATGAACAATTACGTCCCATTGTCCGGAAGCCAGCTCATTTTCCACTCCGCCTGGATTCACCTCAACAGTCTTTGCTTTATACCCGTTATCCTCCAAAAAATCCTTTACTTTTCCAGCTACCATAGAACTTGTTACAGTCCCGGAGCCGCATACTGAGATTACATTAATTCTTTTCATCACTATTCTCCTGTCTTTTAAAATAATTGTTGTTTATACTCCCTCAATAACTCTGCAGTAATAGATGGGAATTGACCAACCCATCCATTATTGCTCTCTTGGTGCTAAAATTCCTTCTTTGGGAGCCACACCAAAACGATCAGCTAAATCCCACAGCTGCTGATCAGTGATTTTCTGGATGATTCCAGTTGGCACCTGTACAGCACGCATGTAAATATCTGCAGCTTTTTCAGCAGTTTCCACCAATCCAAATGCGTCATCCATTGTTTGACCTGCACCCATGATTCCATGATGCGGCCAAACAACGATTCGTGAATAATGCATTTTTTCAGCGGAGGCTTCCCCCAGCTCTACTGTTCCCGCCACCATCCACGGCAAAACAGCAACACCGTCCGGAAATACGACCAGACATTCTGTAATCATTTCCCATAAAGTCTTCGTAAACTTATCTTCGTCCAGTTCATGAACAAAGGTCATCGCTGAAATGGCTATGGAGTGAGTATGAAGGATTACCCGATGCTCTGCATCCTGTTTCAGTCTGACTGCATGACATTTCAAGTGAGATGCAAGCTCACTGGTTGGTACTCCGCCTGTTTCCAGTCCCCATAAAACCTGGTACTTCTTTCCTGCTGCATCAATTTTCAAAATAACCAGATTATCTGCAGGATTTTGCCACACATTTTTAAAATATTTCCCTGAGCCGGAAACCAGAAATATCATATTTGCAAGCTCCGGAATTTCAAAGCCGAGTTCCACTTCACTCAAAATCCGATCTGTATCCAAGTAGAAGCCAACCTCTGATTCATCCAAACGGTAACTGATATTTCCTCCGTTTCTTTCCGCCCAACCATTATTCCAAAGGTTCCTTGTTGCTTCACACATTTCTTTGATAAAGGGCGCTTCATAAATATTGTGAATCTTTGTCATAGATAAAATCTCCTATTCTTTATTAATGTAGTATTGGTTTACAATTGAATACATTTCATGTTCCGATATATTCTCAGATAATCGGGTCATTGTTCTCTCATCAGAAAACATCGCCATTAAATTTTGTAAAAGAACCAGCTGTTCTTCACCTTTTTCAAATCCAAGGACAAACACATAATGGGCTTCTACTTTTTCATCAACAGATCCCATCTGTCCAAAAGAAATAGGCTGATAAAGCTTGGTTATAAATACGAACGGTTTTTTTATGTGCGTTGGATCTGTATGCGGAATAGCCACACTCAAAAAAGGTGTCTTTAAGCCTGTCGGATAATCCTTTTCCCGTTCCGTGACTGCCTCATAAAAACTATCCTCCACATATCCTTTATGCTTCAGTTTTTGGAAAATATACGAAAAAAATTCCTCCTGATTGTTGCTTTCTTCAATAATATCTGCCAATTCTTCACTAAAATAATGATCGATTGTCATACCTTTGCCCCTCCTTCCTTTAGTTATAGCCACATTATATAAAATAGTATGCTGCATTTGTGACCGCTTTCATCACAATTTTTATTTTTTAACTGATTATCTTTTGGACCATCCGAACTTTTTTCTCTGGGAAATATTATTTTAGCAGCTATGAAAATAGTACCCCCTCAATCAGCAGATACCTTTCTTCCGCTGGGAGTATTCTGCCAAAGTTTCAATGTGACACTTGATTTTCTCCTTGAATTTACTTCAAATTTTTGAAACTAATACAAAAAATTATTGAACTACAGTATTTCGAGGCGTGTTTCCTTTGTTTAGAAACCAGCTTCTGTAACTACTGATATAATAGGGTTCTTAATGAAAAATGGGGAACGTCAAATATTTTCTCATATTGTTTCCGCTTAGCTCTTTTGCTATACTTAATGGAAAAGGAGAGATTTTTAGTGTCAAAAGCAAGTTATTTTGCTTCATTGCTTCAACAAGGAAAAACTGTTGAAAAATATAAAGAAGTAGGAAATTCGATGTTGCCAATTCTTAAATCGAATCAGCCAGTCACCCTGATACCGGTAACGGAAGAAACTGTATTACGGGTAAATGATATCGTCTTCTGCAAAGTCAAAGGAAATTACTATACACATTTGATTGCTGCAATCAGAACCAGGAACAGTCAGGTTGAATATCAGATTGCCAACAATCACGGCTTTATCAACGGCTGGGTTAAAAATAAGAATATATTCGGTAAAGTCACTAAAATTTGGTAACTACCAGATTTTATTTTTTTACACTCATTTTCATGGAGATTTGATACTGTTTAGATATATTTTAGTTCTTTTATTCAGACCAACATTCAAAAGGCAACCCACATTTCTCCATACAAAAACACCGCCTCAACTCTCGCTGAGACGGCTGCTTAAAGTATTATTAATCTAAATTTTCCCCATTTGTCTCAATGACCTGTTTATACCAATTAAAGGATTTTTTCTTGCAGCGATTCATCGTACCTTCTCCATTATCATCCAGATCAACATAGATAAAGCCGTAGCGTTTACTCATTTCTCCAGTGGAAGCACTGACCAGATCAATGCAGCCCCAAGGTGTATAACCCATTAAATCAACACCGTCTTCAATCGCTTTTTCCATCGCCTGAATGTGCTGACGCAGGTAATCGATACGATAGTCGTCTTCCACATAGAAGTTTTCATCAACCTTATCAATAGCACCCAGTCCATTTTCAACAATAAACAACGGTTTTTGATAACGATCATACAATTCATTCAAGGCAATGCGCAACCCTTCCGGATCAATTTGCCAGCCCCAGTCACTTGCTTCAAGAAATGGATTCTTCACTCCGCCAAGCAGATTTCCAGCTACTTCCTCACTCTTTTCGGTGATGGTCACCGCTGCTGACATATAATAGCTGAAGCCAATATAGTCAACTGGATATTTTTTCAACAAATCCAAATCTGCTTCTGTAATATCCATTTTCTCAGCATCTACTCCATACTTTTTAAAGATACGGCCGGTATACGCAGGATATTCTCCGCGAACCTGTACATCTGTACAGAAGAAATTAAATTCCTGATTCTGTTCCAGTGTAGCCATCTGATTGATTGGATTTGCATCCAGGCTGTACGTTGTTGCGTAAATAATCATACAGCCGATTTGAAGTTCAGGGTCAAGCTCATGTCCGATTTTAACCGCCTTACTGCTTGCAACAAACTGGTTATGCCATGCCTGGAATAAATTCTGTTTATCTCCTGCACCAGTCTTTTTCACCAGTCCCTGACTGAGAACCGGAAAATGAAATGCTGAATTTATTTCATTAAAAGTCATCCAGTATTTTACTTTTTTATGGAAACGAGTTAAAACTGTTTTTGCATAGTGTTCAAAGAAATCAATCAGTTGACGATTTTTCCAGCCGCCATAAGCAACAGCTAAGTTCAACGGCATTTCATAATGAGAAATAGTAATTACAGGTTCAATACCATATTTCAAACATTCGTCAATCATTGATTCGTAGAAAACAAGACCCGCTTCATTAGGCTCGCGTTCATCGCCTTGTGGAAAGATACGTGCCCATGCAATTGAAAAACGGTAACACTTGAAGCCCATTTCAGCAAACAGTTTGATATCTTCTTTATAACGGTAGTAATGATCAATCCCACGATGGTTCGGGTAAACATACTTATCCTCATCTATCGACCAGTCAAAGTCTTCACTTCCAAGTACTGCAAAACGAGCTTTACCGCCAGGCATTGCATCTGCAACAGAAAGTCCTTTACCATCTTCACGATAACCGCCTTCCAGCTGATTGGCAGCTGTTGCACCGCCCCACAAAAATCCTTCGGGAAAACCTGTAAATTTTTTCATATTCATTTATCCTCCAAATTATTATTTTACTATTACAAGAAAATCTTCCCCATGTAAAACATTCTCTTGAGATAAATCCAGTACATCTAAAAAGTTATTGCTATTGGTAATTACTACTGGAGTCTCAACAGAGTATCCTTTATCTGTAATTAACGCAACATCAAATTTCACTAAAAGATCTCCTTTGGAAATTTTATCGCCATTTTTCACAAACGCTTCAAAGCCTTCTCCATTTAACTCAACAGTATTCATACCGATATGAATCAGAATTTCAATTCCGTCTTTAGAAGTAAGACCGATTGCATGACCTGTTGGGAAAATAGTGGTAATCTCTCCATCAACAGGTGCATAAACTGCACCATCATTCGGACGAATGGCCAGACCTTTACCCATGGCTCCTGAAGAAAACACATTATCCTTCACTTCAGAAAGCGGAATAATATCTCCGCTGACAGGACTTGTCAAAATAATTTTTTGTCCTTTTTCTATATCATTGGAAATCATTTTATCCGATTCATCTGATAAAACTTTTCCTTCATTTGGTTCATCTTTAAATCCTAAAACCAAGGTTAAAATAAACGCTATGACTACTGCAATTCCAGTACCAATTACTGCTGAAACAATACCTGAAGTATCAGAGGTTCCCGGAGTAATGAAGCCCGGTAAACTGAACAGACTCACCAATCCAAATGCATAGTTCTTTGTTCCGCTGAATGCAACAAAGGCTCCGCCAGCTGCACCACCAATACATGCTGCAATAAAAGGTTTTTTCAATGGCAGTGTAACACCATAAACAGCGGGTTCAGTAATACCAAAAATAGATGTCACTGCAGAAGAAAGAGACAATCCTTTCAGCTTTACATTCTTAGATTTCAGGAAAACAGCCAGTGCTGCACCCCCCTGCGCCATAACTGCCGGTAAAAGCATCGGCATTAGTGTATCCATACCGCCGCCTGCTTCAGACAGGTTCAGCATCATAATCGGAACGAAGCCCCAGTGCATACCGAACATAACAAACACTTGCCAGAAGCCACCCATTACAGCACCAGCCAGAATCGGACTTAAATTATAAATAGAATTGTACGCTCCGCCAAGCAGATCACCTGCAATACTTCCAATAGGTCCAATAGCGATGAAAGTTAATGGTGTCATTACTAAAAAGACTGCTAATGGAACACAGATAATCTGCAATGCATTAGGAATAACTTTTTTAAAGAAGTGTTCTACATACTGCATAACAAATACTGCTAGAATAATAGGAATAACTGAAGATGTATAACCGCTTGCACCTAAAATAACCGGAATACCGAAAAAGCTTAATTCCGTTCCAGCCAAAGCATTAATGCTTGGATGGACAAGTGCCATTGCTAGACAGACAGCTAGGAACTGGTTTGTGTTAAATTTCTTGGCAGCTGTAAATGCCAAGAGAATCGGCAGATAAGTGAACAATCCATCTGCTACTGCGTATAGAACCAAATAGTCACCTGAGTCAGCAGCCATCCAGCCCATTGTTGCTGCAAGGGTCAGAAACCCTTTCAATACCCCTGCCCCAGCCATCGCACCAAGGAATGGCGTGAAAATGGATGAAATAACATCAATTAAATGGTTAAAAATATTTCCATCGCCTTTGGTATCAGAATTCTTTGTTCCTTCATTTCCCAAGCTGCTTTGAGCCATTAATTCTTTGTACACATCACTTACATGGCTGCCGATAACCACTTGATACTGACCACCGCTTTGAACAACTTGAATAACCTCCGGATCGTTTTTTAATATGTCTGTTTTTGCATCAGTCTCATTTTTCAGCTTAAAACGCAAACGTGTTGCACAGTGAACTACACTAATTACATTTTTCTCTCCGCCAACCAGTGTCAGAATACGAGCTGCAATTTCCTGATTTTTACTCATTACTATCCCTCTTTCTTTTTTTATAATAAGAAAAACCCAAATTGAAAAAACGGCAGCACAAGAAATTCTGTACTAGCATATTTTTTCAATCCGGGTTTAGCCTGCATTACCAGTAACAATCCGATGATTGAGGATTATTCATTTTTTTCTCCAACCAATCTCTGAATATGGATGGTCAGATAGGTTTGTTCCGATTTTCCAATCGGCTTGTTGTACTCGGTTTCTAAAAACTGATTGATCCGCTGCACTGCTTGAAATGCTTTAGGATACTTTGACTGAATCAGCTCATACAAAAATTCGTCGTCATCACCATTCAGTTCATCTTTTAAATAACGCTGACTGAAAAACTGCAAGTGCGTAACCATACGCTGATAGTTCAGAGCATCTTCATCAAACAGAGTACCAAAATACCGTTGAATAATCGTTAAAACGTTACTAACAATTTCTGTTGCCGTCATCGTAACTTCCATTGTATTGTTTCCCTGTTCGCTATTGACAATATGAAAAGCAATAAATCCCGCCTCGTCATCTGAAAACGACACATCAAACTGCTCGTTAACCATCTTAATTCCCTGGCGGGCAATATTAAATTCTCTGGGATAAAATTTGCGGGTCTCGTATTTTAGAGGATTGGAAAGAACAATCTCCTCTTTGGCCCTCGCGATTGCATAGTGAATATGATCTGTTAAAGTCAGGTAGATATTTGAAGATAATTCCATTTGCAGTTCTTCTTCAGCCAAATCAACAATCTTTTTTACTACTTCGACCTCTTCAGAGGGAATATCGGAAAACAGCTGTTCAAGCTGACTGGAAAGTGCTGTGTCTTTCAGAATAAATTCTTTTTCAATAAATTCCGGAAAAATTTCATCTCCAACTTTTTTGCTGAAAGCAAGGCCTCTGCCCATATAAACTGTTTCTTCTCCCGAACTGTTAAGCGCCATCACTACATTGTTATTCAAAATTTTATCAATAATAATCATAATGAAAGTCCTTTTCCAAAAATAAAAAAACCTAGAATTCACCCACTATCTTACTGCATACAGTAAATAAGTTCATTCTGGTTTTGCCTGCCTAACAGTAACAATCCTTTATCGATATCAGAATACCACGGATTACTTAAAATGACAAGCAGGAATATTTTTTGAATTCACCTAAATTTAATGGTTAACCGCACTCTTTGAGCTAGAGCCAAATAAATAGGACTAACAATGGTGTTTGCTTTCGCACTGCTGAAACTGAGGTTCTTATGTCTACTCATTCAGCCTTCACCTATTGTTAGCCCCTTATACCTTGTAAGGAATCTGTTCATCCCCCACGCTCCTTTTATCGCTTCCGCAATAGCTTTGCAAGTTGTACGCAGCCTACATCGTACGCACCCCATAAGTTTTCTTCCGCTTGCAACATTTCTGTATTCATTGGACCAGCTTATGGTGGGAGTTTTAAATCCCTTACACCTATTTTATACCACACTCTTTAAAAATACTCAATCAATCCGCTTAGCTTTTATCCTTTACGACCAATACATCACAAGGAGCATGATTAACTACAAATGACGTGTTGGAGCCAAGCAGCGTTCGCTCAACAGCTCCCTTTCCAGAAGAGCCCATAACAACTAAATCATACCCCTCACTTTTTATCATTTTTACAATGATATGTTTGGGATGCCCTTGTATTACTCGATAAATGACATTCTTCAGGCCTGAATTCTTTGCCTGCTCTGTTTTTTCCTGGACAAGCTGCTCTGTTTCTTTTTCTGCCATATCAATTATACTTTGTATAGAGAGACCTAATGAATCATAAGTAGGAATAGCAAATGTACTTAAAATACAAAGAACTGCGTCATTTCGTTTAGCAATTGCAACGGCTTCTTTAAATGCTTTGTTTGCTTGCTCAGAATCATCAACTGCAACTAAGATATTCGTATACTTGTCAGCCATCATAATCCCCTCCTGCTTTTAGTATACTATGAATCATTCAATTGGGCGAATAAAGCAGCATGCTTCTTCTCGAAATAATTATTCTTTTTGAGTATAATAGATATAAGAAAATGAATGGAGGGTTTATCATGGTTTCACCGAACAAAGTAGTCAGCCCAAAAGAAAAACTAGAGCTTATTGCATTGATTGAAGACGGGACCCAAACGAACAAAGGATACTCTGTTGCTAAAGTAAAATGGAACGGAAAAGACGCATTCGCCATTAGATATGATGGTGATAATGAAGAAGATAAAGGGTTTCCAACAACCACTAATGGCTATCATTCTTCTTGGTTTATTCTTCCTAATGAGGTTTCTCTCCCTTACCTGCGTTCATTCATTGCTCAAAAAGATATGATTGAACGCTTGGAAAAATACTTGAATTGATACCATTCAATAAATCCGGGTTGTGTCTTAGTTTCTATTCTTAATCAACAATCCTTATTACTTGTCTTCCCTGCCGGCTATTTTTCTTCCATATGTTAAAGAATAGTTCCAGAAATAGCTAATACCCAAGAAATAGCACCATATTAAAAAAAGACCACTCATAAAAGAGCCACCTTAAGTCTCCTAAATAATTTTGAGGAAATTATAGAATAGGAAACCATAAATGCATAATAGCAGCCTTTAGTATATTTGCAAAATATAGGATTCCAAGCGACTTAGCTCTTTATCCCTATAGCTTCCATCAAGTTTCCCAAATAGTGATCCCTTCTCCGCCCAGCACTTTATCTCTTGTCCGAGAATCTTCTTTACTTTCAGCTCCCTCAAAGAAGGGGCATGCAGAAATACAAGGGAATCCATTAGCATATCTTCATAGTAATTGCTTTCTCTCCATAGACTCATAATTTACTCATTGACTCCCTTGCTGAATCCTTGTTACAATTTTGCATGAAGCCTCTTACAATTTTATTGAAAACGGAGATAGTCCAATGACACATTCGATCGATCAGTCTATTAATTGTTTAGGAACATTTTGTGGAAAACAGGATATTGAGCATTTGACGAAAGAAGCATTAAACGATACTTACGGCATTAAAAAAGTAGATGTAATGGTTCTTTTTGGCGGAAGTATTCTGGCTGGTGTTGAGGTTATGGTTGATGCTATTCAAAATCAGATTGCACAACAATATATTATTGTTGGCGGCTATGGACATACTTCAGAAACCTTATTCACAAAAGCAGAGAATGCTTTTCCTGGTATTTCAACAGGTATTGAATCTGAAGCTGAATTATTTTCTGCTATCTTATCTGCAGAATACAGATTAGCTCCTGATTATCTTGAAACAAAATCTACCAATTGCGGAAATAATGTGACTTATCTGTTGGATTTAATACACAGGGAACAAATACCTGCAAAAAGCATTCTGATTATACAGGATGCTGCCATGCAGCTGCGAATGGATTTAACTTTAAAAAAACATGTTTCAAAAGATGTGACAGTTATTAACTACCCGGCTTACCATGCTGAAATCATTCTGAGAAATAATGGTTTAGCATATCGGGAAGATATCAAAGGAATGTGGGAAATCAAACGCTATATTTCTTTATTATTGGGAGAAATTCCGAGGATACGGGATGACGAGCACGGATACGGTCCAAAGGGGCGAAACTTTTTGACTCATATTGATATTCCTGTTAATGTTATGCATGCGTTCGACGAAGTAAGCACACACTATCCAGAATTAATCCGAAAGGCAAATCCTAAATTTGCTTCTCAATAAAAGGAAAATAATATAACAACATTCTATTTAGATCGAAACGTAGTCACTTATTTAAACCTGTTATTTTGAAATGAAGCTGTCCAAATTTTCACAATTTCTGTTTCTTATCTATCGTATAAACTGCGTTATGTTTGCCACTCATTCTCATCGGAAGGTTTTCTTTATTTTTTGGATAAAGCTATCACATTTTCTTATTTGAGTTTGCCGGACAAATCCATCTAAAAATCGATAACGAACCCTTGTTCTTTATAAATCGTTACCAGTTTTTCAGGCTGTTAAAGCTATGTTCCTTTTCTTAATATGAACATATTACATCACACAAAAATTATTATTATCAACTTATCTTTTCCTAACCATTGATATAACCGTCATTACCCGATAAGTAAACTCTCCTTTGTATTCACTAGTTGATACTGACTCATCCTTCTTTTGAATAGAGAGTTTCTGCCCTGCAGTTTCTTTAATATATAGGATAAATTTACCAGTCCATTTAATACAGAAATATCATGTATTGACCTCAAATCAGTATCTACTTCATCCCGACCACTACTATTTCTCAAGTCTAAATAGATAGTTTCCAATTCAGTCATATTTTTGAACAAGAGAATAAGCAGAAGCTCCCCAGCTCCATAAAACGGATCTTATCTTCCAATGATCTGTAGTCAACTCCATATGCATGAACAGTCACAGGAACAAGTGCTGCTAAAATAATCCAAAGCCTATAATACATTCTAAGGTTTTCATAAAACCAATATGTTCATTTTATTATATTTAATTTTCCATAAGTACAAATATAATGCAATAAAATTACTAAACTTCTTATTTTAATTAGTAATGGAGATTTACTACTCTACTATTCCTTTCATCGTTTTTACATTCTAATTAAAAAAGTTCAGGAAAGTAACAGCCCAGACTCTGCATAATTTAAGAATATATTGTACTTTATGAAATAAAGGGGAACAGCTATTTTTCTAAATTGATCCTTATTTTAACTAAATACTTTTATTGTGTCATCAACAGTAATTTATTCACTGTATTGGCATTTCTGATAGTGACATGACTGTTTACAGAAGATCTGGCAATTTTTGACCACTTCGCTTTGGAATAAGTTTTCAAGGGAGCCGACCAGAAAATGACATTGCCATGATGCCCCACCTGCTCAAATTCTGGGTTCACTTCGCCTGCGCCTGCATAAATCTCTTCGACACGAATTGGCGAAAGAACAAAAATAGTATAATGCACTGATTCTTTGTCTGTATTCCACCACTCCGGCGCATTTTCCATTGCTTCAGCCAGATCATCTGCTGATATAACAGCAACAGGTATAGTTAACTTAAATCTTTCAAGAATTACTTCTTCACATTTTTTTATCAGCTCAACTTCATCTTGAATAACACTGGAAAAAACAACATTTCCACTGTTAATATAGGTAACAACATCTGAAAAACCAAGCTCTTCAAATACAGTTCTTAAAACAGGCATCGATATTTTGTTTTTTCCTCCCACATTTATCCCACGTAAAAGTGCAATATATTTCTTCAAAAGCTACACATCCCCTTCATCTATTCTGGTCTGGCAATCCAATTAGCAAAATAACGATAGTGCTATCTGCTTATGAAATAATCTTTTAGCAGCTTATGTGTCTGAAAACTCCAGCGGCGAATAGTTTGATGATTTTTATCGAACTCCTCGTCATAAATACTTGCTTATGAACCACATATGCTGTGTTTTCTTCCTTGATTTCAACAGAAATCACTGAAACATTCAACTTCCACTACCTTTTCAGACACGCTCTAGTATAACTGCATGAAAATTTAGTCAATTTAGTTTAACGATTTTTTAGTATCTACATGTTTTTTACACTGTTTTATTATACCGGTAAACAGGCTAAAAACTCAGAAAATATTCAATCGCTTCCAGCAACATAAACATCCTTACCAAATCCTGTTCTTCTGCTATTTCCTCCTTAAGCATTGTCCTCATATCTTCACCTATTTCAATAATATGCCTGTTCGGATAATAAAAACAACGAACTTTTTGTCCACATGGCAGCTCCATTTTTCTGATTATTTTCACGTCCGCTGTTTGGTCAACAGAAATTCATTGTTTTAAAAACTGTAAAAATAGTATTTCATGAAAATTAAATAATGAGAAAAAATAATTTTTCTAACTGCCCTAGATGTACCAAGCTATATGCTGAAAAGACCAAAAGAAAGGAGGTTGTGACAGAAGTGTTCTGTCTCAAGAACCAGGTAGGTATCATGCATCATCTACTCTGACGAGTCAATCGTAGTGATTTATGACAATAAGTCGGAATATACGAAAATTGTCAAGGAACACTAGTCATAATATGACTAGCTGTGAATTGATACCTCCCTGGAGCTACTCATATTTTCAGTATCGTTCGACTTATTTCCAGAACTGCTGTCTCTACGAGTCTAACGATTCTCGAGACAAAACATTACGCTGCAGCCGTTTTTCTGCGTCTACGGTTCTCACTACACTACACTTCGTTTCGATCTCATCAATTTCTAAACGGCAAAGCCATTAAGAATTGAAGAACTTCGTTTCGATCTCATCAATTTCTAAATGGCAAAGCCACTAAGAATTGAAGGACTTCGTTTCGATCTCATCAATTTCTAAACGGCAGAGCCATTAAGAATTGAAGGACTTCGTTCCGATCCTCGAAGCATGGAGGGGCTTTGCTTCTACGCTTCTTCGAATGCTCGAATCATACAAAGACTGGAACACCGTTTATTCGGTTTTAGGGGACTTAGACATACTTATGTCGCAGTCCCTCTTACGATCAAAATGACGGGTAACTGCTTTTATCTATTAACTTTCAACCAAAATCAGAGGATTTTCTTATACGTGCATTTCTCTTTTCCTATTTATAATGCTCTTCCAGATATTGAACAATAGCACCGGATTTTTCAGTTGCCGTTCCATTTTCACCAGAATTCTCAGACATTATCAGCCCCATAAAATTGCGGTTGTTCACATCGAAAAACAGCAAAAAGCTGTTCTCTGTTCCATCTGTATCCTGCTTATCCTTTATTTCGGCTGTACCTGTTTTCGCAGCCAACGTAAAATCAGGATTATACAAGCTGTAGACATAGCCCTCCGGTGAAGCAACACTGTCAATCAAATCATTCAGTACAATATTGGCAGCATTCGCACTAACCACTTCCTGCTTCGTTTTCACTTCCTGATCCTTTACTATTTGCGGATAAACAAGTGTGCCGTCGTTCATAAATACACTATACATGGCTAATTGAGAAATCGGAGAAATCATTAATTCTCCTTGTCCATAAGCTGTATCAGCTAAAAGGATTTCAGAATTAAAGGTCTCTTCATTTGAAATACTCGCAGGCTCAACATAGATTGGAAGATCCAATTCTTCTCCAAAAATGAATTTGTTTAGTCCGCCGCGAAAAACATCTTCTCCCATTTCCAGACTCTTCTGCGCAAAGAAAATATTATCCGAATAGACCAATGCTTTTTTCAGATCCACAACCGGCGTATCCTTTACCCGTGTTGTCCAAAATCCGCCCCAGCTGGCATCTTTTTGCCACTTCAAGCCTTCAATAGTTCGCTCTTCTGTTGTATTAATATTTCCAGAGTCCAAGCCTATAGCTGCTGTAATTGTTTTAAACGTTGAACCCGGTGCGTAACGATTGGAAAAACGAGCCATGAACGGCAGGTTCGTATCATCCGCATACCCCTTATACTCCTCTTCCGAAATGCCTAATACCATTTTATTCGGATTGTAGGAAGGTGCCCCAGCTGCAACCAGCAGTTCTCCAGTTTCAGGGTTTGAAATAACCGCAGTGGCAGGCTTTCCGCCTAATGAATCATAGGCAATTTTTTGTGCTTCGCTGTCTATTGTCAAGGTAACATCGGCAGGATCTATTTTTTCGACAGACAAAAGAGTTTTCTTTTCTTCCCCGCCTTTGTCAACGATCTTTATGACAGCTCCGGATTTCCCCCTCAATTGCTCGTCAAAGGCTGCTTCCAATCCAGATTTTCCAATATAGTCTTCTTCAGACAGCTCCGGATTTTTTTCAATATCTTCTGCACTAACTTTACCAACATAGCCTAATAAATGAGCCGTTGCTTCTCCATATGGATAGTGTCTTTGATTTGTGCTGCCAATACTTGTACCGGAAGGCAGCTCACCCATCTCGGTAGTACTAATCGCATTTTCCAGTGTTTTAATAGGAACAACCCAGTCATCCTTCACCCAAGACTGACCCAGTTTTTCATTTATAATCTCAATGGAAACGCCAAACTTTTCGCTGATTGTCTGTATGTTTTGTTCCCTCTGCTCTCCTTCTCCCAGCTGTCCGGGAATTATGCCCAATTGCTGATAGTCATAATTTTCTGCAATTTTCTTTCCATTTCTGTCTAGTATTTCGCCACGCTCAACATCGTCACTCTCTACTTTGACTGTATCATCCTCATCCATTTCCGGGAAGATTAAAGAAGGTTTCCAGTTAAATGTATACTCATCATCTTTTTTTATCAGCTCAACGCTATACTTTTCTGTAGAGATTTCTCCAAAAGATGTTTCCAGTTTTAAAGTATACGTAATCAAATAGTTTCCATCATCTTCTTTTGAGGCAGATAGGCTTTCAACATTTATTTTATTGGTGCCAATACCTGAAAAGATATTTTCATATCGCTGAATTACTTCCTCTTTAGAAGTTGAATTGTCCTTAAATGATTCTTCTGAAAACAATGCATTATACGCAGAAAAATCCTGCTTTGCCAGTGTGTCGGAGTATTTATCAACAATACTGTCAACTTTCTTTTTCTCCTGCTGATTTTTATATACAAAATAACCGCCAACTGAGCCAGCAACCACTACCATTGCTGCAATGCCAATAAATACCTTCATTTTCCCATTTCCTGCCATACCAAGTCTCCTTTTCATCCTTCAGTTAATAAAAAAATTAATACATCATTACTTGTCCTATATTTTAATCTTACAATCTTATTGTATGCAAGAACAGCTTTTACTGCAAAAGTTATCATATATTTAAATCTTATTATTTATCCAGTTTTTCTATTCTTAAATAACTCCTTCTTTCAAACTATAAAACTCATTTTGTACAAGTAATTGGCGTAGCTGACAATACCTGCCATATTCACCAGTGAGACATTCAAATCAGCCTCCTGACTCTTTCAGTTTCCTGTTTTTATACATTTCAAAACAAAAAAACCTCTCTGAAATCATATCAAGCAAGAGGCTTCATTATTTATATAAAGTATTTTGGGTTTTCAATTGAATGAGCTGAAAAAATATTCAATAATCCTAACAAGGAAAGTATCTGTTCATCTTTTCAATGCTTCCTTAATCAGTTTGGCTTCTCTAAGCGGATCAGCCGCATTCAAAATCCCGCTGCCGACAATAATTATATCCGGTTCCAATGCAACATACTCATTGATTGTTTGACTGCTAATACCACCTGCTGCAGCAATTTCAACGTTTTTAGCATATTTCTTTATTTCTTTTAAATCCTCAAGGGGTGTTCTGCCTGCTGCCTGCTGATCTGCACCAGTATGAACAGCAATAACATCTACACCCAGACTTTCAATTACTGGAATTCTTGCAGCTAAATCCTTTACACAAATCATGTCTGCCATTACTTTTCTTCCCTGTTTTTTTGCCTGATCAACGCAGCCTTTTATGGTTAAATCATCCGTAATTCCAAGTACAGTCACATAAGCTGCACCAACATCATATGCCAATTGTGCTTCATATGCTCCTGCATCCATAATTTTAGCATCGCACAATACATCCAGCTGAGGAAATTTTTCTTTGATCAGCTTAACCGCTTCACGCCCGGCATCAATTAAAAATGGGGTACCTACTTCCGCAATATCTATGAAAGGTTCAAGAGTAACCAGTTGTTCTAACGCCTGCTCCAAATTCAGTTCGTCAATTGCCAGCTGTAATTTCATTTTTATCCCGCCTATTCTAAATTTGCATGATTTTCAAATGCTTTTGTTGTATCCACTTGCTGGTCTTTCGCCAGTTCAAGAATCAGCGAGTCCCCTAATAAAAGAATCGCTTCTTCGAACATACTTCCCCCCGGAAGAATTCCTTTTCGGTTGATTTCACTCACAGGTAATTTGTCTGTGTATGCCGGAATTTTTACCACTTCATTAGCAAGCTTTCCCAGACTCGACTGTTCAAAAATTGTCAGTGCAACGATTGAGCCGCCATACTCTTTCGCTCGTTCGGCATTAGAGATTAAAGATTTTGTTTCTCCAGAAGCACTGGCAGCAATTAACAAATCATCTTCCAGAAATGCTGGAGTGGTTACTTCTCCGACAATATAGACTTCATAGCCAATATGCATGAGACGCATGGCGAAACCTTTCAGCATAAGCAAGGAACGTCCTGCACCTGTCACAAATATTCTTTTTTTTATTTTTATCAATTCCAACAATGTATTCACTTGCTGAATGTTCACATTTTTAAGTGTTTCCGCCAGCTCCAACGCTGCCTTATACGACAAGTCAACAGGATTCATTCAGAATTGTCCTCCTCATTATTTTTTCAAATTTTTATAGCTTGCCACAAACATATCCAGCTTACCGGACAGTGTTAATTTTCCAAAATGGTCTGGAACAATTATCGTTTCGCCTTTTGAAACTTCTGTGTCATTTATTTTTCCATCTCCTTCAACAATCGTGATAAATGCAAATCGCTTTGGTTCATATCTCCCCTTTGCTTCTGTTTTGATACGACTCAATGTATATAACCCTGGCTCATCCCAGTAATCAGTAATTTCACAGCCAGCCTTCAAATAGGAATCGTACCAGACAAATCCTGTAGAACGATCTGGAATCAGCACATTGTCAATCACCTTCTCAATATGAAGCTCTCTTTCTTCCTTTGTATTCGGATCGACTCGATCATAATCATACAGTCGATAAGTCAAGTCAGCGTTTCTGGAAATATTATAGGTCAGTACATCTCTTCCAATTGCGTGTAACGTACCAGCAGGAATATCAATAAAATAATCTTTTTTCGCCGGAAGATACTTAAGCAGTTTTCCCCACTCTTTACTTTGGACTAGCTCCACAAACTCTTCTTTTGAACGTGCATGATGCCCAAACTCAATCTTGCCGTCCTCAGGAGTGTCCAAAATAACCCATGCTTCTGGTTTTCCACGAGAGTTATCATGATTTAACGCGTATTCATCATCTGGATGCAGCTGAACTGACAAGTCTGCCAAAGGATCTAGTAAGTTAACACGGATCGGTAATTGTACAGTGTCACACTGAAACCACTCAGGGCAGGCAGTATATAATTCTGATAATGTCATATCTGTGTCTTCAACAAAACAATCTGCTTCTCCGGGCAAAGCTGCAACATTATAGACTTCTCCAACTGGAAATATCTCGGTATGATAATTAAACGTTTCCAGCATTCGCTTACCGCCCCATATCCTCGCTTCAAAAAAAGGAAGAATCTTTAAAATTTGCTTTTCCAAAGAAAACCAACTCCTTAAATTTGTTTTCGCTTACATTTCAAATTATAAACACTTTTTTTGTTTTTGCAACCTTTCTAAATAAAACCTGTTTGTTTTGATCTTAATAACCAAAAATTTAGTTTGTTATGATATACTACGTAGAGAACTTTTTTTGGAGGAAAAGGATGAAATTAACCAGTGAAGAAAGAAAAAATAAAATACTGCACGAAGTTATTACCAAGGGTGAAGTAAGCATCAATGATTTGGCTAACAGGTTCGCAGTAACAACAGAAACCATCCGAAAAGATGTCAGCCTTCTGCAGGACAAGAACTTAATTTCTAAAAAACACGGCTCTGTCTCCATGGTTAACTCTTTTTTTGAGAATGAATTCTCTGTTAAGGAAAGTGAACATTTGGAAGAAAAGATAACAATTGCAGAAGCTGTCATGAAATTTATCCCTGAAAATGCTGCGATATTTCTAGATACAAGTACAAGTGTTTTACAACTAGCTAAATTATTGGTTATGCGAGATGATTTAACAATCATTACGAATTCACTGCAAATCAGTCAGGTTTTATCTGCTTCTGATAACCAGATTCTTCTAACGGGCGGTTTATACCGAAAGAAAAGTAATTCCTATGTAGGTGATTGGACGTTGAATGCAATCAGCGGATTAAATATAGACATCTCATTTATCGGCTGTGACGGCTTTTCTAAATCCGGCCCAACGATTCGCTCTTATCATGAGCTGGAAATAAAAAAAGCTGTGATTGAACACAGCAGGAAAAATTTTATTTTGTGTGATACCTCTAAACTGGTAAATGAAGGGCTTTATTCATTTATAACCTATGACTCTTTGGATATGATTTTTATGGAGCGCAGACTGACTGACCAGGAACGGGAGAAATTCCCTAAAGAACTTATCTTTTTTCAATCTGAATGAAAAAAATATCGAGTAATTTTTGTAGTAAATTAATCCAAGCATGAATGACTAGGCTGTAAACTACCTCTTTATCAGTGGATGGTTTACAGCTTTTTTATATTCCATAGAATGAAAAAGTCTACTTTTACTTAATCCAATAAATTATACTCATTTCTGCTCTCTTTCATAAGAATGGGTAATTTAAAATATATTCATCTAACACGTCAAATCCTTGAGAGGAGTTAGTTCGAAAAACAACTGAATTCCCGATCCATTCGTACAATAATCTGACTTCTTTGTAACAACCAAACAGCTGGCTATAATTCACAATGTCTAGCTCCTGTAAACAACATTCAACTTCCCTACTTCCAGATTCCATTATAGATGAAACCGTTCAAATATAGTAGTTTCAGCTTTGTGTTAAATCCTTTGGCGAACAGCAGTAATGGATAAGAAACTCCTCTCGTCATTCAAAAAAACAATCGACCTGCAGCTTGTTCTCTGTCACACTCACAGTGACAAAAACGATTTGCATGTCGATTATCTATTAAGTCTCTCCAGCTTCCTGTTCTCAGACATAAGCTGGAGCATTATGATCTGTTCGTTTCTGAGCAATATATCATCAAATATCAAATAATAAATAAGCGCCAGATATCTTTATACATTTCATATAATACGAAGGAGAATTCAGTTTGAATGTCTTTTAAAGTACTGTACTTTTCAGCAACGAACTAAATCACAAGCTTGATTTATCTTTATTCTATTCATTAAGAAAACCTGTCAGAGCGACATTAATCAACACTCATTCTTTTGTCATTGATTGATATACGTATTCAATTGTACGCAAAATTTCTCCGCATTCTTTTCTGAATTTGTGATTACAATCAAGGTATCATATCCTGCAATTGTCGCTGTTACTTCAGAAAATCTTTTTTTATCCATATAGTTTGCAATGACATCTGCACCATTTGGAATTGTTCGAATAATAATGATGAATCTAACAATTTCAATGGACTTAGTGTAATCCTTTATACTTTTTTTCAGCTTTTGATCCAGTTCAGAATCATTTTTTTCAAGAACTAAAAGAGTGAGTCTCTTCTTACCATCTTCCAAATAAGATTTGACAATATTCAATTCTTTCATATCCCTTGAAATCGTTGCCTGCGTAATCACAAGACCTTCTCTTTTCAGATAAATCAGCAGTTCATCCTGTGTTTCAATCTCATTCTCAATTATTATCTTCTTTATTATTTTTTGGCGATCATTTTTATTCATAAGTCTTCACCTGTTTTCCATTGCCCAGCAAAAAACAGCTTCCCTGACAATCCATCATGCATGTCAATTTTTACTTATAGAAACAGCATGGCTGCAATCAAAATCAGCAGGTTGCTGACTCCAATGATAATGAGCGGCTTCATCATAAACCTTGTCCAAGTAGAATAGTTCACTTTGGAAATTTCAAGTCCTCCCATGACAACACCGGAAGTTGGTGTAATCAAGTTCACCAGTCCGCATCCGGCAGTAAAAATCATAATCATGACATTTGGATTCAAACCAATATTATTGGCTAAAGCTCCCATTACCGGAATTGACACATACGCCAGACCTGATGTAGATGGGATCAGAAATGACAGGAACAAATACAAAACATACGCACCGATTACAAACAATATCGGAGACAAGCCCTGAAGCAGATTCGCTGCTCGATCCAGAATAAATAAATCGAGGTGTGTAACCTGCATGATGACAGAAGCGCCACGGGCAACGACAATAATCAGTACAACAGATAAAATGTCTTTTACTCCATCTATAAATGTTGCAATGATCTCTCTTTCAGAGAAACCCTGAATGAGTGAAACAACCAAACTGCTCAAAAAGAACCACATTGCCAAATCTCCAAAGTACCAGTCACCAAAGCTTTCACCTGTCAACAAGGACGTCCAGCCGTCAAACAGGTGGATATTAAATGATCCCCATGGAATTAAGGTAATCACCATTATGGCAAATGAAAAAGCAAAAACAGATAAAATCGCTTTATGTTTACCAGTGAATTCAATCGTCTGCGAATCGGTCCTTGCAAAATGTTTCTCCATATCTTCTTGTTCCTGCAGGCTCAAAATAGTTGAACCTTTTTCAGCCTTTACTTCCCTAGCATAACTCATTACACAAAAAATACAGTAAGCTGTTGTAGCAAGCCATAAAGTAAAACCAATTCCTAAAACAATCCCCGTATTTGGTATAATTCCAACGCTTTTTAAAGCATCCATTGCTACACCGGTTGCAAATGGGTTCACTGTGGAACCGATTACACCTGCTCCCGCTCCCAGCATAACGGTTCCAATTGAAACGATTGTATCAAAACCGGAGGCAACCATGGTTACAGCTAGCAGACTATAAAATGGAATAGTTTCTTCTGCCATCCCGTAAGTTGAACCGCCGATGGAGAATAAAATCATCAGGATTGGTATCAGAATCAGCTCATTCCCTTTCAGTTTTCGAACAATATGCTGAATTCCAGCTTCCAATGCGCCTGTCTTTGTAATAATATTTAAAAATCCGCCTAAAATCAGAATAAATACACAAATGTCAATCGCATCTCTAAAACCGTTAAAGGGGGACATTACCAGATCTGAAACACTGGCACCAACTACACTGCTGACTTCTTCAGTTCCTCCTGAAAGAAACGTCGGTGCAAATGTTTGTCCTGAAAAAATCCATGAAGCCACGGTTAAAAGAATAAGAATGATGAACAGAATACTAAAAGATGAAATAGCCTTTTTTTCCTTTTTCTTTGTCATTTTTCGATTCTATACGAAAGAGCCCTAAAGAAAAATATTTTTGAACTTCAGCCTTCAGATAGAGCTCCTTTCATATTTTTCCTCTCTATATAGAGTCCCTCAATCTATTTTCCCAATTTAAAATAGTCGCCATCAAGAAAAGTAAATTGTTTGTACTCATATATTATTTTTCTTTTCTTAACTAATTCTCTAAGTGTCTGACCAACTGTTTCTCTTGTTGTACCACTGAGCTTCGATAGATCGTTAATCATAATCGGATGCGGAATGATAATTCTGTCATCATCCTGCTGTCCTAAATCCTCCATCAAAATCGCTAAAGTATTTTTTACTCTCTGCTTCGCCTTAGATGTAGTACAATACTGAATTCTTCTTACCTGTTTTTTGAGGAGCACATTTAAATCAGCCGTAATAAGCTTCAATTTCCATACATCCATTTGAACGATTTTTTCAAAAAGCACAGCAGGTATATAGCACACCTCTATATCTGTCGCAGCAACCGCAGAAAAGTAATATTTTTCTGATTCAAACAGCCCCAGCAATGGAAATAGTCTTTTTTCACCGATAACTCCCAGGAAATTGTATACAGCACTTTCCTCTGATCGTTCAAGCCGAACTAACCCTTTGTTTAAGAAAAAAATTCTATCTCGTTTATCATCTGTAAAAAAAAGTATTTGTCCTTTTTTATATGAACGGCAATACATATTTTCAATTAGAAGCCCTTGAGTTTCATTGTCCAAGACCGAGAAATAAGGATATTCACTAGTAATTCTTTGCTTTTTAGCTCTGTCATTTGTTTCCATATGTCTCACTCCAAAAGAACTATTTTCATTCTGGTTCGTAATCTAAATCAAAAAATGATTTCTGTACCAACACCCTGTTCATCAATGCTTGCAAGCATTTCTAAAGAAGTGATTACTGCTTTACAATCTGGTCGAGATTTGACGTACTGGACAGCTGCTTCTACTTTCGGCAGCATACTACCAGGAGCAAAGTGTCCTTCCTTCATGTATTGTTCTGCTTCAGCAATAGTCATTTGATCCAGCCATTGTTCATTTTTCTTCCCATAATTCAGCGCAATTTGCTTCACACCAGTTAAAATAATAAAAATATCTGCATCAACCAGTTCTGCTAATTTTTCAGAAGCAAAATCCTTATCAATAACAGCCTCTATCCCTCGAAACGACTGACTGTCAATCGGAATTCCTCCACCGCCGGAACAAATGGTTATAATATCGTTGTCAACCAGCGTTTTTATGCTATACTGCTCTTGGATGGCTATTGGTTTGGGACTTGGCACAACTTTGCGCCAGCCTCTTCCAGCATCCTCACTATAAACAGCTCCTGTTTCTTTTTCTAAAGCTTGAGCTTGTTCACGTGTAAGGAATGGACCAATCGGCTTGCTGGGATTTTTGAATGCTTCATCTTTTTTATCCACAATTATCTGGGTAATGATGGTTGCAACTTTCTTATTTAAGCTTGCTTCTCTGATTTCCCTTTCTAAAGCATTCTGAAGCCAAAAGCCAATACTTCCCTGTGTCATTGCTACACAGGTATCCAAAGGCATAGCCGGATTTTTTTCAGAGTCAGACGCCTGTTGCTGCAACAACAGATTGCCTACCTGAGGTCCATTCCCATGTGATATGATCAGCTGAACATCTGACTGAATCAGCTCAACCAAATGTTTAGAGGTTTGTTCCAATACATGCTGTTGAGCCTCAGCACTGGCATCCTTGGTCAGAATGGCGTTACCGCCCAAAGCTACTGCAATTCGCTTTTTTCTTTGAGTCACACATACTCCTCCTTCTACCTATGCTTTTGGAATAAACAGGTTTCCTAAAGTCGCTGCCATAATTGCTTTAATGGAATGCATCCGATTTTCTGCTTCTTCAAATTGTCTTCCATATTTACTTCGGAAAACTTCATCTGTAATTTCCATTTCTTCAATACCAAATTTTTCCTTAATCATTTTTCCATAGGTTGTATTTGTATCATGAAATGCCGGTAAACAGTGAAGAACGATCAGATCTCCATCAGCATTACCGGTTGCTTTTACCATATCCATATTAATCTGATAATCCTTAAGCATACTCACACGTTCCTCGAATTTGTCTTCCTCACCCATTGAAACCCAAACATCTGTATAAAGTACATTTGCACCTTTTACGCCTTCTGCAATATCATCTGTGATTAGTAATTTACTGCCTGATTTTGATGCAAATTGTTCAGCATAATCTACGACTGATTTTTCCGGATGCAGTTCCTTTGGTGCACAAATTCGAACATTCACACCCAAAATCGCTCCTGTAACCAGCAAGCTGTTTGCCATATTGTTACGACCATCACCAACATAGACAAGTGTAATGTTTTCCAGCGTTTTGAAGTTTTCCTTAATAGTCATGAAATCTGCAATCATTTGAGTTGGATGCCATTCATCTGTCAACCCGTTCCAAATCGGTACACCTGAATATTTTGCCAGATCCTCCACTACTTCCTGACTAAAACCACGAAACTCAATTCCGTCAAACATCCTTCCTAAAACTTTTGCGGTATCCTCAACAGATTCTTTTTTCCCTAATTGAATATCGTTTGCGCCTAAAAATTCCGGATGAGCCCCTAAATCAATGGACGCAGTGGTAAACGCAGCTCTTGTACGTGTGGATGCTTTTTCAAAAAGAAGCGCAATATTTTTTCCTTCCAAATATCTGTGCGGTATATTCTGTTTCTTTAAATCTTTGAGATGAATGGAAAAATCAATTAAATATTCCAGCTCTTCTCTTTTAAAATCTTTTTCTGCTAATAAGCTTCTACCTTGAAATACTGATGTCATTTTCGTTCCTCCTATGTTAGATGAGCAAGTTCGGAAACTCGCAAAATATTGTTCTAATTGGGTTCAATCAAGATTGTTGCTGTTGATCTACCTCAATTTTTTCCTATTTTTAAGGGTTTTTACTTGGCAAGAAAAACCGTTCTTGATAATCGCTTGTGAACAAGTACCCTGTATCTAAATGAAAGGTGATCTTTTTTATGCTCCGTCAAGTTATGACCCCTTCCTGTTATTTATCTTAATTGAATGTCGCCTTAGCGAAAATACCAAATGACAATTTGATCTTCCATCACAACAATATCCAACTCTTCCAAATGCTGGATTTGGATCCAGCCATCCCATTACTTCGATAGGCCTATTCTCATACTGGAAAACCTACCAAAGATCCAACAATTCTTTTGAACTGCATAGTTTCTTAATCTAAAATTAAAACTGGCAAATAACTTGGTTTTATTTATGAAGGAGCTTTGAGCTATTGCCATGTAATTTAGTAATTAATATATCACCAGCTTGGGGATTTCCGGCAACACTTCGAAATTCTGGAATTACTGGATCAGATGGAAGGGGAGTTGTTGCTAATTGAACATATAAATCAAAAGTAATTTCCTCATCAAAGACCCCAATTGACCTATATTGTTCATATTGCTCCTGTAATGTCGCTAAATCCAAAGCTTTTTCTTTGGCTCCCCTCTGACTTATTTGAAAGCGTTCGTTTCTTTCAAATTCATCTAATTTTTCTCCGACTAAAGCATACTCGCTTAAGAAATCATCCATCTCACTTGCAAATACCTTACTACTATTAAACAAAAGAGCAGTGAAAATTCCTAAAAAACTTAGAATACACAAAAATTTTTTCATATCATTCCTCCTCAAAAAACATTTTATTTGTATTATAATACCTGCCATTTTCTACATAACCACGAATCCAATTTTTCTTTGAAACAGAGTAATCGTAATCATATAACAACGAACTATTTGTCACGGTAAATCTGATGCCAACACCTCCTCTCACACTTTTTATATCCCTAATAATATTAGTAATTTGAATATTGGTTGATTTCAGCCCATATTCATTTTCAAGTAATTCATACAACTCTTGTTCTGCAATATATTTTTTAACAGGAATTTGGTAAACATAGATGGAGGAAAACACAATCGCAACAATTCCAATTATAACTAACATTACCCTTTTAATAACAAACACCTCTTTCAAATTATGAACAAGTCCGGAAACTCGCAAAATATTGTTCTAATTGGGTTCAATCAAGGCGGATCAATAAACAAGTATTGGTCGATCATGGGTTGGAAACGATGAAGCTACGTAAAAACATCGAAACTTCTTTTACACCGTGATGGCGTGTATTGATCCCCATCTAGTACAGCTTACTTCCGCTTGAATCATTGCTATTTAAAAAAATGACGGATCGTAAGTTTATTGGGTGTCCCCTAAAATTGGTTCATAAACAATTCGGCTGGACGTTTGACTAAACCAGGTACATTTTTCGTTTTACTTCTTGAAATCTCAGCTAGTTTCCGTACTCACGCTAGATATTCTCTCTTACAAACGGCATACTCATACATCTTGGTCCGCCGCGACCGCGAACAAGCTCACTGCCTGGAATATAGTTTAATTTCACTCCGGCTTCTTCCAGACGCTTATTCGTAATCACGTTGCGATCATAGACAACTACTTCTCCCGGTGCGATCGTTAATGTATTTGATCCATCATTCCACTGCTCTCTTGCAGCTGCAGTAATATCACCACCTCCACAGCGAACCAGCTCAACAGCCGATAATTTTAAATAACGACAGAGTATATGTTCCAGTGTATCCTTTTCTTCAACAATCCTTATCTCCCCATTTTCCTTTGAAATAGAATAGACAATCAAATCCCCTTCGATTTCCGGATGGATGGTAAACTTATCGTAATCCACCATAGTGAACACCGTATCTAAATGCATAAATTTTCTTTTCTCCCCAATGTTAAAGGCTAATAAATGCTCAAAGCTTTTTTCACTTTCAAAAATATTGCATGCAAGCCGCTCAATCGAAACGACATCAGTTCTTTGAGAGATGCCCACTGCCATTACTTTGCTGGATAAAACCAGTTCATCACCACCCTCGATTCTTGTATTATTTTCACGATTATAAAGTAGGTTAACCGGATTGTCCTTGAACATTGGATGGTATTTAAAAATATATTTCCCATAAAGTGTTTCTCTTCGCCTTGTTTCTGAATACATCTTATTCAAAGAAGCACTGTTACCAATCGTAGCAAACGGATCTCTGGTGAAATATAAGTTCGGCATTGGGTCAATGAAGAAAGGATAGTGATCATCTACTAATCCTGTTAATGAAGTGGACTGAATCCCCGACAGTTGATTTTTTCTTAAGCCTGCCATCGACTGATCGATCAATTCACGATTTGTATCAAGTGACAGAAAGTATTCTTTAATTTCATGTTTAATTGTTTCATCCTGAATAGCTGCTTCATTAAGATATTCATCCAGAAACAGATTCTTAATTTCTTCAGAAATCAGTGCTTCTGCTGCCAAATCTTCCAAATACAAGACATCAATATCTTTTGAGCGAAGTGTATTTGCAAAATAATCATGCTCCTTTCTTGCCTGTTCTAAAAAAGGAATATCATCAAACAGCAGCCGCTCCAGATGATCAGGCATCAAATTTTCTAATTCTTTACCTGGACGGTGCAGCATCACTTGCTTCAGCTTTCCAATTTCTGAAAAAACATTAATTGCATTTTCCATAAATAAAACCTCCCATTGTTATTTTGGACACCCTTATAATAACAATTATTTAAACGCTTCCAAACGAGCCTTTTCTCTTCACTAATGCCCAATCCTTCTCATTATGCAGAAAGGATGAATATATACATCCTTTTAAATAAATTTACACTCGTTCCTTTTAAAAATTTATATTAATCCAAAATAAGTTTTTTCTAATGTAAAAAGAGGAGTAACTTAATAAATAAGATAATAAAGCTTTCCCAGTGTTAAAAAAGATACTATTAAGACAACATCCATTATCACTGCAGGAGTCAGCAGGTCATCAAATTGAAGGCTTTTAATTACATGGATATTATTTGTCGATTCCAAATTAATAAATAACATTTGAAAATAAATAAATGAATCTTTTTATTAGTTTTTTTAAAGAGTAATTTAAATAATTAATAACCTCCTAAAGCAGCAATCTTTATCTCTGGAATGATAGAAACATTGCTTTTACTACCAACTCAAAATGGAAGTAAAGATTTTGATGAAAAAGAAATGATAATTCTAACTCAGAAAAATTCTAAACTAGAACGACCATTCCTTAATATTCTCAGACATTCCTATTCATTCAAAAACTTTTGCTGAACCTGAATATTCTTTCTTTTGTCATCAAGAATAACTGATAGATCAGCTGCAGGAGCACGCTCCTACAGCTGCCGTCAAATTTATCGATTGATAAATAGGATAAATAAGCAAATCATCCTGAAAATATACCAGTGAAGAACAGCATCATTTATCCTTACTTACAACTTTAATCTATTTTATCTTTAATTGCAGTTAAAAAGAGTTGGCAGAGCATCTTAAAGAATACTCTGCCAACTCAAAATAGTATACAGCTATTAAAATTCATCACTTAAAGACGGGTATTTTACAGGTTAATAAAGTATCACTTTAAATGAGAATAGCCAAAATCCGTATATTCCAAAACAAAAAATTTTCATTTTTAATAGCTATGGACTCACCATCACCAGTTGAGGGTTTATTTCCAATTTATAGAATATGATATTCTCCGGCTAGACCATCCGATAGTTTTCATAACTGTTGCATCAGACTTTGAATTCTCCTGCAGCCTCGCTAATGGCTCCCTTTCCAAAATATAAAATCATTCTGTTTGCCATCTCCCTAGTCCCACCTTGCATTTTTCTATATAAACTACTTTCAAAACAATTGAAGTAAGAGTGATTAAGTACTTGCAAAAGCTGTATTTTTATAATCAACAAGTACTCCTCACGCCATAAAATTAATTCCTATCGTTCTTCAAGATAGCCTTCTTTAGGGATTACACCAAACGCATCAGCCAGTGTCCAAAGATTCTCATCTGAGATTGTCTGTTTTATCCCGCCCTGGGCACAAACATAGGTATAGACTTCTGCTGCTTTTTCAGCCGTTTCAATTAATCCAAAGACTTCATCCATATCTTTTCCAGCACCATAGATACCATGCTGGGGCCATAATACTAGGCGTGTTTCTTTCATCTTTGCTGCTGTGGCTTTACCAATCTCGTTCGTTCCAGGAACCAGCCAGGGAAGAACCCCAATACCTTCCGGGAAGACAACTAAACACTCTGTACACATTTGCCATAAGGTACGAGTAAATGCTTTTTCATCCAAATTATGAGTAAAGCTCATCGCCAGTAAATGACTGGCATGATTATGCATGATCACCCGGTTTTCCGGATCAACCTCTAAACGAGCAATATGGCTCATAAAATGACTGGGCAACTCGCTCGTTGGTACCGCATCATTTGTCAGTCCCCACAGCAGCTCTACCCCTTTCCCATCATCGCTTACGCGAACAACACCAAGGTTGTCAGTCGGAGCGGCAGAAACATTTTTAAAATATTTTCCGGAACCTGTCACGATAAAGTATTTTCCGGCAAGCTTGCTTCCGTCAAAAATCATGGGGATCGTTCTTAGTACCTCATTTGGATCAAGAAATGGTAAAATTTCTTCCTTCGTTAATAAATAGGAGATATTGCCGCCGTTGCGCTCATCCCAGCCTAAACGGTATAAATTCGTTGTCACCTCAACCATTTCACGTACAAATGGTGCTTGTAAAATATCCATTTTTTTCATATTTACGTTACACATTCCTTTCTTAAACTATCCAACAATTCATTTAAGTCAATACTTTCTTGACTCCTATTCATTATCGTTTGCTCAATACATTTTTTTCATATTCCTTGACATTCGTCAGCCAATCCAGTCCAACAGGTACCTTCTTCAACTCGCAGTAATAATTCCAGACATCTGCAAATGGGTAATCCTTTAATTCTTCAATCATTGCCAAACGAGTGGTATAGTCGCCGGAAAGCTCAATCTCTTTTAACTTCTCTGTGGGTTCAAGCATCGCCTTCATAATTGCCTTTTGTGTATTTCTTGTTCCAATGACCCAAGCAGCAACACGATTAATTGTCGCATCAAAAAAATCCAGACCGATATTGGTTATCGGCAGCAAGTCATTACGGACAAGTTCTCTTCCGATTTCCTGCAGCTCATCATCCATGATTACCACGTGATCACTATCCCAACGGATCGGACGACTGACATGCAGCAGGATTCCTTCACTGAACAATGACAAAGAAGAAAGTTTATTTGAAATGACCTCTGTCGGGTGAAAGTGTCCGGCATCCAGACAAACCAGCTTCTTTCTTGTCAGACCATACCCCATATAAAACTCATGAGAGCCCACAGTATAAGCTTCCGCACCGATCCCAAACAGCTTGCTTTCAACGGCATCTAAGATATATTTTTCATCCAGTTTTTCTGAGAAAATCTCATCCAGTGATTCCATCAATCTCTTTCTTGGCGATAAACGATCAATTGGATTGTCCTTAAAGCCGTCAGGTACCCAAAAGTTATTTACACAGACTTGACCCAGCTCTTTTCCGAAGTATTCAGCCACTTTTCTTGAACGTTTGCCATGCTCAATCCAGAAATCTCTAACTTCTTTATCTGCAGATGCAAGCGTAAAGCCATCCTTATACATGGGATGTGAGAAAAAGGTCGGATTAAAATCCAGCCCCACCTCCTGTTTTTTAGCCCAGGCTACCCATTTTTCAAAATGCTTTAGTTCAATCTCATTCAAATCTACCTGCTCCTCCGTATCCAGATAGATTGCATGAAGATTCAGCTTGTGATTTCCCGGAATCATTGCATACGCTTTTTCAAGATCCTTTCGAAGTTCTTCAGGAGTTCGTGCTGCTCCCGGATAATCACCTGTTACAGAAATACCGCCGGAAAGCTCAGCATCACTTAGAAATCCTTTGACATCATCCCCTTGCCAGACATGCATGGAAATTTTCACTTCATCCATCTTTTCCACTACTCTATCTGTATCCACTCCCAGAGCAGCATATTTCTTTTTCGCTTCTTCATAACGCTGTTTTATTGTCATTTAGCTTTTCGCTCCCTTTAAAAAAATTTTATACGAATCAAGTATTGCTGCATCGAATGCTTCAGGTTCATGAACAGAGATCTCAAATGACTGCCTGATGGCCTCTCTTGCTTCTTCCAGGTCTTTAAACGTACCTGCAGCGATCATCTGCAAAAGTATATTACCGATAGCAGTTGCCTCATCCGGTCCGGCTTCAACAGTGATTGAAGCAGCATTAGCTGTCAGCTGATTTAAAAATTTATTCTTTGATCCTCCACCAACAATCTGCAGTTTATCAATCGGTCGACCGGTATCCGTCAGCACTTTCATCTTCTCCAGCTCCACGGCATAGCACAAAGCAAGACTGTCATAAATACAGCGAGCGATTTGTCCGGTAGTTTTCGGAACCCTTTGACTAGTTTCACGGCAATAATCTTGTATTGTGAGGATCATATTTTCCGGATTCAGAAACCGTTCATCATTCACATTGATGAATTGCTGAAAGGGCTCTTCCTTTGCTGCCATAACAGCTAGTTCAGCATAGCTGTATTGATAATTCTGTATGCGGGCAACCTCCTGAATCAGCCACATGCCCATAATATTTTTCAAAAAGCGAATCGTATTATGTGCCCCCCATTCATTGGTGTAATTTTCATAAAATGCATTGCGTGTGATAGTGGCAACCTTCGTTTCAATTCCTAAAAGAGACCAAGTTCCGCTGCTGAGATAGGCCCACTCTTTGCCGCATCCCGGCGTGCCGATCACAGCCGAGGCGGTATCATGTGTCGCAACTGTTATAAAGCTGGCATTCGGCAAGTCATATTCCAAGAACTGATCCTTTATCAACTCTCCAAGAAAAGTTCCCGGATCAGCCAATAAGGATAACTGCTCTTTAGTGATTCCAGCTAATGCCAACAACTCCTGATCCCAATCCTGTGTGGCAGGATTTAGCAGCTGCATGGTAGAAGCATTGGTTTTCTCCGTAACTGCTTTTCCAGTAAAAACAAAACCCAAATAATCTGGAATAAGCAGCAGCTTCGCAGCCTGACTCAACTTCTCCTTATCCTCAACAAATAATTGAAAGAGTGTATTAAACGGCTGTATCTGGATACCTGTTTTGTCATATAATTTTTCTAATGAGTAAGCCTCAGAAAAAAATTTAATCGCATTTTCCGTTCTGATATCCCGATAAGAAATCGGTTCTTCCAACAGCCTGCCTGTTTCATCAACCAGACAATAATCAACCGCCCATGTATCAATCCCAACGTAGCAAGAAGCAACTCCGGATTTTTTTAATTTTTCCAACCCGATAAGTATTTCTTTTATCAGCCGTTTAATATCCCAACGGTCATGACCATCAACTTTTCTAAAACCATTTTTAAATCGATGGATCTCTTCTAGAGTGATACTGCCATCTGCCTTGCATTTACTTTTCATTAAACGGCCGCTTGAAGCACCAATATCTACAGCAATATATGTATCGATCATTCTCCCACCTTCCATTTCACTTTCTTGTCAGAACATAAAGCGGTATCATTTATAAAGATGAATCCACAAAAATTCCGATCACAAACTAATAATAGTATGATTTCACCTCTTTCACATCAAACATTTTTGATATATAATTGCACTATCTTGATAGAAGGAGAAAATCAAATGTCTTATTGGGAAAAAGCAAACCATTCTTGGAGCCAGGATTCCATCCGTTACATCAATACGCCTTCTGAAAAAAGTAAAGAGCTTTTTTATTATGTACAGGAAATAGGTTATTTTAAAGCTTCCCGCCCTTATTTCACAGAAAGAGAAAATCTGCCATCCTTTTTAATGAAGTTCACCCATTCAGGTAAAGGCTGCCTCGCCTATAAGAATCAGAAATACATACTCGAAGCCGGAGATATTTTTTTTATTGACTGTATGGACTATCAGCATTACCAGACCATCAGTGAAGAGCCATGGGAAATGGACTGGGTGCATTTTTATGGAGGAAATTCTGAATTGTTCTATCAGGAATTCATGAAGAACGGCTCCAATGTTTTTCACAGTAACACAGCTAATTTGGAAAATCCGATTCATTTAATCCTTCGTCAATTATTACATGTACAGGAAAACCGGCATGCCCAAACAGATTTCCAAAGCTCTGTACTGTTGCATCAGCTCCTAAATGAATTGCTGATTCAGAAAAATCAGTTGGATTTTACTTATGAAGAAATTCCAGATTATGTATTAGCCATGAAGGCTTTTATTGACCGACAGTTTAAAGAATCACTCTCAATGGAACAGCTGGAAAAACAGTTTCATATTAATAAATATCAGCTAAACAGAGAGTTTTCACGGTTTATCGGACAGCCGCCCATCAACTACCAAATCAACAAAAAGATCTCCTTTGCAAAAGATCTGTTGCGCTACTCCGATCAATCGATTCAAGAAATTGCTCTGGAGCTGGGCTGGGATAATTTTGCTTATTTCAGCAGACTATTTAAAAAAAAGACCGGACTTACACCCGGGGTCTACAGAAAAATTGGTTAAAACAACATCGCCGGGTTATTTTAGAACGAATAAAACGCTCCAAAATAATCCGGCGAATAACTGAAAACTGAATATTTCAATCATTCGCATATTCTAATAGGTATCTCTAGCCATTATCATTCCATACCGTATATGTTGATTTAACAAAGAACAGGATATTTTCTTTTTAGAGGACTATACGCTGCACCCAGATGGCACAAAGATAAGTAAACAGAGAACCAACAATTTACGTCTTCTCATCTAAATCGCCTCTCTATTTTGATTCGCCAAGATAATAGCCCTATCTAAATAATTCTTTCCATATACATTGAGCATTGCCAATACTCTTTCATGCGAAAAATTGAGGAAGTTCTCAATTTTTCTTTCGGAAACTTCATTGAATGCTAGAATTATCTTGATCGTTTGTCCATAATTTCCATCAAGCTTCTGACCTTCTCGATTTATAATGCAATTAGCATATCATCAATCTTTATAAGTGCCGCCCGCCACGACATGAGTTAGTTTCTTTTAAGATGTCGGACAAACTTACTCAAGTGGAATTTTCTTCATGCATTCAACCAGAGAAGCATCCGGTATTTTATTTATTCTATTTCAAATCAACTGGTTCAGTTGATTCATAAGTCAATAGCGTTAACGTTATCTTTCTTTGATTAGTTTTATACTCTTAATTCAATCAAAATTATTTACGTTTGCATTGGATAATAAAAAGAATGATGAGAGTTGGAAAATTGCTGATGTTGAGCTTTCAAAATCAGTAAAATGGATATTGGGGAAATTATACCTGAAAGAGGAATGAATATTACACATAGTATGAAAGGAGTATTGCTAGCTAACTTCTTCTATGAAATTAAAAAATCTATTAGCGGATGTGGATAGGTATCTATAAAAGTATCCATTCCAGCTTTAAAAGAGTGACAAAAAAGCCTCTATAATGTTTCATGCTGGCAGAAATTCCTTAAGGAAAATTGACCAGTGCTTTTTAAGTGTTCAAACATAAAAAAGGAACAACTTTTACTGATAAAATGGCATCATCTAAAACCGCAAATCATCAGAAAGGTTGTTCCCTTGTGCACTTGAATTAAGCCTCAGATATACTAGCTAATTCGGCTTGAATAACTAAGCGTTTATTGCCTATTGGATCAGCACAAACATAGAGGGTAAGTTGAGGTCGCCCATCAATATCTCCTTGTGCATCTATTGTTTTAGAAAAAATACCTGTTTCATCATCAAGAAAAATATCGGAAACCCTAAATTTGTACTCTTTATTATCAGAAAATTGTAAAACATGGATTGTATCATTTATCTTTAACATTAATCCTTCAACAGTGTCTAACTCACCGATTGTTCCTGCTTCTGTTTTTAAAAGCGGATTAAAATATTCTTCAGGAGTTGCATAAAATGCTGAATGAGCTGCAACAACCACGTTATCTTGACCCAGTACCTGCTCTTTCTTTGCTCCACAGGCATTTAGTAAACGCTGATCATCAGAGTTGGGATCGTTAGACCATTCACTTCCAGTTTCATAACCAACACCTTGAAAATAGTCAATATTCAGTCCAATCTTATCACAAATTATTTTTCCCAATAGCTCCCCATTTATGCCCTCATCCAACCGTTCATAGGTCATCGGTCGTGAAATAACTGTGTTTTCCATTTGTTTGGCGATCCGCTGATCCTCCAACTCTTCCTCAGTAGGCTGTTGCTCAGAACTCATTGTTGATTCTTCCGCTTTACCTGAATACTTGGAGCTGCTTTCGGAGAATGTTGAGGATGTTGAAAGTACCTCTTCCTCTGAAGTCTTTGAAAAAGAGGTCGTTTTTTCTGCTTCAGCCAGCTGCTTCTTTGGCTGGTTCCAAAAAAAATAGCTGACTATCAAAATTAGAATAATAGACAGTATGATTGAAGCTTTTGCAATCCAGGGAAATCCAGTTTTTCTTTTTTTCCTATGTCGTTTTTTTTGTCGAGAAGAATTTGACATTGATTCTTTACATCCTTTCCAAATTGAAATAGCTGATCTATATTTCATTCATTTAAGCTGAATTATTCATCTAAAAATATACTTAATCATTAAAAACAACAGGTAATATATATTATAGCAAATTCTAATGAGACTGAATACAAACAAAAATCCGAACTATACGTAAAGGAATAATTTAATTCAACCGTATGAACTACCCTACTGGAAGAGAAGCAATGAATTCATTCACAGCAAAACTATTTAGCGCATTGGAACAGCAACTACTAGAAACTATATAGCATCGAAGCTGCTCCTCTTTATCAGTCTCTTGTCACAATAAGCAATTGATATTTTATACAATAAAATATTTTGCAGCAGCCTGTTCGACTTTTCCACTCCCTGGTTAATGAATAAACAAATAAATTCGATTATGTTCTTCATTTGTCATACACGTTCAAGAGACTTATGGACAAGCAAAGGAAACTGGGTTATATAATTATTTCACATCGTTGGAGAATCTCTATCTCCCTTTTTTAACAGTTGATTACAAAAAAAGGAAACACCCCTTATTAGAAGAAAACATCTCTGATATCCACATCCATGACTTCAATTGTTTTCTGGTTCCTTAATGAAAACTTATGCCGATTAAACATCAGAAAAAAACAGTGTAAAAACCAATTTAACCTAGAACCCACACTAATTATCATCCAAAACCGAACTTTATTCTTCTTTTTATCATTAAAATACGGAAAAACATCGACATCATAAATATTCAATGGTATCATTTTTGAAAACACTGAATATTTTTGAGAAGGCGGGAAGAACATGAAAGAATTGTACGATGGTAAAACGAAAACAGTCTTACTGGATGAAGAAAGTAAAGAAGTTTACTTATTATTTAAAGACAGTGCAACCGGTGAAAATGGCGTCTTTGATCCAGGTTCCAACACAGTCGGCGGCAGTGTTGTCGGTAAGGGAAAAATTGGTTTAACTGTTTCCCAATACTTTTTTGAACTAATGGAAAAAAATGACATCCCTACGCATTACTTGGGGGCAGATATCGAAAAAGGTATAATGAATGTTCGCCAACTAACGGTACCAAATTTAGAATTTGTTCTACGCTATTTCACGGCGGGCAGTATGTGTCGCCGTTTCACCTTACCAGAAGGATTACCATTTAACCCGCCTTATTTGGAAGTCACGTTGAAAGACGATGAACAAGGTGATCCGTTGATTACTGATCGTCTGTGCCAGATGAAGGGGATTTTAAAACCCGGACAATACGAAGAAGCACTCGATCTCTTAACAAAAGTTGGGACAGTTCTTAAAGATTCTTTAGCAGAAATGAACTTAACCTTAATTGATTTTAAAATTGAAATTGGCTGTGATAATGATGGAAGAATGTATGTCGTTGATGAAATCACTCCTGATATTTGGCGTGTCAAAGATGAAGCAGGTAATATTCCCAACCAAATTGAGTGTGCACAGCTTATCCTAGATAAAATTCAATAAACAAAAGGTGAGGTTCTGTTATGAGTGCCTCACCTTTTGTTGTTTTTTGATGAAAAAGAAAAACCCCTTGATATACAAGGACTTTCGCACTTTGTACTTAGTTAGAGAATCTAAAAGACAATTATCTTCTGATTTCTTTTGTCTGTCCGTTATACTTAAATTTCATTTTCATATTAGGCACAGCTTTTCCAGTATCTTCATCCACTTTTTTCAATTTTACATTTCCATTGAGCTTTACTTGGATCGCTAGATTCATTTCCCCAACATTGGATAATTTACATGTTGCTACAGTCTATTCACCAGGTTTCTTATTAAATGAAACTTTGACCCACTTGATCTTTTGGAACCATACTGTATTGAAGCTCACCAGACTCTTTAGAACTAGCCGTAGCAGTTAGTTTCAAGGTATTTCCATTCTTTTCAATTTGTAGGTTTGCGGAATTATCTAAAAGATTGCCATATTTTGATAAAACATTATTTGTATCTGTTAGCGTGATGGAAGCATCAACATTCAACGTGATGTTCTGATTCGTAAAACTTGGCTTAATTTTATGGTTGGCTACTTTCGTTAGAATTTCATTTTTTCGATTTGCATAGTTTGGAAGTTGAGTGGTTAATAATGTATCACCAAACTCTTCCTAAATGATGTTTTGAGTAATGCCATAATTTTCCATTGTAGGACTAAGTTGATAACCATAATATGAAATCAAAGATAGCCGTTCTTTTTCTGTACTATTTAGTTCTGATGGTGTAAATCCTGAACCGCCGTTCAGTAAAACACCATGTTCAATACAAAAAGCAGGTTGATTATCGGCTTTGATCATATGCACACCATTGTCCGTCCAGTGTAAGCCTCCTAGTGAAGCAACATGCTAAGTAAAAACATAATCCCCAATTTTTTCATAATTGACCGAAGCTGCAAGAGCCGTTATTGGGGTAATAAAAAAAGCAATCATCACTGTGAGAACACCCACTAGCGAGATTGCTTGACGCTTTTTCTTATTCATTTGTTTTCTCCTAATTAATTTTTGAAAATATACTTAGTTTCTGTAGTATCAAGTATTCTCATCACAATCTCTCCAAAAAAAGAATATCAAAGTAAAAATTTTGATTACTTAAATATAAAATATTTCACTGGTGTTGTATTAAACTCTTCACCTATTCCATGACAAAAAAAAATCCTTTATAATTGAACTCGGATGACTTATCCAAGACCAATATAAAGGACCATACATGGATAAGTATAAAACAAATTCAGCATTTAATAAATGGTTTTCTGCCATAAAATTAGAAAATCTTTCTGTTTACTCAAAAAAATGGATTCTTGATTACAATTCGTATCGTAAAAAATTGTCTTTTGAATCGGTCTTGAAACTTTTTCTCTACGTAATTAATGAAGAAAAAGAGAGTTTACGTGATTTGAGTACCTCTCTGATTAACGAATCGCTTCAAATAGAAACCGATGTGACAACCATTAGTCATACCCAATTATCTCGTGCGTTCAACGTACTTGAACCAAAGGTATTAGAAGAAATTTTTCAACAGCTTTTAGAAAAAGTCCAACACCAGATGAAACCAACCAAACGAAACAGTCTTTATCTGATTGATTCCAGCACTTTTTCTCTCAGCTTGAAGCGACACAAATGGGCGACTTTTCGAAAAACCAAATCAGGGGTCAAACTGCACTTGAATTACTGTTACATGGAGGATGCCACGATGTATCCTACTGATTTCACGTTGACTAATGCTCACAAACATGATGTTACTCAGTTGAATGTGTTAGTGAATCAACCCGAAACGACCTATGTCTTTGATCGTGGCTACTTGGACTTTGAAAAGATGGATCAGATGCATTGGGATGGTTATTTCTTCGTCACACGTATCAAGAAAAATACCAACGTTCATGTAGTAGCAACGTTGGCCTCCTCACTCAAAGAAGAAATTCTACGAGACGAACTCGTTCGGTTAGGTTCTAAAACCTATTTGACAGCTAACTTTCGACTAGTGACCATTCAAGACAAAAGTGGACGTGCGTTTCAATTCATTACCAATCGAATGGACTGTTCTTCAAAAGAAATAGCAGATATGTACCATGCTCGTTGGCAAATCGAATTGTTTTTCAAACATATCAAGCAACACATGACCAGTAAAACGTTCTTTTCTCATAGCGAAAAGGGCGTGCATAATCAATTGATTTTAACGCTGATTTCCGCTCTGTTAACCTTTCTCATCAAAATAGAGACAAACACGAAACAATCTGTTTTCCAAATCAAACGATTCTTTCGCTATTTATTGTTCCGTCCAGTTGAATGTTGGTTAGAGAAGTTGATTCCTACGTGAGAAAAAGGAAAAATGATGCGTAACTTTTTGTTTTCAGTTGAATACTAGCACAAAATTTTCTGGAAAACAGTCATCCGTTGCGTCAGCACAGTTTTTTTTCACAAATCCCACAGAAGGTAGTTTTCAGAATATTCTAAAAGAGTTTTATGCAATACTAATGAAAATATTTATTTCTATAGAAAAAGAAAAATCCTCTGTTGATGAGTATTATTCTAACTAAATAATTACAATTAAAGCTCTTAATCAACATTTTTTTCATTATTTGCATTCAGTAATTATAATGCCTTATTAGTTACTCTCCTCAAATATTAGAAAAAACAAAAAAGCAGCAGACTCTTATTAAGAATGCCGCTTCTGTCTTTATCTTAATCCCAAATCATTGATGTGTTCTCAAAGAAATTATCATCAATTGTATTGCTTGTTTTGGAAATTTTATCAATCAAACTTGAAATAGAAATATATTTTGATATGCTATCACATTTTTTTGATATTTTTGGTTTTATTAACTCTATTACTACATTATTATCAACCGAAAGTAATCCTATTCCGTATTTTCTTACTTCTCTTTTATCTACATTTGCTATATGTTCTACCGGTAAGGCTAGATATGAGTAATCTGAAAATTGAAGATATCTTTGAGCTTGTAATAAACCTAATTTCCAGTCTTTAACTTTCACTTCAATCGATATGGTTGTTCCACTATGCTCCAAATTAATATCTTTCACAGCTATAGAACTATCTTCCATAGAAACTATACCTAATTCTTCCAATAGTCCAATACTCTGCTTCATTTCTCTTGGCGTTAAATTACTAGTTTCCAAAATTTCTTTGAAGCTTTTACCTTCGTTCCTCTTTAGAAGACTGTATATGCTTAATGTATAATAATTTGCGATATTTGGATGAGCATTATCTATGTCAAATCCAATCATCACATCAGGAATTCCAATCCCCATCCTAATCTCATTAGCATAATTTAATCCCTTATCGAAAAGAAAAGTGTTAAGATTTTTCACGACTTCACTTTCCCTCATCACATATTACACCCCTACTTCTATTCTAAGTTTTTCAACCACTTGCATCCAAGTCTTTATAAACTGATATTGATTGGGTTTAAAAATAGGTCCTAAATTTTTATATATAACAAGTGCCTTACTCATTCTATCATAAAAATAATCAATTCTCTCAGAAATACTCTCGAAGGAATTCATTTTTTCCATCTCCCTATTTCTATGATACAAAAAATGTTTCTTTACATTTGCTTCTTTCAGTATAGCACTAATTTCTTTATCTTTACAGTACGGACAGTCGCATTTTATTTCATCCCCCATAGGAGAGTTGAATATAGAAACTAGCTTGGAGGGATCTTTTCTTAAAATTGGGACTGATCTTAATATATCTGGGAAATAATAACTGATATACATGTTATAGCTGTCTTCTGATGACTTAAACAGATCTTCAGAAAAAGTTTCAAATCTTGAAGCACCCGATTCAAATCCATAAATCCCAAATGAATTCAATAGCATCCCTATACTACCAACTCTACCAGCAATTACTTTTTTTCCTGTTGAATTCTGAATTGCCAACAAAGTCTTTATATAATTAAAAATTTGAGAAACACCTGAATCGTAATTTATACTATCAACATATATCCAATATGCATCTGCTGGTAACGAACTTAGCACATTAATGAAATATTCGCGTTCAGAAGCGATAGACAGTAGCTCACTCTTGATGCATACGCCCATAATTAGATCTTTTTTAATATTATTCTTGAGTAAATAATCTCTAGCTTCTTTTAAAAACTTAACATCTAAAGAAAACCAAGATTCATCTGAATACTTTAAAGCCGCATTATCAGAAGTGTTATTACTGACATGAAAAGGCGCAACAATCTGGTTCGGATTAAACTTTAATTGCTCTTCTACAACTAGTTTTACATACTCTTGTATTTTTGAATAATCTTCAAAAGACGGTATTTCTAACCTATCAAATCCTTTTGGAGCATAAGGTAAAGCGACTAATCCTTTTACCTCTGAGTATGAATCATAGGCCAGTCTTGTTGTTGCAGGATCGATAAAAAAACTAGAGTTAGATTGAATTAATTTTAACAGACCTTTTTGTTGATCTTGATGATTAATTGGAAAGACACAATTTGGTATGCGAAAACCATCTTGAGCAAAATCAGATAGTATACTTTTTTCATTCCAGACCCGCAGGAAAAACTCTGATTTTTCTTGCGAACTATTTTCTATTTCAATGGATACCACTTCTGATCTAAGCAAATCCTTTATATTTTCTATAGAATTTGGTCTTTCATAATTATTTTTGCTCAATAAAGAATTAATTAAATTATCTATATAATTTGGAATTTCATAATTGAACAAAAGTATAGATTTTGGGGGTTCATTTAGAATTTTATAATACAATTGATGTATTGAATCAACATCCCCATAAGGACTACATTTTGCTAACATCTCATAAATGATTACGCCTAATGAATAGTAATCTGATCTGTAGTCAATTGACTTACTATCTCTAATCTGTTCAGGTGACATATAAAGCGGACTTCCTACAGTACTTCCTGTTGAAGTGATTGAAGTATAATCAATTAATTTTGATAACCCAAAATCTAGTATTTTAATAGTTCCTTCTTTAGTGACAAAAATATTTTCTGGTTTTAAGTCTCTATGAACTATATTATGTTTATGCACTGCATCTAATCCAGAAAGAATTTGTTGTACATAATTATTTGTTTCGCTAATACTCATCGGATCTTCCAATGAGTTTAAATGAGTTTTCAAATCACTACCATTAATATATTCCATTACTAAATACAAATATGACTGAGTGTTATCTATATAACTTCCTTTATCTATATATTTAGTAACATTTATATGCTTTACTTTTTCTAAAACAGCAATTTCTCTTGAAATCCTATTATTTTCACCATTCCTCTTAAATTCCTGAAAAACGTAATCATAATTAAATATTTTCAATGCATAACTCAAACCATTTCTTTTTGCTCTATAGACAGTACCAAACGACCCTTTTCCAATAAATTCTACAAGCTTGTAGTCATCAATAACTTTTCCTAACATTATTTCACCTCATCGATAATCAAATTTCCACTTTTAATTAATTCAATTATACCATGATTAAACTTATTCTTTACACTTAGATATAAAATAATGAATTATCTAAGATTTTTCAATAACTTTTCTATATTCACCTTCCTATAATCAAAACCAATTTCTTCCATCAACTCTTCCCAAGACTTTCCTGTTTTCCTCATAATGGTATCCACTGATGGCAAATATTCTGAGTTCGCTCTGTTTCTAAACTCGTTCATCGATAGACTTTCTTCTAAACCTAATCGAATAATCTCATTCCTTAACTCAAAAAGAAGTTCAAAACTTGAAGCTGTTCCTTCTGAATCTCTTTTAAAGAAAGGTTTAATATCATCAAATCGCTTTTTCATAGTGTCTAGAGAAGGAATAGTTTTATCTCCAACAGTTCTTCTCTTGTAAGCTCTTTGAGAACGAATTCCTTCTTCTTTAATAAATGTTACAACAATTTCTTTCAGTTCATCATTAGACATTTTAGACCAACAATACCTTTCTAGTCTGTTCTTTCCCAATTGAATTAGCAGCCGATCCCAAGAACCAAATCTTTCTTGGATACACCACAAACTAGAGACCTCTTTAGGATGTTCTTTTAATTTTTGTTAATATTTTCTCACAGAGTCAATTTGATGTTTTTCAATAAATTTCAAAATAATCTGCATTAGTTTCAAATCGCTCTCTTTTTTCCAAATTACTCGTTTATCATCTGTATTCATAATGATCTGTCTCCTCAACTATATTATAGAGAATATAGTACTATCAACCTTTTTAGCATCCGTGGGGTATGTTACGGTACTGGTCCTACGTGTAAGCAAATCAGCCTCAACCTTGCTAAATTCGGAGGTTCGTTTTGGTATTTTCGGATTACTTTTGTCGTCAGTAAAATAGTCAAATTTTTTCTCGTTTTGACTGCCTATGTCGTCAAAACGAGAAAATCTAGGATAATTACAAACAAAAGTCCCCATTTTACGAAAATTAGGCTCTATAATTTATTGGACTGATAGAAAAAAATCTATCGGTCCTATTTTCTCATTAAAAAACAAGGAAGACACACAACATTTCCGCTAGAATAGAATCACCACAAAACCAACTAGAAAGGAA